>NZ_CP195790.1:5187500-5492586 GCF_051465645.1 Planctomicrobium limosum | reverse complement strand
CTTGCAACCCTTTAGGCGGACTTCATCCACAATTGCATCTGACTCTGAAATCAACGGCGAAGAATATGCATGAGCGCACGCACACCAAAGCAGAAACGAATTCTGCCGCTGGCATCATGACTCTGCTTCCATTCCCACCGAATGTCACAGGCCCGACGGAATTGCGGATTGTCGCTGGATAACTGTCGAGGCATCGTCAGAACGGGCGACGCCTCTTGATGGATTACTCAACTCAACGAGGGTGATCCTACTCGGACGGTGGCCGTAGTCAAACCTAAATCGAAGCGGATCTTCGCTATCCTGAGGCGAGACACCGAAATCATGTTGCAGAGTCGACAATTGCGGCGATCCACAAATTTTCTGAACAGTGTTCCCATGTCTAAAAGCTGTCAATGACGGCATCCACAGCCTCACCCCAACATCGCGCCCGCCAGTCGAATTTCTGATGAATTGCCAGTCTTTTCTCAACTCAAACGGTTGCAAAAACCCTAACCGGAACTCTGCACACCCTTCTCGACGCAATCGCAAAAACCAACAACACTGGCGAGATCACCACGAACCACAATGTCCTGCAGGAAGTTCACAACAACTGATTCACGGAAGCCGAAAACGAATGCCTGCAAACGCAGTAACATCCCCACTCTGCCCCGCCGAGCATCGTTGCCGAAAACGAACAACCCCGACCATTTGGCCGGGGTTGCGCAAATATTGATCTCCTCAAGGACGCAGCAAACGCCCTGACTCACCAGAGACTCACACACACCATCAAGTCAGACTCAATGGCAATGACTGTGCGAGAACAAAAGCGAGCGATTCACATGAAAGCCGTCAGGCTTAGTGAACCATTTCTTTCAGCTTCTTCAAAGCGGTCACTTTCACGACCTTCTTTGCTTTCTTCGCTGGAATCTGAATCTCTTCGCCGGTCTGTGGGTTACGTCCGGTTCGTGCAGGCTGAGCCTTACGAGTCTTGATTGCAACTTTCAGCAGACCTGGGAGTGTGAATGCCCCTGGCCCTTTTTTGCCCAGGCTCTCTTCGATCAGACCTTCAAGCTTCTCAAGAACGTCTGCGATGTCTTTCTTGGAAACACCGGTTCGCTCGGAGAGCTCGTTCAGAATCTGTGTCTTTGTCAACGGCTTATCAGCCATTGTGGCTCCTTTCAAAATGGCATCCAAGAGGAAATGTATCCGTGAATTGCTGGGTAAGTAGACTCCGACGGATACTCATTGTCAATTATTGAAGGCATTCAAACCACACAAAAAGAGCACATTTTCCGCGGAAATCATGCGGCCGAACGCACCTCAGCCCCTGCCGGTTCACTCAAATCCCCCTCAAACACAGGGGCACGCCGCCCTCTTCACGAAGGCAGGAACAGCCTCTTGTGTTTTGCAGAAAACCCAGCAATTTCCCTAGTGAAACGCGATTTACACACCAGTGGCAACACGCATCCAGCCACTTCAACGAATGAGCAAATCAACGTTTCGCCAATGTTTTCCCTGAACTTCGCACGCGAAATCGCCTCAATCGAAAATTATTTTCAATCGGGGCGCAACAGAACGGCACCACACCTGCAACTTGCCGTACATTCGACACACAAGAAGCACCCCCAGATTCGCCGAAGTGCCCATTGCACCTTCAGGGCTCACACAGCGATCTCCGGACAACAGGTTCCAGCACGCTGACGCAGGATAATTCCCCCAATCACCTGCATCTCGGGAACGGAGCAGCGAATCTCCCTCTCAAACGCAAAAAGGCCGCACGGACTCACCGTGCGGCCTTCACATCTTCAACAGCAGTTACAAGGCTGCCGGGGCTTGTGGCCTAAGCCAGAAACCGGTCAGACTAGCGTGACAGGTAGCCGTTTGCCTTCAGGTACTCAACGACCTGATCTGCGAGCTCGTCGATTCCCTTGCTGTTGGAATCGAGAACGATTTCAGCCTTTTCTGGGGCTTCGTAAGGAGCGTCGATCCCGGTGAAACCTTTGATTTCGCCAGCGCGAGCCTTCTTGTAGAGGCCCTTTGGATCGCGGGTTTCGCAGATTTCAACGTTCGCATCGACCAGAACTTCGATGAATTCGCCTGGCTGCAGAATTGCGCGAACAGCATCGCGATCCATACGGTATGGAGAAATGAATGCTGTCAGGGTGATGATCCCTGCATCGGAGAACAGTTTCGCAACTTCTCCGATACGACGGATATTTTCCATGCGGTCTTCAGCTGAGAAGCCGACACCGAAGCGAGCACCAGCGTCTTCGCTGTATCCACACTTTTCAACGAGGGATTTCTTGTCTTTGTTCAACCCGAAGCGAATGTTATCGCCATCGAGAACGTAGGTACGAATGCCCTGCTCGTGCAGCTTGTGATCAACGGTATTGGCAATTGTGCTCTTGCCTGATCCGCTCAATCCGGTGAACCAGATCACGGCGGTCTTGTGTCCGTTCAAGTTTTTACGAGCGTCGCTGCTGACCTTGTGCTCGTGCCAAGTGATATTTCCGCCATCGCTAGCTGCCATGAATCAATCCGTCCTGAGAACCCAAGAATTCAAATTTCGCCCGAAACGACCGGCTGAATAGTAGAAAATGTGCCAGCAGTTGCAAAGGACTCTTCCACGGAATCGGACTCGACAGCCGAACCGGCCTTCTTACTCCAGAATCCACACAATCGCTTTTCACTCTAGTTCTCGGCAATACACTCCGCGCGTCAACATTCCCGACAGCGACACTGGTTACGACCGACGAAATCGGCACGATAAGACCTGACAGCGAGCTTTCATCGGATGAATCAACACGAAAACCGCTCTGTGAGGCATTGCCGAAACACCTGGCAGCCCTCAAACTACCTCCTTGCCTGCAAATCAGGAGTGTTCCAGCTGGCATCCGGTAGAGAGACGACGGTTCTCGTGCTACATTCATGGGAATTCAATGAATTCAGCCGGGTCGATCGGATCTCCTGCAACCTGTAAATCCGTCGTGGCCCTCGTAGTCCGCATGAAGTTCGCCACACATCGTAAATGGCTGACATGGTGAGGCGCAGCTGTTTTCAATTAATTTGAGATGAGGATATCGTCCCGTGAGTGGACCGAATTTTCAGAAAATCGACCTGATTCCAGTCATTGCCCAAGATGAATCCAGCGGCGTAGTGCTGATGCTGGCTTACATGAATCAACAGGCGTATGAGGAAACATTAAAAACAGGCAGAGTCTGTTATTACAGCCGAAGTCGCCAAAAGTTATGGCGAAAAGGTGAAGAGAGCGGAAACGTTCAGGAATTGAAATCGATCTATTATGACTGCGACGCAGACACCCTGCTCGTCAAAGTCAATCAGATTGGTGGGGCCGCCTGCCATGAAGGGTATCAAAGCTGTTTCTTCCGCCGGATTGATCCTGCAACTCAGGAATCAACGGTCGAAGGAGAACGGATCTTTGACCCGGCAACTGTCTACGGCAAGAAGTAACGAACGCAGAAACGTAGACGGACCAATCTCACAGGGCTTGTTTTAGAACTATCAGAATCAGAGCAAGCGGACTTTTCCGTGTTGCGCTGAACGAATTGAGGAAGCGACGATGTCGAATGAAGTGTTGAAGCTCGGTATTCCCGCCGGAAGTTTACAGGAAGCCTGTGCTGGCCTGTTCAAGAAGGCTGGCTACAACATCACATTCAACTCTCGTTCTTACTACCCATCGATTGACGATCCAGAGATCGAGTGTCTCCTGATTCGGGCTCAGGAAATGGCTCGATATGTCGAAGACGGCATTCTGGACGCCGGGATCACCGGACACGACTGGGTAATGGAGACGCAGGCGAATGTCCATGAAGTCTGCGAAATGGTCTTCTCCAAGACCAGCCGTCGCCCTGTTCGCTGGGTGCTGTGCGTTCCAGAAGATTCACCAGTGCAGACAGTGCAAGACCTTCAAGGCAAGCGAATCGCCACTGAAGCAGTCGGCCTGACCCAGGCATATCTGGCGAAACACGGTGTCACCGCCGATGTGGAATTCTCCTGGGGTGCGACTGAAGTCAAGCCGCCTCGACTGGCTGACGCCATCGTTGAGGTGACCGAAACTGGCTCTTCCCTGCGTGCCAACCACCTGCGCATCGTCGATCAGGTCATCGAAAGCACGACCCGCCTGATCGCAAATCGCGGAGCATGGGACGATGAATGGAAGCGTGAGAAACTGGAAAGCATCTCGCTGATGCTGCAGTCTTGCCTTGCAGCCGAAGGAAAAGTCGGCTTGATGATGAACGTCCGCCGCGGCGATCTGGAAAAAGTCCTCAACGCTCTGCCAGCCCTGAAGGACCCCACTGTTTCATCACTGTCTGATCCGGAATGGGTTGCTGTGAACACGATTCTGGACGAACACGTTGTGCGTTCAATCGTGCCTCGCCTGAAAGCCGCCGGCGCAAACGGCATCGTCGAATTCCCGATCAGCAAGATTATTGAGTAAATAATCATTGTGAAGGGGCCAATGTCCTGCTGAATGAGCCAGTCTCACTTCGCAAACGTTGGCAATCCCGCGAACTCGGCACTGGCTGCATTCGGAGTGATTATGGCAGAGCAAGTTTATCTGGCAGTCGACCTCGGAGCTGAAAGTGGCCGCGTCATCGCTGGCCTGTTCGATGGACATGAAATCCACCTGGAGGAACTCCACCGGTTTCCAAACGGACCGGTGGACGTTGCCGGGACTCGACGCTGGGATCTCATCGGACTCTGGAAAGAAATCCAGACCGGACTCTCCGCAGCAGCCCAGCGACACGGGAACAAGATCATCTCAGTTGGAGTCGACACCTGGGGCGTTGATTACGTTCTTCTGTCTGCCAAGGACCAGATGCTTGGTCAGCCGTACAACTATCGGGACCCTCGCACTGACGGCATTCTGGAACATGCCTGCACTCGTGTTTCGCGTAAGGAGATCTTTGCCGCAACCGGGCTGCAGTTCATGCCCATCAATACGCTGTATCAGATGCTTTCGATGCAGCTGAAGGACCCGGAATTACTGGCGATGGCAGACAAGCTGTTGCTGATTCCGGACTTCTTCCACTGGCTCCTCTGCGGCAGCAAAGTCGTCGAGTTCACAAACGCAACGACCACTCAGTTCTTTGACCCGATTCGTCGAAACTGGGCGTTTGATCTTTTACGGAAGTTCGAGATCCCGACAAAAATGCTGCCGGAAGTCGTTACTCCGGGCACGAATCTCGGCAAACTTCGCGCCGACCTCGCACACGCCACTGGCCTCGGACGGATCGATGTCGTCGCTCCTCCGACACACGACACCGCCGCAGCAGTGGCCGCCGTTCCAACAGATAGAACCGGCTCAGCGAACTGGGCCTACATCAGTTCTGGAACGTGGTCCCTGATCGGGGTTGAAGTACAGCAGGCGATCCTTTCAGACGACGCGTTGAAGCAAAACGTGACGAATGAAGGGGGAATCGACGGAACGTATCGTCTCCTGAAAAACGTGATGGGATTGTGGCTCGTCCAGCAGTGCCGACAATCCTTCATCAAGAGCGGCAACACTTTCGATTACACCCAATTGACTCATCTTGCTTCTCAGGCAGAGCCATTCCGATCCTTCGTTCAACCGAATGACCCCGTCTTCCTGAGCCCGGATGACATGGCGACGGTAATTCAAACGTGGTGCAAAACTCACGGGCAACAGGTCCCAGAGACGGAAGGACAAATTGTCCGCTGTGCTCTGGAGAGCCTTGCACTGAAATATCGCGAGGTTCTCGAAGGGATCGAAAAACTGACCGGCGAAACGATCGAAGTCATTCACGTTGTCGGGGGCGGATGCAAAAATGCCCTGCTCAACCAGTTTACGGCGAATGCCTGTGGTCGTCCGGTCATTGCCGGGCCAACAGAAGCAACAGCACTCGGAAACGTCCTGATTCAGGCTCGAGCCGCAGGCAAGATCGGCTCGCTGGCCGAGATCCGGCAAGTCGTAAAGAACTCTTCCGAGTTGCAGACATTCGAACCTCGCGACACGGCATCATGGAATGATGCTTATCGTCGGTATCAGGCGCTCGCGACTCAATAGTTACGGCCTGAAGTGCATTTAGGTATCAGAATCAATCACCAGTTTTTTCGTTTCAGAAGAAGGCAGTCTGAACGTCAAATCTGACCACTGCGAAACAATTTGAACGGCACAAGTCATGGGGCTTTTTGACAATCTCAAATCCGCACTGAAGAAGACCAAGGACGTCTTGCGGACAGATGTGCGCGACCTGTTCAAATCAGGCGAAATCCTCGATGAAACGAAGCTTGAGGAGTTCTATCGAGGACTGATCACCACCGACATGGGTGTCACCGCAGCCGGGGAAGTCGTCGAGGCACTTCGGAAGGAATATGGCGGACGAACCGTCGATCCAGCCAAGGTCTGGGACGTCGTTCGTTCAAAACTCCGTGAGATTCTGATCGGAGAGACACCCCAATCCTGGTCGAGCAATGACCCCATCGGACCGTTGAATAAAGCGGCTCAGGGACCGACGATTATCCTTGTCTCAGGCGTCAATGGCGTCGGAAAAACAACTTCTATTGCAAAGCTTGCCAACCTGCTTCATAAGTCTGGCAACAAAGTTCTGCTCGGCGCTGGCGACACGTTCCGCGCGGCTGCTGTTGAGCAGCTGACAATGTGGAGCAAACGCATCGGGTGCGACATCGTCACCAAGCCACCTCAAAGTGACCCGGCAAGCGTCGCCTTTGAAGCGTGCGATCAGGCAGCAAACAAGCAACTCGATTTCGCCATCATCGATACTGCCGGTCGCCTGCAGACTCAGCAGAACCTGATGGACGAGTTGAAGAAGATTCACCGCGTCATCAACAAACGCGTGGAAGGAGCTCCACACGAAAGCCTGTTGATTCTGGACGCGACGACCGGACAGAACGGCCTCAGTCAGGCCTCCAAGTTCAGTGAAGCTGCTGGATGCACCGGAATCATCCTGACGAAACTCGACGGTACCGCCAAAGGGGGCGTTGTCATCGCAATTCGCCAGAAGATGGGAATCCCGGTGAAGTACATCGGCGTCGGAGAGAAGATCGACGACCTGCAGGTGTTTTCACCAGACGACTTTGTTGATGCGCTGTTCGCGGATATTGACTAACTCAGGTTGCGCAGACACCGCTGATCGCAGTCCCCTGCCCTGATGCTGAGAAGCGTCACGTCGCACGATCAGCGCAAAATGAATCAACATCGCCGATTCACAATGACAGATGGGGTGGTGACGCGTTAAAACAGACATCTGAAACGAACGCCGACAACTGGGCATGAATTCCAGCGCAGTGACAACGGCGTCTTCCGTGAGTTCAGAAACATGATCTCAGCGTGACCTATGAGCTACACACCCGGACTTCAGGTTAAGGCCGCAACGCACTACCGCGTTCAACGAGTCTTACCGATTCCGGGTGACCTTCTTGTTCATGTCGACGACACAGTCACTGCGAACCAGATTGTTGCAAGAGCCAACCAGCCTGGCGATCTTTTCCCTGTCAACATTGCGAATGCTCTCGGCATCAGCCCCGGCGATGTCGCTTCTGCAATGCGAAAGACGACCGATGAAACTGTTGAACCCGGCGAACTGCTGGCCGAGTCGAATGGTCTCTTTGGATATTTCAAAAAAGCGTACCATTCGCAAATCGCCGGCATCGTCGAATCGGTATCCAATGTGACCGGTCAGGTCATTCTCAGAGGAACTCCTCAACCGGTTCAGATCAACGCCTTTGTTGACGGAAAAGTGATCGAAGTCCTTCCGCCAGAAGGAGTCGTTGTCGAAACAACAGCCGCCTTTATTCAGGGGATCTTCGGGATCGGCGGCGAACAGCATGGGCCACTCAAGATCGTGGTCGCGTCCCCTGATGAAGACCTCGTCCCGGAACGGATTAAACCGGAACACGCAGGGTGCATCATTGTTTCCGGGCGCCGAATTCATGGCGATGCTGTCATTAAAGCTCGCGACCTGGGAGTCGTTGGCATCATCTCTGGCGGCATCGACGATCAAGATCTCAAAGCAATACTCGGTTACGACATCGGTGTTGCCATTACCGGATCTGAACAGATCGGCCTGACCCTCATTATCACCGAAGGCTTTGGCGATATCGCGATGGCGCAGCATACGTTCTCATTGCTGCAGTCTCTCGCTGGTCAGAATGCTTCGATCAACGGCGCAACTCAGATTCGAGCTGGGGTTCTTCGCCCTGAAATCGTCGTTCCTTTGGTGAATCTTCCAGCAAACAGCCAGATCGATTTCGCCGAACGTGTCGCGGAAGCAGAACTGAGTGTTGGTGCGACAGTCAGGCTGATTCGTGATCCTTATTTTGGAGAACTGGGGACCGTCACCCAGCTCCCGATCGGACCGCAACGACTTGACTCGGGATCGAAAGCCAGAGTGCTGGAGGTCAAATGCCTGTCCGGAAAAACGGTGACTGTCCCGCGTGCCAATGTGGAGATCGTGGTTGAATGAACACACACCGCCATCACCGACGAATCATCAAGAGAACGCCCCTGCTTCTGATCGCGTTCGTATTCTGTTGCAGCAGTCGGATTCTTGTTGCTGCGCCACCAGCTCCCCCGAGAAGCCTCACGGCGGCAGATGTTCCGCATGACAACGGGACACGAATCCAGTTGACCATCGGTCTCCCTGTGAGTGCTACGTCACCAGCAAATCCTCCCGGTGGTGAACAAGAGACTGAGTATGTCATTGAGCAGAGTGGCGAGTATCGCGGGCTCTATCATGAAGTCGATAGGGTTGTTCCTTCCCCTCAAGACATTGCCGCTGGCAAACTTCAGGTCACAGTCAGTGATCTGCATCGAAACGTTCCGTACTGGTTTCGTGTCAAAGCGATGAATGCCGACGGAGAATCATCGACATCGCTCCGAACTGCTGAAGCGGATCCCACGGTACCAACGCGTCAACTCTTCGACGGAAGCCGCTACTGGTTATTGATCATGACGCTCGTGATCTGCGGCGGCATCATGTTGTTTATCGCGCTCGCTAAATCCGGTATGAAGTTGAAGATTCGAAAGATCGCCGGTCTGGATGCCATCGAAGAAGCGGTCGGGAGAGCCACTGAAATGGGACGCGCCTGCCTCTTCGTTCCTGGTGTCCAGGACATGAATGAGATGCAGACGATTGCAGGATTGACGCTGCTGGGCCGCGTCGCCGAACGTGCCGCTGAGTTTGATTGCCACCTCGACACACCGACTTCAAAAGCACTCGTAATGACTGCTGCGAGAGAGACTGTTTCCAATGCGTTTCTTGCGGCGGGTCGCCCGGAAGCTTATCAGGAAGACACGATTTACTATGTGACTGATGACCAGTTTGCCTACGTCTCTCACATCACAGGAAAAATGGTTCGCGAGAAGCCTGCTGCGTGCTTCTACCTTGGCTCCTTCTATGCTGAGTCACTCATTCTGGCCGAGACTGGAAACTCAATCGGTGCCATTCAGATTGCAGGAACAGCTCAGCCGGCACAGCTCCCCTTCTTTGTTGCCGCATGTGATTACACACTGATCGGAGAAGAGTTCTTCGCAGCAAGCGCCTACCTTTCGAACGATCCAAATCAGCTCGGCAGCCTTAAAGGGCAGGACTTCGCCAAGATCATTGTCGTGGCAATCATCGTCGTCGGAGTCGGCCTCGCCACCGCCGCTCACTTAACCGGCAATCCGATGTTGACGTCGATGAGCGATTACCTCCGGAACCAGATTCTCAGCGGCACATAGCCCGAATCACCGGTTGCCAAACAAAGAAACCCTGGCAGATCCCGCCAGGGCTTCTTTATTTATAGGATCACTTCTCTGATTGCTTACGCATCGTGCTTTCGTGGGTCTTCATTGGAATCATCTTTTCCGGCAACGGTGTACGCTGAGCCTGAGATTCCTCGCTTGGACTTCTCGGAGAAGAACGCCAGCAGACGTTGAGCTGCATCGCTCGTCGAGACCTCGGTGACCCGTTTCATCGCCTGAGACTGACTCAACCCTGAACGGTAAAAGATCTTGAACGCGTTCTTGATCTCTTCACGATCTTGCGAACTGAAGCTGCGTCGCAACAGCCCGACACGATTCACTCCAACAATTTCACCAACCATGTTGGTCATGAAGAATGGAGGGATGTCCTGAACGATCTTTCCGAGTCCGCTGATCATGGCCAACTCGCCAATACGTACGAACTGGTGGACCGCACAGTTTCCGGAAAGGACAGCCGCGCGTCCGATATGCACATGGCCGCCCAACAGCGATCCACTGATCATGATGACGTCGTCTTCCAGCACGCAGTTGTGACCAACGTGCGAGTTCGTCATCAGCATGCAACGATTGCCGATTCGCGTCTCGGTCCCCTTCTGGGTGCCTCGGTGAACAGTCACACCTTCGCGAATCACGCAATCATCACCAATGACAACGTAAGTTTCCTCGCCAGCGTACGCACGATCTTGCGGAAGGTCCCCGATCACAGCATGCGCATGGATCTTACATCCGCTCCCGATTGTCGTATGACCATAGATCACAACACCGGGGCCAAGATGACAACCGGGGCCGATTTTCACAGGCCCTTCAATCACAACATGGGGCCCGATGACGACAGAAGGATCGACCTGTGCCTGAGAATCGATCAAGGCCGTCGGATGAATGGACATATTGGTTTCGTCTCAAAATAAGAGGTGCATGTTTACGCAAGCATTTCGGTTTAGGCAAACTCTGTCAATTCCAGTTGGAGGCTGATTTTCGTTGGATTTTGTCCCCCGATTGGCTCCACAGCTGGCGAGTGGTTCGCTTCAGATCATCAAGCGCCATCGGCCCTCGCTGTAAAAACAGAAACAGCAGGCTGGATGTCTCCAGTCTGCTGTTTGATTCATTTCAAATGTGTACTCGACTATCGAATCCTACGCTAATCACAACTGGCAGGATTCGCCACTCCATCCCCTTTTTCGGCATCGAACTTTCGCCAAACAGGAAGATAGGATGGGAGGCGCACCTTACTTGCCTGGCTCGCCGCCGAGTGGTTCTTTTCGCTCAGTCAGAACCGGGCACTGTGGTGCCATTTCTGCGTTGAGCTCTTTATATGGTGCCCACTGCTCAGGGAGATTGTCTTCATGGAAGATTGCGTCGACCGGGCACTCGGGAACGCAAGCTTCGCAATCAATGCACTCATCCGGGTGGATGTAGAGCATCGACTCCCCTTCATAAAAGCATTCCACGGGACAAACGACGACGCAGTCCGTGTATTTGCAATTAAAGCAGGGTTCAGCAACGATGTGGGTCATCCGTCTTTATCCTTCTTCGACGCCGAAACCGGAACTCCTTCCTCGCTGTCATCGGCCAATGCCGCACATGAGTTCTTGGAAATTTCGAGGCGCGATTGAAATAGTCAAAGCTGTCTGTCAGGGGAAGATTACCGAGGGAGCCCTTGGCGCCCGATTCTGTTCCGAATTGCCGTCGATCTCGTCCCGGCTGCATGCATTGCTGTCAAATAGCCACAAACGATGGCCTCACAACAAGATAGCACACAACTGACGCATTCAATGATCAGACGATCGGATCAGTTTTCAATACACTTCCTGATATTCTCCCTGCAACTCGCAAGAAGATCAAAGTCAATCTGTTGTTTGTAGATCTGCCGGATTCTGCTGTCAAGATCGACGGAACCCATCAACCTCCATTGACTTACTGATCAGCCCAATCAATTGTGACTGGATGTTAACTCTCTACTGAAAACCCTGCGGCGTTCCATCCGCTCCAGCCACCATCCATCGACAGGATGTTGGTATATCCCATCTTTTGAAGGGCATCGGCCGCCAGTGCCGAGCGGAACCCTCCTCCACAATAGAGCACCAGGGGAGTCTCCGGGTTCGGAACGACTTTTTCGATATCTCGTTCAATGACCCCTTTTCCAACGTGGACTGCGCCGGGGAGTCGGCCTTTCGCGAATTCACTCTCTTCCCGGACATCAATCAGAGTGAACTCTTCCTTCTGATCAAGCATCCGTTTGACATCGTGGACGTCGCACTCTTTCACTCGTGATTTTGCATCCGTCACAATCTCAAGAAATCGGGGGGAATGCTGCTTCGCCATCGTCTCTGCCCTGCTTCTGACTGTTTAATCAACTTCGACACACCTGCGTCAAAGTCGCTTCACCCTGATTGACACATGCTCTCATTCTACACGCCAGAGTCCTGTGAGAAATGTAAACCACCGGCAACTCTCATTAGTTCGTACAAGAACACTCTCTTAGTGAAGTGAGTTGCTCCCTCGCAGGCGAATCGCAAGTGAACCGGATACGGCATGATCATGTTGTATCGCGCCGGTGCCTTCGATCTGCAAACTGAGACTGCCTGTCCTCTGGTTCCCGCACAAGGACTGGGCCCTACTTTTCACTCCGAGATTCCCCTGCAGCAAAAATTGAATGAAATCACTGCGAGAATCACTTCTTTGCAAGAAATTCAAAAGTCAAAAACAACCCTCGGCAGATCTTCCCCTCCATCTTGACCCTAATTTTCTATTCCCATAAAAGTCCTGCCCACGAACACGGCGAACTGACTTGTGACTCCTCTTGCAGTTCCCGTTCACATCACCTGTCAATTCGATTCAGCTCCCTCCTCAATACTCATTTTTCAGGAAGAGTCAGATGTTCGGAATCCGCACTCGGGCCTTGACTGGACTTACGTTGCTGGCCACCGCTTGCGGCATGCCCGGTTCAGTTCATGCCCAATTGTTTCGTTTCTTGGATCCTTGTAACCCATGCGGCCCAGCGCCGATGCCAATGGTCATGCAACCACAGATGGTTGCTGCACCAGTAATGCAGAGTGCATCACTTGATTGCCCCTGTATGAAGCCCGTCACAGAAACGGTCTATCAGGATGTGCAGACAGTTCAGATGCAGCCAGTTCAGAAGACAGTGAAAGTCGCCAAAGTCATCACTGACTACGAAGACCGCCCTGTCACCGTTTACCAGACTGTCAACGAACCGCGAACAGTCGACGTTCAGAGCTATGTCAATCAGCAGGTTGTTGAAATGCAGCCTGTCACCGTTAACAACAGCTACTGGCAGACAAGCTGTCAGGCCATTCCAAAGTATTCTCCATGTGCTTACGATTCTCGCCCAGGTCTGATGGGCCAGATGAACCGCATGAGCTACTCAATGCGAAATGCGTTCACTCCAAACTATGTTGCTCGTCGTGAATTCGTTCCGAATGTGACAACGGCTCAGGTTCAAGTTTCAAGAACAGTTCAGGTTCCAACGACCCGACAGGTCACTTACAACGTCGCCCGCCAGGTCCCGGTTACCACCACTCAGAAAGTGGCTGTTCAGCGAACTGTGTACGAAGACCAGACCGTGACAGCTTACGAACCGATCACGACAACTCAGCGAGTTGCTGTCGGAACACGAACACGCATGGTCTACACCGGCGACACTGGCGTCACTGCTCGCAACGGCGAACCTGTTCCAACTGCAGCACGCCCAGAAGGCGACAAAGGCACCACTCGCCTGCAGTCAGCTCCTTCTCAGGAAATCCCACTGCAGAACCCAACCTTCCGCCACACCGAGCCAGCACCAACCAACGCTGCTCCAATTCCAGGTGACGGCCCAATCGCAACTTCAGAAGAAAACAACAGCGTCATCAAAGTCGCTGGATGGCGTGCAACGCGTCGTTCCGCAACTGACATCAACGCTGCTCAAGGCCCAGAACTCTCAGTTGCCCAGAAGTAATTCTCAACTGGCAACTCAATCACCACAATTTGTTTCTCCGCCGAGCGGCACTTCCCCTTGAAGTGCCGCTCGGTTTGCTTTTGCGCTCAGCGCGAAATCATCTTCACCTGAATGAGTATCTTCTTCGTCGGTATTGGCCTTCAATGCAGATGGAGAACGCAGCATCAGCAGAGTTACATATTCGAAGAGACCGCCTTAGACTGACACCGACACGCTTTTTCGATGTTTCAATCAAGGGAGGGTTCCTGTGCCAAGATTGCTTACGTTGCTTGCCTGCTTTCTGCTACCGACGGTCGCGACCGCTGGCCTCACGATTGATGTGACTCCTGATCGTGACACCGGAGTTTATCAGGCCGGGCAAACAGTGACCTGGAAAGTCGAAGTCAAGAACACTGACGGCCCTGCCCCTGCTGGAATCGTAAATTACCGAGTTCTTTCCGGAGGGCTGAACGAGATCAGCTCTGGGGCAGTTCCACTGGAAAATGGCTCTGCATCAATTCAGTCTTCACGCAAAGACCCCGGCGTTCTGCTGATCCGTACGTCGTTCACGCCAACCGGAACAAAAACAGTCCTGAACGAAGATGGAGGAGCAGTCTTCTCTCCCAAGGAGATCAAAGAGTCGAAGCCATTGCCTGACGATTTCGATCAGTTCTGGAGTGAGAAACTCGCAGAACTGGCAGCGGTTCCAATGAACGCACAGTTGGAGAAGATCGACATCGGCAACCCGGAGATTGAATACTACAAGATCACCTTCGATAACATTCGCGGCAAGAAGATTCAGGGACAACTTGCTAAACCGGCTGGCAAAACAAATCTCCCTGCAATGCTGCAGGTGCAGTACGCAGGTGTTTATCCGCTTAGCCGTGACTGGGTTGTCGGGCCGGCCAAGAACGGCTGGCTCGCATTAAACATCTCAGCACACGATCTGCCGATTGATCAACCATCCGCTTTCTATGCGGAAAAATCTCAGAACGAACTGAAAGACTACTTCGCCATCGGCAACGAGGATCGCGAAACCAGCTACTTCCTGCCAGTCTTTCTCAGCTGCTATCGCGCTGTTGAGTACCTCACTCAACGTCCTGACTGGAACCAGAAGACCGTCTTCGTTCACGGAAGCAGTCAGGGAGGATATCTCTCACTCGTCACGGCTGGATTCCACCCCAAAGTGACAGCAATGGCAGGCAATGTTCCTGCCGGGTGCGATCACACAGGGACATTGTCTGGACGTGCCCCAGGCTGGCCGAACTGGTCGAATCCTTCACGTCAACGCGACGAAGCGAAAACAATGGAGGCGTCACGTTACTTCGACGCGATGAACTTCGCCAGAAAGATCAAGTGCCCTTCCATGATCGTCGTTGGCTTGATTGACGTGACCTGCCCGCCGGAAGGAATCTTTTCAACGGTGAATCAGATTCAGGGACCACTCAACCTGATCATTCTTCCAAAGGCAAGCCATCAGAAAGGCTTCGAACCTTATTTCCCGGCCCTGAGCAAAGCGATGAATGAGGCGAAAGCGAAGTAAGAAAAGAGTTCGGTAGGAAATCAGTTCGAGATTAAAATAGAAACAGGCGTTTCCGATCGACAAATGATCGGGAACGCCTGTTTTATTGTCAGTCAGCAACATCAGCATTCGCATTGAGCTTGCGCCGTCAGGCCTAACGCTGGGCGTCAATCGCCTGATTCGCCGGTCGGTTCAACCCTCCGACGCCCCCGCGAGCGAAGAAGTCGTTTAACTCGATCACCGCTGGTCCCATCAACAACAAGAACACCGCTGGCATCAGGCACAACACCGTCGGAAACAGCAGCTTGAATGTCGCTGCGTTCGCCTTCTCATCCGCTCGCTGACGCTGATTCTCTCGCATCCCGTCGCTGTACTCGCCCAACGCTTCTGAAACGCTTGTTCCCAGCTGTTCAGTTTGTGCCAGCAGCGACGTGAATGAGTGGACTTCTGGAAGGTCGACACGATCGCTGAAGTTTCTTAACGCGTGCGGCAAGGTTCCAACACGTGCCTGTTCGACAACGATTTGCAACTCCTTTGACAACGCCGGATAGACCGGAAGGAACTCACGACTGATGCGGCCCAACGAACGAGCCACAGTCATCCCCTGCGACACGCACATATTCAACAGGTCAAGCATGTCCGGCATCGCCTGTTCGATCTGCAATAGACGGTCAGCCGCTTTTCGACGGATCCACAGTGCCGGTAACGCCCAACCGAGCGCTGGTCCAACGACAACACACCCAATCACAATCGGTTCCCATGTTTCCGGAACGAAAACGAGTAAGACTCCGAAGAAGAGAATCGGCAGAATCAGTCCGAGATAACGTAGTGCGGAGAAGTTCTGCCAGGCATGCGGTTCAAAGTAACCTGCGTTTCGCAAGACCTTGGTTTGCTCGCGACGCCCCTCTTCTGTCGATGGCATCAGCTCAGACAAAATCGGAGTCACGCTGCCAAACCGGTAGTCCTCACCTGTGGCATAAGGGTATTCAACGCCAGCATCTTCAAACAGATTTCGCTTCTCAGTAAATTTGGGCTCTGTCGGCCATGCAGAAGTGAATGCTCCCGATTCACGCTGAGGCGATCCGACTGGCGATACGGTCTCTTGATTTCCGCCATTCGGAGTTGCCTGTGAGGCAACCATCACTGGTGCAGCAGATGACGATTCAACAGGTGCCGCACTGGCTGAGCCTGAAACTGGAGTCACTGCAACCGGAGTCACTGCAGCAGGAGGGGCAGCGACGGGAGAGACCGTCTCAGGTGACCCTTTGACTGGTTTCGAAGATTTGTCTGCGGCCTTGGATTTGACCTTGGCAACCGGCTTCACTCTCGGAGCGTCAGAGTCGGCTTTACGCCCTTGGAACAACCACTGCATGAGCTTGTAAACCAGGTACAACGTCACGGCGACGCCGCCCCCGATCATCAAGATGCTGATCTGTTGTGGCGAAAGTTGAAACTGGAACATGACTCATCACCTGATGACGCAGGACGTAACCAACCGGGAGTTCCCGATCATTCAATCACTCAAACACACACACAGAGAAACAGGTCGAATCGGATCGATGTTCCTATCCACGCTGGCTGGTCTGGAGAACTCGAATCACCCAAACCACGCCGATCACTTCCAGTACGAAGGCTATGATTGTCGTACGCAACCCCCATGTTGAATCGAACAACTCGGTGAGATAGTTCGGATCGCGGAACACGAAGAATGCGATAATGGCTGGTGGCAATGTGATCATCAAAATCGCAGTGGCACGACTCGCTGCTGTTGCCGCTTTCAGACGTCCCTGAAACTGAATACGGTCACGAAGAGTCATCGCCAGACGTGACAACACAGCGACAAGGTCTCCCCCTGTCTGACGGTGAACGGATAACGCTGTCGCCAGCACGCTCGTCGCCACCAGTCCTGTTCGCTTTGGGAGTTCCTGCAACGATTCATCGAGCTTCAAACCCAACGCCAGCTTTCGGGTACAATGTCGCAACTCGGCCCCGAGGGGATTTGGAGTATCGTAAGCCACGATGCCGAGGCAGTTTTCAAGACTTCGCCCTGTACGCGCAGCACGTGCCAGTTCTTCAATCATGGGTGGCATCTGACGCAGGATCAGACTCTGCCTGCGAGACCGCATCAACATGGCGATCACGCTTGGCAACAGGAAGCCGATGAATCCCATCATGGCCATCGTCAGAAAGTTTTCCTGCCAGACAAAGACAAATCCGGCGAACGTCAATCCAGTGAAAACACTGAGAATCAACATCGTCCCAGGTGCGATCTCCAGCCCGGACTGAAGCATCAACCGATCGAACCAGCCGTTGATCTGATTCCCAACGGACGTATCGTTCTCAACAGAAAATCGTTCGTCTTCACGAAGAATTCCTGCGAATTCCGAATGCGGTTTAATGATGGAGACAGCCATAATTATGTTACGTCCAGAAGATCAATCTCAAGATCGAATGCGTGCATTCCCGTTCAGTCAGGCTACGTCGAAATCATGAACGATCCGTTCGATACTCCACGCCTGCCTTCAACTCGCGCGGGCTGAAGATTCTGGTATCAATCTCGAATCCTTTTGCTGCCATACGACGTAAACAGACAGGCTCATGACCTGTGGCGTAAAAGGAGCCGATGATTTTTCCGGACTTCTCGACCCCAGCCATGCGATAGACGAAAACGTCCTCCAGCTGGAATTCTCCGTTGACCACACCGGTCAGCTCAGAGATTCGCATCACCTTACGTTCCCCGCTGCTCAGACGAGCAATGTGAACGAAGACCTGAATTGCTGAGGCGATGTATTGTCTGGCGATCGACGTTGGAAGTTCAGCCCCCGACAACGCGACCATCAATTCCAGACGATGCAGCGCATCATGTGTATCGTTGGCGTGAACGGTACTCATGGAACCATCGTGACCGGTGTTCATCGCTTGCAACATATCAAGCACTTCACCACCGCGAGATTCCCCCACGATGATGCGGTCAGGTCTCATTCGCAACGTATTTCGCAGCAAGTCTCGCGGGGTGACCAATCCCTTTCCTTCCACGTTCGGAAGGCGTGTTTCCAGTCCAACGACGTCGGCCTGTTGCAACTGAAGTTCCGCAGTTTCTTCAATTGTCACGACACGTTCTGATGACGGAATGAACCGGCTCAGGTTATTCAGCATCGTCGTTTTTCCGGCACCTGTACCGCCGGAAAGCAGAATGTTCATTCGCGATCGCACACATTGAATCAGAAAGTCGGCCATCTCCGGGGCCAACGTCCCCATGCCGACCATGTCTTCAATCTGGACGATCTGTGTTTTGAATCGACGAATGGAAAGGGTTGGCCCGCGTAAAGCCAAAGGCGGAATCACCGCGTGTAGACGAGAACCATCGGCAAGCTTCGCATCGACCATTGGGGAAACTTCGTCGATACGGCGACCAGCCTGACCGACCAGTCGTTGAATGAAGTGCAGCAGGTGTTCATCGTCAGCAAAGCGAACATCGGTTCGTTCCAGAACCCCGTTTCGTTCGATGAACACTGAGCTGGAACCGTTCACCAGCACGTCGCTCACTGCCGGGTCGTCCATCAGCTTCTGAAGTGGACCGAAGCCGTAGATTTCGTCCAGCAGCTCCGCAACCATGCGATCGCGATCGCCTTCCGGCAGCTGAATCTCAGGACGATGGCAAAGGTGCGTCGCCAGTGATTCCAGCTGACGGCGGAATTCGGCTTCTCCCAATTCACCTGCCTTCGACATATCAATCGCATCGACCATCTGTCGGTGCAATTGTGTCTTCAGCTGCTGAAATGGAACGGAAGTGTCCTGCTGTTGATCTAATGCCGCAATCATCGTCGCACTATCCTCTCGGGCAACAGGCCCAATCCTCAACGCCCTTTGTGCCGTCATCTCACGAATCCAGTCACATGCGCGAATTTTTGATTTCAGGTCTCAATTGAACGAATCAAATTCGAATTACCTGATCAGTTCTCAATCTCAATTTTGAATCGCACTCTGACTGACTCAACTCCCCAGATCACGTTTATCGCCCGTTATCGATTGGTCAGTCCGAGTTTGTAGATGTAACGATTTCCCTGTGTTTCTCCGCGATACAATGCGTCTTCATCGACGATTGCCGTTCGCGTTGAAATGACTGCTGGCTGCACCACCAACTTGGTTCCACCGGGAGTGTGATCGACAGACATCAGCCGCAATCCCACCATTCGAGTCACTTCAACATTCAGCGCACTACTTTGACTTTTCCCTTTGCCGGGAGGAACAGCCATTGAATACAGCAAAGCAATTCGGGGCTTGCCAATCTGCTTTTCCAGTTCGCTTTCAATCTCGTTGTTGGACGCCACCGCTGCACTCATCGGGAATGGAGCATCCACCATCGAGAACTGTCCGTCGCGGTCCGCCAGATCGTCGCGAGACCATCCCTGTTGAAACTGACGAAGCAACACGTCGTCACCAAGACCGGCCCCGATATCAACCAGTACCATGTTGCCGACTCCATCTTTGCCGGGCAAAGAGAGCGTTAACTCAGGCAAGCCATCTGGAGCTTCAAGAATCTGATTATTTGCAGCATCCCAGCTGTATCGATCCGCTCCTTCTCTGCCTTCAATCATGAGCGCCCAGGAAGGGACAGAATCGTCGGGACTCTTCTCCAGAATCGCGATGGGCCAAGCCGGAATCGTGCCGACGCTGACTGGTTGTAAGCCGTTAATGACATTGCAGACAGAAGCATTAGCCGTCACTGCGACATCCGCCCCTGGCTGTCCGGTAAATGCCGGGGCAATCATGCCGACAGGGTTTCCACTGCGATTATCCCGGTGAACAGTGACCAACACTGAAGTCGGATCTTCATCTGACTCGATCGACTCTGTGTGACCAGTCGCTGGATCGTATTCAGTCTTCCCTAATCGAATATCAACTTTAGCAGCATGCGGGCCGAAGACCGGTGTCTCACGAATCAGCGTTTCAATCACGAAGCGAACGTGATCAGCATTCTGTACTGGTTCAAAGTCCGGCTTCAGATTGTTATCTGTCACTAGCTGTTGTGCCCCGGCAAGCGCAGCCGCTTCAGCAGCAGATCGAGTCTCTTCAAGTGCATTCGAGAGCCAGTATTCATTCAGAACGAGAGCCATGCATGCGCCGCAAACAAACAACGCCACTGCGATTGCCGGCATAATACCGCCTCGCCGTGACGCCATTTGAACAGGTTCTCGCAAGCGAGCTTTCATACCATCGATTCTTGGATGAATTTCAATTGAGTCTTCTCAACTCTCCTGACACTGACGCCGCACATTTAAGTCGGGCATGACTGAGTCGAAATACGAAATCCGGTTACCTACGCTCCGGTGCTGTCAGCAGTGCTGAATTCGCAGCAGGAGCTTCCTGCTGATTCCGCTGAGCTCCTCGCAGATTCGGAGCTGGACGTCCGATTCCGCCGCCATCTCCCTGGCTTCCGTTCCTGCGACCATCGGTCTCGTCAAGACGACCATTGCGGAAGGTGTTCACTCCACGGCCTGGCCCTGAGTAGATCTCGGTCGTAAATGGAGGAGTCGGTTCCTCAGGAGGAGTTGGTGTATAACCAAGAATTTCATAGAGCGTGGCTCGGTCCTGATCGTTGACGGCAACGACGCCAGTTCCTTTTCCACCGGGAGCAAAGGTGAAATCAAGTGAGCCCTTGTCACGTGCCAGCAGAATAATGTTGGCCTGCTCGCGAGTGAGTTCGAGTGTCACATTCAATTCGGTGCGACCTCCACCAGCGACCCCCAGTTCGAGAACCTTGACCCCTTGAAACAGGGTCAAAATCCGTCCCCCGGTCTTTTCATCATCGGGAGCAGAACTCGGGATGAAGTGGACGTTCACGTACTGCCCCTTCTCCGCGACAAACGGGGCCGGTGCGGAGACGGAAACCGCAACCATGTCAGCAGAAATTTCCAGCGGAGCATTCTTGCCGGGCGGGTAGAGATCGAGTGACTTGATCGGTTCAGCGGCATTGATCTTGTTCTTAACGACGCGTCCTACAAGCACGCGGCTGGTCAGAACGGTATCGCGAGTGACCTTTGAACGATCAATCGGGCCCATGGCCAGATGAGCTTCGGTCACGCGTGTTCCCGGCTCCAGTTCACTAAGAGCCATTGGAACCGTCAAGCGTGTATCAGCAGGCGCAGGAGCTTCGCGTGCCAGAAGTTTCTTACCAATGTACATGACAACGAGGAGGCCAACGACCCCCAGCATTGCCACAGTCAAAAAGGCAGGTGACATTCGACGCACAGCATGACTCCCCTGGAGCGTATTGCAAAAACGGGTGACCACCTGACGGAGTTCACTCGCAGCGATTTCACTAAACTTTCAAACACATCAACCGAACGAATCATTCGAAAACAACAGTGGAATGCCGCAGGCACTATTCCTTCAGCATTCGTGTCTGTGACACCAGACTCTGTCCCTGAATGTTGTATCCAACCGGCCATAGCAGATTCGGGGCAACGGCCGTCATCGGGACGCTTACGGTCACAATGACTTCTTCACCTGAGTTCTCTGCAAGCTGTGATTCCACAACTGCCGATGGCCCCCAGAGTGTTCCCAGTGAACGTTGAACTTCCTGCTCAACATCCTCAGGCCACACTCCATTCAACGTTGCCAGACGAGCCCCTGCCCTTGAGGCCTCAACGACGTGACTTCGTGCGGACATCAAAAACGAAAACTCAAAGATTCCCAGCAGCAACAACATCAGAATCGGGAGTGTCAGCACGAGTTCCATGCTGATCATCCCACGCCTTCGTTGCGTCGCCACTTTGCTTGTCCGAACAAGTCGGATCATGGAATCACTCCCCCAGCAGGTTCTTCGTGAACTGGTGTCGCAGCCGGAGCCGCTTCGTGAGTGACCGGAGTCGGCCTGGCAATATTCCATCCCAGAACCAACCAGGTGGCCAAAGCGACTGGGCCGGCGTATGTCATCACACGACGCCTCTGTTTCGCTTTGACATCTTCGATGGTTTCCATTTTGTTCATATCTCGCCCAAGGGGATTCCCTTTAGCGACATACTTCTCGCGAGTTCTTCTGGCTCCGCTCTTCCAGACATTCCAGAACACAATCCCGGTTGTTCCGATCAGAACGACAATTGTGCTGACGATAAGCAGTTGCAATGTCAACGTGAACCCGAGCCACACGCTCAGTGCCCCCATCAGCTTGACGTCGCCACCGCCCCCACCACCGACCATCCACAAAACGAACAGCAGTCCAAACCCAATCGCAAACCCCAGGACAGCAGATCCCAGGTGATGCCATCCATCGGTGATGGACATGTACAACTGATAAACCCAGCCAGCAAAAAACATTGGAAGCGTCAACTTGTTAGGGATGCGCTTCTGCGTCAAATCGGTAAATGCACAGGCCGCTGTAAAAAGCGTTACTGCAATGACCAGTACCAAAGTGCTGGCATTCAAAGTCAACATGACGTGCGATCTTTCCTGCAACGTGATGAGGCGGTCGAACAAGGTCGGCGCTGATCGAGCTGCCCTTCCTTTACTTCAACAGCCCAAAGCTGATGCCGCATCGGAAAGTCAGGAAACCAACAGATTTCGCAGTGATTCAAACCAACCAGACAGACACCGTTCGAAAGGACGTTGCAGATGAATCCCTGCAAACGCACTTCAAAACGAGAGCCCTCCGGTGCAATCCAACCACAGGATCACAACACTTGACATTGCAACTTTACGACATGTTTCCTGACGACAACGGAAAGTCACCCTGCATTTCCTCGATTTCCCGATCCACTCATTTTGGACAAACCGGAATATCTGGACTTGTCTGCACCAACAGGCACTGAATCATCTTCGGCAATTCCCGCCGGTAGAGGTCAAACTCTTCTAAATGTCACCTAGATTCAGAAGAACCGGGGCAATCCGGTGTCAGGCGCGCCGGTCACGACAGTTGAAGCGGTTATGCAGAAATTTGCGACAAATCACGGCCACCAGCGCCATTCACTGTTCCTCAGTGAGCTGCCAGAGAGACGACGCCGTCATGGGGAGAAAAAGTGCCGATAACAACACTCGAAATCCTCCTCCAAGAGCGATTCCAGCATCGACTTCCCCCTTGTTGTCGCACTGATTGTCCCTGTTTCGTCGATCGACATTTTGTCGATCGGAAGCATCTCGGAACATCGTGGTGCGAAAACATGATTGACCAAGTTGGTCGAAAGCCTCGTGGTGTGATTCATCCATGTTATTTCGACGTTTGAATCTGCTTGTAGTCTGTTGCCTCTCACTCTTCTCCCATTGCAGCAATTGCTGGTCAGAGTCCCCGCGTGATCGGCCGCTTCGAAGACACGCGTGCGATCTTGTTTTGAACTCCGGAGTCATCTCGGTCCGGTATGTTTCAGTTCGCGGCGATGCGATCATGAATGCCACTGCACTGCTTCGACAGCAAGGGCGCATCCTCTCGATCGTTGCAACAGATGAGTACGGAGTTGCCACGTTTTCTGGGCTGACCAGTGGGATCTATGAAATCACCGTGGGGAATCGCTCTGAATTCGTTCGTATCTGGACTGATGAATCAGCGCCAGCTGTTGCCAGAAGCCCTTTAACATTGACTCAGGACAGTCGTCCCATTGGTGCCAGTGGGCCTTATGCTGCACTCGCCCTCATGAGTCCGGGTGGCAGTCCTGCTCCATTTGTTCTGAAATCGGAAGACGCAATTCGGACATGTCGCAACTGCGAAATTCGACTCACCCCTGATCGGTGATTCGACCGAATATCAGACGTGCCGGGACCAGTCCCAACAGATCAATTCCTTCCAATCGACAGCCACAGCGACGCCGAACGACATGCAGGAACGAGACGCCAAGATCGAGAACTTCGACCATCTCCACGCATATGTACATCAGGTACTGTGCGAGTCTGAGAACTTGTTGGCTGAGCAATTCCACACGAGCCGACGGGCACTGTTCACCAAAGGCGAACTCTGCGGCATCGAGTTCTCGTTGCAAGGTCTGCGAAGCGTTCGCCTCGGAGCAATCTGGGCGGCTGACCAGAATGTGATCTACTTCTATAATGCACGCGGTGAACGTGCGTTGAAGGTCAAACTCGCTCAGCGATTAAAGATCGAGACGCAAGTTGCAGGGTAAGTCTCCGCTCGCCTCCGAGATGGTCGTGAGGAAGCCGCCACAGAACGTGACCGCCCTTCCCTGCCCCAATAACAGCGATTCGACTTTCGGCCAGTTTCAGGCCAACAGCAAAGCAATAAAAGAAAACAACGCCGAAATGACTTCCGGCGTTGTTTGGATCGAATTCAATTTGCTGACAAGCAAATCGTCTTACTTCTCGTCGTCAGCATAGGTCCACTCAACGAGGGTGGACTCATAGGAAACGATCTCTTCTGGACGGAAGTAAATCGCAATTTCCCGTGTTGCTGATTCTGGGCTGTCGCTGCCGTGAATCAGGTTCACCTGACGTGACAGACCGAAATCCCCACGGATCGTGCCTGGAGCAGATTCGCGTGAGTTGGTTTTCCCCATCATGTCGCGAACCACCTGAACGGCACCTGGGCCTTCAGCGATCAACGCGAGAACTGGACCGGAAGTAATGAACCCTTCCAGCTGTGGGTAGAATGGCTTTGAAACGTGCTCAGCGTAGTGCTGCTTTGACAGTTCTGGAGTGACCTTCAACAACTTCATGGCCACAATCTTCAAGCCACGGTCTTCAAGCCGGGTCAAAATACGTCCGCACAAGCGACGTTGAACAGCATCTGGCTTAAAGAGAATCAGTGTTTGTTGCAAAGACATGAAAAACCTGGCGTCACTATCGACTAATGATTGAAAACACGATTTCGTCCGTTGTATTTCCAAACGAAACGAAGCCCATAAAATTTCAGAGAACGAAAACTTGATCGCCGCGACTCTGAGATGCAACGATCAGTGAATGATGCGGCAAAAGCCAGCTGCCCGATCGCAAGCAAGCACTCTACTCGCTTGCGGTTGTTCCGACTGCCTGCATCTCTTTCAGGAACCGCTGGAACAGATAATGGCTGTCATGCGGTCCTGCACTCGCTTCAGGATGGTATTGCACACTGAATGCCCCGAGTTCGGCATTCTCAATCCCTTCAACAGTCTGATCGTTCAGATTGATGTGAGTCACCGTTGTTCCGGCTGGCAAGGTCGATGCATCAACCGCGAAGCCGTGGTTCTGTGACGTAATTTCAACCTGACCACTCTTCACATTCAGCACAGGCTGGTTTGCACCGCGATGGCCGAACTTCAACTTGAAGGTCTTTGCCCCGAGCGCGAGCCCCAGCAACTGGTGCCCCAGACAGATCCCGAAGATCGGTTTCTTTCCGAGCACACCGCGAATGGTTTCAATTGCGTAGTCGAGTGGTTCCGGATCACCAGGACCATTCGAAAGGAACACACCATCCGGCTGCAAAGCGAGAATTTCTTCAGCGGTTGCGGAACCCGGCACAATAGTCACTTTGCAACCCAACTCAGCCAGATGGCGTGGAATATTCCACTTCATCCCGTAGTCGATCGCGACGATGTGCAGACCGTTTTCCCCTTCAGCGGAACGTCGAGTCACGCCTGGGGTAATCGGGTCCAGAACCATCTCATGCAGTCCCTCTTTCCAATCGCGGTTTGAGGTCGACATCACCTGTCGCACCAAATCTTGACCGACCAGAGTTGGACTGCTTTGTGCCTTACGCACCAGCGAAGCGTCATCGAGATCGACGGTGGAAAGAACACCCGTCATTGCTCCTTGTGTGCGGATGTGACGCACCAGAGCCCGAGTATCAATTCCTTCGATCCCGACAATTCCGTGATCGCTCAGGAATTGGCCCAGCGATTGTGAAGAACGGAAGTTGCTTGGCTCATGGCAAACTTCGCGAACCACGAATCCTCGAAGCGACAGCTTGTCGCTTTCGATGTCTTCTGGATTGATCCCGTAATTCCCGATCAACGGATACGTCATGGTGACGATCTGACCGTTATACGATGGATCTGTCAGAATTTCCTGATATCCGGTGAGACTCGTATTAAAAACGACTTCTCCGTAGACCTCTCCAGACGCCCCGAAACGGGTGCCTGTGAAGACGGTACCATCGGCCAGTGCAAGCTTTGCGGGTTCGGACATGCCAGACGTTGCGCCTTTTTTCAGAAAAATTTGTTCGGACATTTTTATCAGACTCTGCGATCAGGCGAAAGGATTCGCCCTCCGGATCATGCAAACTCTGAAAAGTCGCCCGAAGACGTTTCTTCAATCAGAGGGCCTCCAGAACGGTGGAATGCCCAATTTTTGACAAAAACGTTTCTGTACGGTGATATCATAGCCAAATCTGACCGACAGACCGCTGAATTGCGATCTTTTCAGGTGGGTGATTCCACAAACTGAGACTTTCGCCAGATGAAATCGCGAGGAAATCCCCGACGAAACCGATCCCTGCCCGTGATTTCTCAAACGTCTGGACAGTTTCCTGAAAGCAATCCAGCCAATCAGGTTGATCCCAGTCGCAAGGCCAGTCCCCACGCTCATCCATTGTTGCGATTAATAAACAGGTCGATTCACCGCAGTACCTCTGAAGATCGGCCGCTCAAACCTCAGTGTTGTCTGGATTCATTGAATTCACACAACCGGGAGTTCCACTGATGGTCGATTTCCCTTCATCTCCTTCTGATAAGCAATCGCAGTTTGAATCGCTTTCACAAGGGCAAAGACAATGATCACCTTCATGACAAAACCACGCGTAAGCATTGTCGGGTCATCGGCAATGGTGACAGCTTGACCGCCGAGATAAAGGATCAAGGCCAGCACGGTACAAGGAACCGGGAATCGATAAATCAAGACCCCTAAAATAAGGAAAACAACTCCCGTCCCGACAAAGGCCCAGGTGACCCACTGGAAACTCGCAACCGCTTCTCTTTTCAGCTGTGCAATTTCATCAGCATTCAGCTCGATTCCCTGCTCCTGAAGACTCACGATGTGCTCATTCAATGCGGCGTCAATATCCTCTTTCGAAAAATTCAAAACCATCAGATTCGCTGCGATGGTCAGAATTCCGACCACAAACATCGTCATCCGAGCTGACGCCAGATGTGTCTTGCGAGCAGACTGAGCCAGGCTCCCCAGTCCATCGACCTGCCCTTGCTGCGTGTCGACACTCGCCACACGATCTTGCGGCGATTCAACAGAAGCAGAACCTGCAGCAGGTCTGGAAACAGGAATCAACTCAGGGAACGAATATGGATTCTTGGGATCTGACATACAATGGCCCTGTCATGAAGAAACCACTTCAACCACAGCTCTCAATCTGCCATGCGCACATAGCAGACCACAAGAGAGAGCACACATCCCGAAGAAGTGCGACTCTTCTGGTCGATTGACCGCTTCAGCATAACGCAGGTCAACATGCCGAAAAAGAAGATTCTCCCAGTAATTGGGACGGCAGATCTTTCATGAAACCGAGCGCGGTTCAATCTTCGAGACCAATACTCGAGACTCGGTTCCGGCCGTTTGATTTTGCGTGGTAAAGCGAACGATCTGCTGATGCCAAAAGGGAATGAAGAGTCGGAGAGAGCTGTTCCCCGGAACAAGCCAGTCCAATGCTCACCGTCAGGTTCACGACGCGCCCATCTTCAAGTTCGATCGGACTGGTCTCCACTTCTGACCTCAAACGCTCTGCCACCAGCTTCGCGTTCTCGTACGACGTCCGAGGCATGATGACAGCAAATTCTTCTCCCCCCAGTCGCCCGAAAAGATCTCCTTTGCGAATCAGTCTCAAAACGATACGCGAGAAATTGACAAGAACTTCATCGCCGGCAGGATGTCCATACTGATCATTCACACGTTTGAAATGATCAATGTCTATCATCATCACTGCTGGCACAAGCTGATATTGAGCAGCTTGCTGAACCAGTATTGCTCCCTGATTCATAAAAGCACGTCGGGCAAGTGAGTCTGTCAGGAAATCATGGCTCGCCGCGTGATTCAGATTCTTCAACAATTCATTGCGAGCGGAATTCACGCTTGCTGCCGTTAACGGTCCCAAGATAAGGAACGTAATCCCGAGTCGAAGCGAGATGGTTTCCTGAACTAAGTCCGTTGAGACTGGATAAAGCATCAGAACTCCGGAGGTAGCCGCAACCAGAAGGCCCCCGCAAGTCAACAGACACAGCAATGCTGTACGAAACAGATCATATGTCAGCGCACACCACAATAACGCCGGCGCGGTGAATGCAATCGCCCCTGGTCCTCCGACATAGAACGTAATCACAATCGCGAAGATCAACGACAGAAAAGGAAGCAGCACAAACGGATTGCTGATAATTCGCTGCCGTGTCAGCCCGACTTCAACACCGTAATGTGATCTTTTCGGAAGGGTTAAAATAACGGGAACAAGAAGCAGTCCATTCACCAGTTCTGAAGCAAACCAGAATTCAAATCCCCGCTGAATGGAACTTTGGAATAACACGACATTCGCTGCGGCCCCAACAACTCCGGCTGCAGATCCAGCCAAAACACTGATCACAAAGAGATACAGCACCGAAAGTGGACGTCCCAGGCGGCGGTCATCCTCGGAGATCATGTTAAACAGAAAAACGCCAGTACTGGCGCCTGCCAGATTTGCTGTCGTTAACCAAAGCGTCGCTGCAAGAGTGCTGCCAGTAATCAGGTCAGCGACAAGATAACCAACCGTGGCTCCAGCCCATCCCCATGGAGAAGAAAAAGCCGGGAATCGTACCATCATTCCGAGCAGCAGTGCGTTTGCCGGCCAGATCGTAGCGAGAAATCCAATCGGTCTTGACAGAATCCCAAAGATTGCGGCGGCAAAGATGAGAACAAAGACAATTAACGCCTGTCGCAGGTATGGAACAACAGGCTTGAACTGGACCTGCTGGCTGCCACTCTCAACCAAGGAACTCACACTCACTGAAAAAACTTTCCCGGAGAAATCAACTCCGCAGCCCGACCACGTAACGATGGCAATTTGTCAGCACAAATCAGACAGCAAGAGTTGAAAACACACTGAATACAACGAGAAATCATCGCCCAGAGCTGTAAAAACGAAGGTAGTTCTGATGTACCCCGAAAATCCTACCGACAACTGTGCTTCCAGAATAGTCTGGTACCTTCAGCCTACTACTTCCGTTGCCACAAATTTCCATCAACCTTAGGTCACGACACTGACACAGGACGTTTTTTCAGGAAAATACAAGACGAGAGAGACGTAAATCTATTTCTCTCTGGGGCGTCGCTCTCTGGCGTATCGAACCCGGCATCCTCTGGCAATCATTTCCTTGACCTCTGGTTCTCCCCCGCTCCTGGCCGCTTTAATCGCCTCTTCCACATAACGTTTGGTCACTTTGGCAGGATCGGTACTATCGTCCATTGCCCCCATGTAGATCACTTTTCTGGATGAATCCAGCACATAGAATTCCGGGGTATAAACGGCACCAAATTCTTTCGCAATTTTCTGGGAACCGTCGTAGAGATAGCTGAACTGAAACTGCTTCTCGGCAGCACGTTTCGTCAACTCCGGCAACAAATCAGCGGCCACTTGATTGACACAAATCGCAACAACAGCGGTATCGGATGGGGCAGATTTGGCGAGCTCATTGATTCGCGTCTCGTAATCAACCGCCGTCGGGCAACTTGCGCAAGTAAACACGACAACAACAAACTTCTTATCGGCGAGATCCTTCAGCGAATGCATGCGTCCATCTGTTCCCGGCAAGTCATTCCACGCCGGCGCGCCACTTCCGATTGAGAGGACCTCATTAAATCCCCCGGCCTCAACAGCAGGCAAAATCCCCAGAAAACAGACGGCAGCAATCGCAATCCACAGAATGAAACGCATCAGCCTCTCCTCAATGTCGCCCTCGCCTCGACTCTCCCCTGCAGTCATCAAAAATGACTTAAAGGATGGAAGGCATGCGACTGCATAAAAGCAAAAACGGTCGGGTCCATTGTGTTGAACCCGACCGCTCTGAAGAATTATCGGCTCGCCGCTTTGGCAGAGGTATCCCGAATATCATAGCAATAAATACTGTCCTGTTCTCGTAGATAGAGCTTGCCACCGACGATCACTGGATGCGCCCAGCTTGGACGATCTCCGCTTTCTGGCACTTTGAATTGCCCACGTTGAACAAACTCTTTCCCATTTGCTTCAGCGAGTGCCATCACTCCATCTGAAAAGAGCAAATAGAGGTGGCCATCAGCACCAGCCACTGACATTGAGCCTTTGCCTGGACCGCGATTCATCCACACAATTTCCCCGGTCATCAGGTCTGCGCAGTAGGGACGTCCGGCGTCGTCTGAATCACCAAACAGATAGTTCCCCATCAACACCACTCCGCCATGCTTGTTGGCGAGACGGATATTCAATGGGTAAATCTCTTTAATTTCAACAGTATTCTCCGCCCCAGCGACCTGCTGAAGCAACGCTCCCCCCCGTTTATATCCCACGGTGAAGAACACGAGATCGTCTCGGATGATTGGAGTCGGAATGACTGCGGTGGTCTTATCAATTTCATAAGCCCAGAGCAGCTTTCCGTCTGTCGCACGCACCCCAATCGGGCCGCTTCCGGTGACCTGCACATAGACTTTCGTCCCGCCCACTTCCGTCACAACTGGAGAAGAGTGCCCTGCCCCTCGATCTTCCGCTCGAGCGACGGTCCAGACAGTTTCGCCAGTCTTCTTGTTCAGGGCCACAAATGTGTTCTTCTCTCCACCCGGAGTGCAGAGCACCAGATCACCGTCGACCAGCACAGATTCGCTGTATCCCCAGCTGTCTGCCTTCTTGCCTTCAAAGTCTTCTGTGAAGCTTTTCTTCCATTGAACCGCCCCGTCAGCCTTGGCACAGCAGACAAGATCACCATGTGGGGTCACAACAAAAACCTGATCCCCGGCAACGGTGGGAGTTCCGCGCGATCCTTGCCAATCCGGTTTTCCATTCGTCCATGGGGTTCCGGTCTTCGTGTGCCAGACTGGCTTCCCATCTTCAAGATTGAAGCAAATCAGGTATTCGTCTTTATCCTCTGCTACCGATGGAGCGTCCCCCAGAGTGAAGATCTTGCCGTCTGAAATAGCGAGTTCTGCATACCCGCGACCTGCTCCGGCGGACTTCCAAAGCAGCTTCGGGCCCCCTTCCGGCCATTCCTTCAGCAAACCGGTTTCGTTGGAAACGGCAGAGCGATTCGCCCCACGAAACGTCGGCCAATCGGCGTCGGCCAGCAACGGGGAAGCGATGAATGATGTGCACAAACCTGCGAGAAGTGAACGTACAGCCATGTCAAATCGGGGCATCAGATTCTCTCCATACTCGCTTGGCGCGACGACACCGTTCCATAGAAACAGTTATCAAACGAGCAATTCAACTCAATTTCAAAACAGATAAGCCAACCATCCAGCGAAACCGCGACGAAAACATCAGTCACACCAATCGATGCCACAGAACGAAACGCCGCACCGCTGAAAGGAGGCTCACCTTACGATTCGTACAGTATCCGACAAAATTCCGATTTGTAAATTCCGAAATCGACAACCTCAGCCAGAGATCTTCTGGTACCGAATGATCCCGCTCTTAATAATTGAAGATTGTGAACTTTTTCGTTTTCCAACTGGTATGGCGTACTGGATTTTCCAATATGGCTGAAGAACACCAGAAGTCGAGTATCCATTCCTCGCACCTTCGAAGCAAAGTGGTGGACCGCCATGCTCGTTCTGAGCTTGCGGCGCTCATTGAACGATTCTTGGCGAGTGAAATAACAGCCTTTCAGTTTGACGCCGAGCTTGATAATTGGGGTGATTCACATGATCCGGTTATTCAGTATGTCGTTGAATCTGTCTGGTATTTTTACGACGACTGTAAAGACCATTTCGTCGTCATGACAAAGGCCGATTGGGATTATTTCCAAAGACTGCTTCTTCTATTGAAGGCAGATTGCTCAATCCAAACGGTAAGAACGAGAAAGTGGTCGTGGACACAACTCGTTGCAGCGGGATGTCTCGTCATGTTCGGCACCATCGTTTTCCTCTACGGCTGGGGTGAATTTTTAGTACTCACTACAATACCATTAGGAATCATCTCGCTACTCTTAGCGAGACAACGCTCAATGATCACCTCTTCTTTGCCTTTACTCCACCAACAGATCAGCCCGTTTGCGTCTTTCACGAATCTTTGGGCAGCACATGATTCCGTTGAATTCAAAAAACAGCGGTATCCTAGAGAACTGTCGACTCGACGCATCCGCAGCGACTCAATATCAGGAATGCCCCACCCTTACTTGCTCGTCTTAGTCTGGCTAATTTATTCCCCTATCATCCTCTTTTCCCAGTTGTTCCCAATAACCACAGCAATAACGACAGCAAAGTTACGTGAGAGTGAACCAGATTGTCAGACCGCATAGAAATGCACTCTCATGTTCTTAAGAAAGCAGTTCCTGACGTTTCACCCAACTCATCTCCCCCCCCGAATGGAAAACACTTCAGAAGCAGCAAGCGAAATAAGATCTGACACTTCATTAGGTACAGTACTTTCAGTACTGGCTTTGTACTATTTCCTGACGGGAATCCTAATGACCATTATTGGGTCATTCTCTTCGATCTACTTAACATTGGCCGGAATCATCGAGATTGCACTGGGCATTGTAGGTGCAATCTTGTCAGCCACAGATAAAAGCAAAACAACCAAGTCATTGTCTCTTGCGTTCTGCACTTTGACAACGCTTCTTCATCTTGGGCAGGCCGTTGGGATAGTCCTCTCACCCAGCTTAGAATCCGAGGCAGCAATTGCACCGTCTGCCGTCATGATTCTCTCTACTCTCGGGATGTACTTGAGTTGGAGCAAGCGGCCCAAGACAACGTTGAGCGAGTCAGAAAAATAGAGATGTTGTTCAAAAGCAACAAAAGAGGACTGCTCCTCAAATGAAGAGCAGTCCTCTTAGCTTTTAGTCACAAGATGCCGGCAAGAAAGTGAACGGGCTACGCGATTTCTTTGATTGGGCCGGTGCTGTCTCCGAAGCTTTCAACAGGAATGTTCATCTGCTGAAGCATATTCATATAGAGATTGCACAACGGAGTTCCCTTCTCACTGGCGATGTGCTGGCCGGTCTTCAGGGTTCCGTTTCCACCCCCACCGAGCAGAATCGGAAGGTTGTTTGGATCGTGGCGGTTTCCGTCTGACATGCCGCAACCCATCAGGATCATGGAGTGATCGAGTAGAGTCCCTTCACCCTCTTTGATACCCCGCATCTTTTCGAGCATGTAGGCATACTCTTGTACAAACCAGCGAGAGATGCGTTTGTACTGAGCGATCTTGTCTTCTTTATTCTCATGGTGTGACATCTCGTGGTGAGAGCCCTTCACACCATCGACGAATGAAAAGTTTCGACCAGACACATCGTTCGCAAACATGAACGAACTGACTCTGGTGGAATCTGACCAGAACGCGAGCACCATCAGGTCCAGCATAACGCGGGCGTGATCCGGATAGTGTCCCGGGATGCCAGTTGCCGGTGCCGTATAAGCATGGTCAGGAACTGAAGGCACCCATTCACGAGGATCGGCAGCATTGAAGAATTCGATCTGCCGTTCCACGCCGCGCACAGAATCCAGGTACTCATCCAGCTTGAACTGATCGTCACGTCCGAGTTTCTTACGCAGACTGTGAGCGTCATTCAAAGCGAGGTCGAGCAACTGCTGGCGGGAATCGAACTTGTCAGAGGCTCCTGTTTTATTACGGCTTGCCTGACGAATTCCGAACAGTCGCTCATAAACCAGTCGTGGGTTAATTTCTTTCGCAACAGGACGATTCGCTGTCTGCCATGAAATCGATGAACCATAGAGTCGAGTGTAACCAACGTTGCTGTCGATCCCGGAAATCACAGGATCAATCCCCAACTCCAGTGATGGCAACGGAGTATATTTTCCGGTGTACTGAGCCATCAGCTGATCCAGCGAGATCCCGCCGGTGCTGATGTTCTTTCCAGTCGTCTTCTCAACATGCAGACCCGTCAGGAAGTTGGCAGTCTTTGCATAGTGACCGTCTCCCCCGCGACTGTGCTTCTTGTCCAGGTTGGACATGACCAGCACCTGATCACGCACATTGGCTAACGGCTCCAAAGAAAATGGAAGCGTGTAATTGGCTCCGGATTCTGTTGGAATCCAGTCAGGTTGCCAGACGCCGTTTGGGAAGAAGAGGCATCCCATGCGAACGGGAGGGCGAGGCAACGGATTCGCCCAGGCTGCGCGTGGCAGCAGTGACTGCATCACCGGCAGGGACAATGCCACTCCGGCGCCACGCAGGAACTGACGGCGGGAAAGATTCATTGACTGACTCATGACTCTGTTCTTTCCTTGAGCACGGAGCTCTTTATTTTGTCTTGTCGACCTATTGTCCAGCCAATCAAAGCAAAGACAACACTCATTCCAGACTCAATCCGGAAACGTTAACGACTTCCTGCAACTTTACTTTTTGCAATATCGATGTCGGAACTGGTAGCTCAGCACAATGTGCTCGACCAACAGAGCCGCCTGGTGATCATTTGCAGATAATTTTTCGACCGCTTCTTTAATCACGCAATCATCGAACTTATTCAGATCGCGCCCCACAGCGAACCCATACATTTTCCGACTCAGGTGACGCAGAACCTCATTCTTCCGCTTCAACAGAATTGCTTTCATTTCGGCAGGTCCATTGAACTCCTCACCAGAAGGAAGTTTCCCTGACGCATCAATTGCGATTCCCGAAATCTGATCTCGCCAACGTCCGATTGGGTCGAAGTTCTCCATTCCAAACCCAAGCGGATCCATTCGTGAATGACAACTCGCACACTGTGGGTTCGACCGGTGTTTCTCCAACTGCTCGCGAATCGACAGGTGAGAACCGTCTTCTCCCTCAGACGGCAGCGGCGGAACATCAGGCGGCGGAGGCGGAACACGACTTCCCATGATCTCTTCGAGCAACCATCGCCCTCGGAGAACAGGACTGGTGCGCAATGGGTATGACGAGACGGTCAGCACACTCGCCTGAGTCATGACGCCGCCACGTTTCCGGTCTTGTAGCTGCACCCGTTGCATTTCCGGGCCAGTGATATTCTCAATTCCGTAGTGCTTTGCGAGAGCTTCATTCACATAGGTGTAATCAGAATCCAGCAGTTCCAGCAGACTCCGATTTTCCATAAACAGCTTCGCGATGTACGTTGATGTTTCCTTCAACATGGCATCGGATAATTCGTCGGTGAACTCTGGGAACTTGCCAGCATCAGGCCGAACAGTGACTCCCAACGGTCCCAGCCCCAACCATTGAACAGCAAAGTTCTCGCCGAGCGCATAAGCTCGTGGGTCCTTGAGCATTCGATGAACTTGCTTCTTCAGTTCGTCATCGTTCTGCAGAAGGCCTGCGTCTGCTGCGGCCAGAAGTTCTTCGTCCGGCAAAGAGGACCAGATCAGCATCGCGATTCTGGCGGCCAGTGGATGGTCCGACAGGGCGTAAACCCCTTCCTTCTCTGGCTCAGGTTCTGCCAAAAACAGGAAGTGAGGCGAAACTAGAATTCCCTGTAATCCCAACCGCATTCCGGCGATATGCCCCTGCCCCCGATTGATCGCCTGATCATAAAGAGCCAGATAGCGTCCCATCTCCCCTTCATCGAGTTTGCGACGAAACGCCCTGCGTGCGATTCCAGAAAGAATGCGTTCAGCAGCCTCTCGTGGAAGTTCATTCTCACGGGCGACATGTGCACCGAATTCGGCTCGCTTCTGATTGAGTCGTTCGGTCGCTCCCTTTTGAGCATTCGCATCATCCGGCCAGAGCGTTTCACTCACCTGCTCTGCGATGTCCACATACATTTCAAAGTGGATCGGCGACAGAAACAGAGAATCTCCGACGGTATCGAACCCGACTCCCCCGGAACCATCCGAAGGCAGACGGTCCGTAACAGGGACATCGACGCCCACCAGATCACGAATGGAATTCGCATATTCCGTTCGAGTGAGCCGACGACTCATGACGTGCCCACGATAGAAATTGGTGTTCTGATCGTTCGCAATGCGGTTGCAGTGACCATCATCTTTGGTCATTGCGGTGAACCAGTTATTCAGAATCACGCGTTCAGCATCATTCGGAGATGGAGACCCTTCCGGCGGCATCTCCCTTGTGAAATAGCGAGCGAGAACCGTGTCCCAGATTTTCTTCTCTTCAAACGCTTTGTTGAAGGTGTCGAAGCGGGCGAGGTCGAGGTCCCCTTCTTTCTTCTTTTCTGAGTGACACGAATTGCAGTACTTTGCGAGAAGCGGCTTGACCTGTTCAAAGTCCTCTTCCGGAGTTCCAGCAATCACCCTGACATTCAGGGAGAGAACAATTAAGACCAACGCTGGAAGAATACGGGTCATCTTCACGCCATGAAATTCTGTGTCAAAACGTCAGTTTCGATAACGGCAGGAGCCAGCCATCGAGGAGGGAACTTGGGGAGGCCGTCACACTTGAGTCGCCCTTTCGGGAGCGATCATCGAGACGGTTCTAAATCGCAGGCAATTATGGAAGGCTGAGTGCAAACTTTATGTGCTGCTGAAGTTTGCACGCAAAGTTCGCATGTAGTGAAGTTTATCCTTGTACATCGGTAAAATTCCAGACTAGATCTGTCTGTACATGGTAAAGAGGGCAAGAGAATGCCGATTTTTCGCTCAAATGCCTGTCGATGCGTAATTCCGAGAGAGAATGACACCGCCCGAACGGATCTCACTGCGCGTACTCTTCTCTTCCCAAAATCCGAGCCTTTAGAAACTCCTGCACTCGGCAATCCGGCTTCCAAACTACTGCCGAATGAGTAGGTTACGACGGTTTTTCAAGGGCCGGACTCAAACAAATTTCGACTCTGGAGCGATGCAAGTCGCTACAGGACACTTGCCCAACCAAACTGGCACAGAATTCCACCGACTTGCCTCGTCACCGATTGCAAAACCGGCAAACTCACCGTATGAACGTCTAACGGCATTTCGTGCACTCCCTCCGATTGTTCATCGAATCAATTTGGGGCTCCACGAAACCGTTCCAGGCAAAGAAAATCAGCACTCACATTCAGTGTTCCATAAAACGGCACTGAAACTGGTTGCTGAGAATCAGGATTTCACTGCGACAGAGAGGAATGGTGCTCACACCGCTCAATTGAGTGACTGCGACGCCATGAGGATGAATGGTCACAGATCGACAATCTCCATCTCCATATACCGTTCTGGCGAGACGCTTTCGGCCGAAATCATTCGCCGAGGTCGTCGGGCAGGAACACGTCGGGCAAGCGTTGCAGAATGCAATCCGCGCCGGTCGTGTCGCGCACGCTTACCTGTTCACAGGGGCTCGCGGAGTTGGGAAGACGTCTTCAGCCCGAATTTTTGCCAAGGCTCTGAACTGCCCTCACGTAAAAGATGGAGTTCCCTGCAATCATTGTGAAGTCTGCGACTCCATCGGTGCAGGAAGTGATGTCGACGTTCTTGAGATCGACGGTGCATCCAACCGCGGGATTGATGATATTCGCCAACTCCGTGCGAACGTTGGAGTTCGATCGATGCGATCACCCTACAAGGTGTACATCATCGACGAAGTTCACATGCTCACAAAAGAAGCATTCAACGCACTCCTGAAAACGCTCGAAGAACCGCCGCCGAACGTCAAATTCATCTTCTGCACGACGGAACCGAACAAAGTTCCGGACACGATCCTCTCCCGATGCCAGCGGTTCGATTTTGGAACCATCGACCAAGAGAGTATCGCAGGCCGGTTGCGACAGATTGCCGAAGCGGAAGGCAAGACTGTCGAAGAAGATGCGATCGAACTCGTCGCGCGCCGCGCCAACGGATCGATGCGGGACAGTCAATCCCTGTTTGACCAGCTATTGGCGTTCGGGGGCGAGCGCATCACCGCAGACGATGTTCACCACCTGCTGGGTACTGCATCCGACGACCGACTTTTCACGCTAATCGACGCCTGCATCGAGAGCCAACCCGGGACTGCGCTCGAAGTACTGGAAGCTGCGATGCAGCAAGGAGTTCAGACAGGCGGGCTGACAGATCAGTTGTTGGGATATCTTCGCGACCTGCTTGTGACGGCCGCAGGTGCGAAAGGGGTTCCCCTTTCGGCAGTGACAGACAATCAGCGAGCGCAAGTCCAGAAGCAGGCTGAGCGTTGGGGATTACAGACCATCTCCGCGGCAATGCAGATCGTCGCTGAAACCAAGAATCGTCTGCAGCGAACGACTCATGGACGAGCACTACTGGAACTTGCCGTTGTTCGACTCGCCACACTGGAACGCCTCGACCAGATCAGCGTGCTCCTGCAATCCGGCGTTATTCCTTCCACTGCATCAGGTTCCGTAGCGACACCGGCGGGACGTCCGGCTCCGACCGGCCCGTTTTATCAGGGGATGCAGGAAAAAAAAAACAGTAACCCTGCAGTAATTCCGTCCTCAGCCCCGGTCGCAAACCAACCTGCAACGCAGTCTACCCCTTCGGTCGCAAACACAGCACCGATAACAACATCGGCACCGTTGCCAACATCTGCCCCAGCGTCTGCTGCGGTTCCAGCTTCAGAGCCTATTGCAGCGACCACCGCAGCTCCTGTTACAGCAATACATGTCGCGTCAGAACGAGTTACGGCAGCTCCGACCGTCACCGAACCTCAATCAGCGGCCCCTGGTCCTCCAGCCCCTTCTCCAATACCTCCGCAGGCCCCGAAGCCAGCAGCCATCGCAGATGCTGCACCGATCGAGACGGCAACAATCGCCACGCCGGAATATCTTTCTGACATGGAAGATGCGTCAGAGATCCCACACGTCCCGTTCGACGAAGCACACCTCGCAGAATATTGGCATGCTGTCGTCAGCCAGATGTCGCGGGTGCAGGTCAGCAAGCTGAAGGTCTCGAACCGCATAGCAATTTCTGGACCAAATCTTGTGGAAATCTTCTTCCCCAAGAGTTATAGTTTTGCAAAGCAGTACTGCGAACAGCCGGAAACTCTGAAGAGGCTCAATTTTGTTACCACTCAGGTGGCCGGCAAGCAGGTTGACTGCAAACTGACCATCGACCCGACGGCAGAAGTTCAGATCAAGGCTCCTGAACGTCAGGAAAACGCAATTGTTGTTGAACGATTGAAACCGTCAGCTGTGGAAGCAGATCAGTTTGTTCAGCTTGCAGTTGCGGTTTTCGGCGGGCAGGTGTTGGAGGTGAGACCCCTGCTGGATGCACCTCCAGTCAACGACACAGAATCAGAACTCCCGGCAGAGGACACTCAGGACGATTCGTAAATGTTTAATTTCAATGCACTCGCAGGTCTTGCAGGCCTGATGAAGAATTTGCCTCTGTTGCAGGCCAAAGCTCAGGAGATGAAATCTCGACTGACAGACATGCGAATCGAGGCAACCAGTGACTGCAGACTTGTCACAGTTGTCGTCAGCGGGGAATTGAAAGTCGTTTCGCTTTCAGTCAGTCCTCATCTGGCAACTGAGACACTGCGTATGGAAATCCTTGTCAGAGAAACGACAAATGTTGCCTTGGTACAGGCACGGGAAGCCGCTGCAAAGGAAGTTGCAGCCCTCGCAGAAGGACTTGGGGTTCCAGGTCTGCCGCAGGTGATGTCAAAATTTGGAGTGGGCATCAACTGACACAGGATTTTAGGTCCTGTGTGTTGGAGCCATCTTCGACAGAAGAAATCAACCTCCTCTGCTGACATCAGTTTTCGTATTCAACACTTGCGATGGAGCGACACCTTCACATGGCGGTTCGAGGAAATCAACCTGAACAACATCCCTTCGGGCCAGCCGTAGGTCGATTGGTCGAACAATTTGCATCCTTGCCGGGGATCGGTCGCAAGTCCGCAGAGCGTCTGGCCAACCACATTTTGAGTTGTCGGGAAAACGAAGCACTGGCACTGGCAAATGCCATTCGGGACGTCAAACAATCAATACGTCGCTGCAAGGTCTGCTCCAATCTGACTGAGCAGGAAGTCTGTTCCATCTGTCGAGACCCCCGTCGAGACAGGACTGTTGTTTGCATTGTGGAACAACCAAAAGACATTGCGGCCCTCGAAGCTGCTGCCGCATATCAAGGAACCTATCACGTTCTGGGTGGGCGAATTGCTCCACTGGAAGGGATCGGTCCTGAAGACCTGACGATTGGCCCGCTGGTTCAACGGGTCAAACGAGATCAGGTCAAAGAAATCATCATGGCAACCAATCCGACACTGGAAGGAGATGGAACGGCCTTGTTCATCTCTAACCTGCTGGAAGGCCTGGGTGTCGAAATCACACGACTGGCCCGCGGGATTGCCACAGGGAGCGTGTTAGAATTTGCAAATAAAGAAATGCTGGCCGACGCCATGCGAGGTCGGCAGCACTTCTAAATGCATTTGGTCCAGAATCGAGCGAATGCTCTATCGAGAGATGTGTAACGCGGTACGCTGTTCACAAGAAACCGTCAAGCAAACGGAGGCCCGGTCAGGTCACAGTGGCAACGCTTTCAGCACGCTCGCTGGAACAATTCATTTGTCCGTTACGTCACCTGACAACAGTTAAGTAAATACGGGATTTATCAAGAAGTTCTGGGACATCGAATTTTCGGCGTTCCAGAATTCAACTGCACCGGACCCAAGAGCTTTCCCTGCTTTTCCTGTGCGGCTGGTGAATTCGAAATGAACCGTGAACGCAAACAGTTGCCTTCATCGCTCAGTTCGAATGCCAAACCAGATTGGGACCGGAGTTGAGAACCAGTTCCAGCTCCTTGAATAAGAATCACACGCAATGCACCTGAACGTTTCCCAACAGATGCGGATGAGCCAGCAAATGAAGCTGGCACCGCGGATGATCCAATCGATGGAGATCCTGCAGCTGCCTCTGATGGCGCTGCAGGAGCGCATCGATCAGGAACTGGCTGAAAACGTTGTTCTCGAACAGGTTGCAAGCCGTAAAGAAGAATATGCCGCTGCGACAGAAGCACCGGAACCAGCCAAACTGGAGATCGAACGCCGCGAGCTGACAACCGACGATAACAATGCGTCGGACTTTGAGCGTCTGCTGGAGATCTCTAAGGAATGGCCGGATGATAACTACACATCTGGCTCTCGGCCCTCTGGAAACCAGATCGACGACGATTCTGATCGCCAGCACGATGTCATGGCGAATGCGGAGAATCGCCCAGAGACATTACACGATCACCTTCTGGAACAGTTCCATTGCGATGCTCCGGAACACCTCCGAGCGTTCGGCGAATATCTGATCCACAATCTCGATGCCAATGGTCGACTCCAGAGTTCCCTGCCGGAGCTGGTGCAAGTCTTTGGGGCCAACATCTCGCTGCAGGACGCCGACCAGACTCTCAAACTGGTTCAACAACTTGACCCTCCCGGTGTCGGTGCCCGCGATCTGAAAGAATGTCTGCTACTGCAAATCACGCCTGAGACCCCCTTGGGCGAGATGATGACCGTGCTGATCTCTGACCATCTGGACGACATTCTTCAGAATCGTCTTCCACTCATGGAACGTAAGACTGGCTATTCACTCGACGCGATCAAGACCACGATTGAGCAGATGCGCACACTCGACCCTTACCCAGGGCGAATGTTCGAATCATCCAATGTGCAGTCGATCACTCCGGACCTGAAAGTCGAAAGCAGTGAAACCGGTGAATACCGTGTTGAACTCGTCGATGAATATGTCCCACAACTTCGCATCAACCGCCGGTATCTGAAGATGCTGGAAGGGAACCCGGATCAGGCGACAAAAGAGTTCATCAAGCGCAAGATTGAATCGGCCAAATGGCTCATCGATTCCATTGAACAGCGCTACAACACCCTGAAGAGAGTGGCTCAGGCCATTGTCGATCAGCAGACGGAGTTTCTGGATCAAGGTCCGGAATTCATCAAGCCGCTGAAGATGCAAGACATTGCTGATGTTGTGAATGTCCACGTGACCACAGTCTCGCGAGCGGTCGACGACAAGTTTATTGCCACTCCTCGCGGGATCTTCGCACTGAAGCGATTCTTCGGTGGGGGAACAAAAACGGCCGACGGCGAAGACGTCGCATGGGAAAACATTCGGCTGAAGCTGAAAGAGATCGTCGACAAGGAAGATAAAGCTGATCCACTCAGCGATGACGCTCTGGTGACGGAACTCTCAAAGCATGGTTTCAATCTGGCTCGCCGGACTGTCACCAAGTATCGAAAAGCCCTGAACATCCCTTCTTCAAGGCAGCGCCGCGAATACTAGAGCATCTGCAAAATCATGCAGCGTGTGTGGCACGCGGGATTTAGTTCTTCCCTGTTAAGAAGGCTGCTGCGCGGCCACATGATAGACCGAACCGGTCTAAGGCCGGGTCTTACGTGCAAGTAGCTCTGCACGACTTCTGGAAATGCTAAAAGCAACGCCCCCGACGTGAGAGAAGTGCAGCTGACCGGCCTAAGATCAGGCTGCTTCAACTGAATCGCCGGAATCGCCATCCGTCGCTGATTCCGTTGCATCTGCGGGAGTGGCACGTCGCAAACGAGCCGACCACGGTAATTCGGTCAGTTCTGTCAGGCCAAACGTTTCAAGAAACAGACGCGTGGTCCCATACAGATAAGGCCGCCCGAGCGAATCATCCTCTCCGGTGACGCGAACCAGATTCCGCTCCATCAATTGCTTGAGGATTTCCGCAGACTGCACACCTCGTACCGACTCAACCTCTGCACGGGTGCATGGCTGACGATACGCGATGATCGCGAGTGCTTCCATCAGCGGCGACGACAGCTTCAGCCTCGCCTGCCTCTCATGTAAACGATCCAGCCACGGCGAGTATTCACTGCGGGTCAGCAATCGATACCCCGCCGCCACCCGTTCGATACGAAACGTCGATCGACCAGTATCGTAACTCTCATTGAGTTGATCGATCAGACTGATTGCTTCTCGCGCATCCGACAACATGGCGATCTGGGCCAGTTTTCTCGCCGATTGAGCGGAATCGGCAACGAAGAGTGCAGCTTCAAGACGAGCCATCTTGGGCGTGCGAATCGCAATCGCCGTTGTCGGTTGAAAAGCCAGTGTCTCGACTGATTGACTCGACAGCCGCCGACGCCATCTCCATCCCTGTGCAGTCTCCCCCTGACCTCGCGTCAGACGATCGCGAAGCAAGCGAAACATGCGTTGAGGGAAATCAGGAATCACGTACGTTGACCGCTCTCGGCTGGCACCTGAATGCAACAAAATCAGTCCGGGACTGACTTGCCACCTGCCTTCTGGGCGTTCGCAAATTTCAAGAATTCGCTTTGATAGATCGCATCAGTTTCTCAAATTGCCGTCCGCAGATAACACTCTGCCCCGACGCGACGGAAACGACCAACTCAACTCGTTACCGGGAGCTCTGTGCCCCTGCGTTCAGCGAAAAGTTTGGAGACCGATTTGGAAAGTTGGCTTTTGCGAATCGCTCCTGCATCCAGGAATCAACCTGCTGCAAGACCTGATTCACTGCCATCAGCGGATCATCGGCCTGAGCTTCGAATCGGTGTGTCACCTGCGGAGCATCCCCAGGCGAATAAAGACAGACAAACAGAAACGTCCCTTCTTTGTCACCACGTTCAAGATGAAAGTTCGTGACTCCCAGATCTGAAAGACGCTGTGACGCCTGTCGCCATGTCAGCGTTTCACTGGAATTGAATGGAGTGGAAACGGACGCGACTGGAACATTGGCACCTGAATTCACAGACATATTCCCGTTTGCAGCGGCCATGTTGTTTGCTGCAAATCCGTTCGACTGGTTGAGTGCCACGCGAGTCGCATCACCAGCTGGAGTCGTCTGCGGATTACTCCAGTGTGATGGAGGAGTCCTCCCATTAACCCCATTGCCGTTGCCGTTACCAATGCCGTTGGGAAGACTGCTTGTATTGGAGAGCGTGGACGAATCACGTCGCACCGCCATTGAACGAGCATCGCCTTGATTCGCTGATCCAGATGACCAGTTTGGAACCTGATTCGGAGTCTCAGAATTCTGCATGGAATTCTGGTGCATCGGAGCAGCGTTTTGCACAAACGGAGCCGCATCCTCTTCATAGGCAGGCTGAACCTGATCGCCGCCGTTATTGCCGCGTCCCCAGTTCAATGCGTCCTGAAAACCTCGCAAAACCTGATTTCGCTCTGCAGTGTTACTGGCCGGAACCAGCTGTGGAACACCAAAAACTGCCATAATTCCAATGGCAGCGAGCGGAATCGAAAGTAGCAACGTGGCCAAAAAGCTTGCGATTTTTGCGCCCATTGTGCGGGCCTCCATGCTAACACGCGAGCCATAAAACCGTGGGAGTTCGCTCCTAACCAGATTGAGTGCACATCACTGCACACTTCACGCCAATCCTGGCCAACTCCACAGTTTGCATAGCCCATACTTCAATAAAATATGGACACGTTATCAACGAATCTCTGGCACCTCATCCATTGAGGATCGGACGTACAATAATTCACCGGCAGGAAACGACACAACGGCAGTTCTTCAGAATCGCATCTGGACGGAAAGTTGATTACCCTATTGACTCAGATGGCACGTGCTGATCTCTGTGGATTGCCGTTAAGCCCAGCCTCTCCCGTTCTATCGAAGACAGACCTTCAATGAAGTATGTTGCCCCGAAGAACAATCTGGCGTTGAGCGACCGACGGCCGTCGAATATTGAAATGGACTAGAAGGAGACCTCTGTGAAGAAATGTCTATTGAGTCTTTGCGTCGTCCTGAGTGCGGTCGGATCTGCCGTCGCAGGAGAATGGACACCACCAGGTGCGTTCCGTTCACTGTTTAACGGTAAAGACTTCGCTGGATGGCACGGCATGCCACACTTCGACGCTGTCAAACTCGCTGCGATGACAGCAGAAGACCGCGCCGCCAAGCTCGCAGAATGGAATGCTGACATTCCACTGCATTGGAAAGTCGAAAACGGCGTCATCATCAATGACGGCAAAGGGGTCTACCTGACCACCGACGAGTCATTCCGCGATTACGAACTCATCCTCGAGTTCAAAACCTTCCCAAAGGGTGACAGCGGCGTTTACCTGAAGAACAACCCACAAGTTCAGATCTGGGACTTCACCGAAGCCGGTGGATCCTGGAAGCACGGGTCAGACAAAGGTTCAGGCGGCCTGTGGAACAACAGCAAGGGCGCTCCAGGCAAAGACCCACTGGTTCTGGCTGACCGTCCATTCGGCGAATGGAACTCACTCCGCGTTCGCCAACTCGGCTCACGCACAAGCGTCTGGTTGAACGACACCCTCGTCGTGAACCACGCGATCATGGAAAACTACTTCTACCGTGATCAGCCACTCTCTCTCGCTGGTCAGATCCAGCTCCAGACTCACGGGTCAGAAATCCAATGGCGTCACATTGCCGTCCGTGAAATTCCATCCGCTGAAGCAAACCAGATTCTTCGCGAAAAATCAGGCGACGGATTTGCATCAATCTTCAACGGCACTGACTTCACCGGCTGGAAAGGCGGAATGGAAGGCTATGAAGTCGTTGACGGAGCAATCCGCGGCAAGCACGGAAAAGGCGACGTCCTCTTCACCGAAAAGGAATACGCTGACTTCGCTGTTCGTCTCGAATTCAAACTGCCACCAGCAGGAAATAATGGTCTGGCAATTCGTTACCCAGGCAAAGGCGGACCAGCCTATGACGGGATGACCGAAGTCCAGATCCTCGATTCGGAGCACGAGAAGTACGCAACAATCGACCCACGCCAGGCTCACGGGTCAGTCTACGGGATGATTCCAGCTGCTCGTGGCTACCTCCGCCCAACCGGCGAATGGAACTTCCAGATCGTCACTGTTAAGGGATCTCAGATCACCGTTGAAGTCAACGGATTCAAGATTCTTGACGGCGACGTTGCTAAGGTCACCGAATTCATGGGCGGCAAGCCACATCCAGGGAAAGACCTGAAGAAGGGTCACTTTGGATTTGCTGGACACAGCGACCCAGTGGAATTCCGCAACATCGACATCCTTGAGATCGAAGCTGTCGCTGTTGAAGCGGCTCCAGCAGCAGCACCAGCGACCAAGTAATTTCAATGAGATCGTGAACAGAGCAGCACTCAAATTGCTCTGAAACCATGATTGATGTTCAACAGGCGAGACGATTTCCATCCGGAAGTTGCCTCGCCTGTGATCGTTTTAAGGCTGAGCAGAAAGAAAATCGCTCGATTCCCGATGGTCATTCACTACGAAAAAGTGAACGTTGCGAATTTCATGCCGCAATCTGCCTCAGTCTATCTTGCCCATATGTCGTATGTCTGACACAATCGCTACGACTTAACTGATCAATTCAGTTTGAGTTGCACAAGTTTGAGTTCCATGAATTGGCGCTGTCCTCTGCAGGCATGTCCCTGACCTGAAACGGTCTGAACTGGACAAGCTCTTGTGAGGAATGGACCAGGACGAATTTCTTTCGACGCTGAGGGTGGAAAGCGGATGATGGATTGTCGCTACCGATGGCTGCTGTGTGCAGGTGGATTATCTCTGGCACTTCTGTCAGGTTGTCCCACTGCCCCGAACTACAAAGTCCCAGAACAGGCATCAAAAGAGGGCGAACAGTCCGCAGACGCCGAGAAAGGACCGCAGCTCGAACCGTTTGATGCCCCAACAATGGCGGAATTGGACGCGAAGGCCGATTGGCAGGATCAACCTGTCATCGACATCATGGAGCGGTTCCTGAAGTATAAGGCCGAGAACCCGCCTCTGGTCAGTGTCGAAGAAGCGTTGAAGTTGAAGAATGATTCGGACGAGAACAACGAGAAGATTCTCAGCGCACTCGGACAGCCACCGAAGTCAGACAGCGAAGTCAACGAGAACGCTGAAATCAAGCGTCACATCGGCGGAGACATCAACTCCACCAACCCGATTATGTCCAGTTCCGTCTCTGACGCTGAAGTGAACGGCCTGACCGGCGCAGGATTCTTCAGTTTCGACTGGAACATGGAACCATTCGCTCCGAAAGACACAGTCGTCTCCTGGCAGACCAGTAAAGATCTGCTGTACGACAAGGTTGTCATTCGCGATGACCTGATCTGGTCCGATGGCAAACCATTGACCGCTTACGACGTAGAATTCTCGTTCCAGATGATCATGAACCCGGATGTCCCGGTTCCAGCGGTCCGCAATGGAACAGACAAGTTGCGCTGGGTCAAAGCCTACGACGAGCGCACGTTTGTCATTTTCCACCGCGAGTCGATGGCGACCAACGTCTGGAATTGCAACTTCCCGATCGTCCCGAAGCACATCTACGAAGAGTCCATCAAGACGGACCCTCGCCTGGAAGGGGATTACCACCAGAAGCTGGAGATCACTCCGGTTGTTGCTGGTCCTTACCAGATTTCAAAGCGAATCAAAGGACAGGAAATCGTTCTTGAACGCCGTGAAGACTACTACATGCGAAACGGAAAGCAGGTTCGCTCAAAGCCTCGCTATAAAACCATTCGCTTCCGCGTGCTGACAGACAGCAACACTGCCCGACTGGCTCTGAACGATGGCCAGCTTGACGAAATGCTGCTGACACCTCAGCAGTGGGTGGAACAGACAACAGACAACGCGTTCTATTCCAAGAACACCAAAGTGCGTGGAATGGAGTGGACCTATTTCTACTTCGGCTGGAACATGAAGAAGCCTTGGTTCACCGATTTGCGTGTCCGCCAGGCAATGGCTTACTCCGTCAACTACGACCAGATCCTGAACAAGCTTTGCTACGGTCTTTACGATCAGGCAAGCGGTTGTTTTGCGGAAGGAAACTGGGCTCGATCCAAGAAACCACGTACTCTCTATAAGCAGGACCTCGCCAAAGCAGAGAAACTGCTGGTCGACGCAGGTTGGGTCGACACAGATGGCGATGGGATTCGCGACAAAGAAATCAATGGCAAGAAAGTGAAGTTCGAATTCGAGATCATGTGTACTACAGATCAAACTCGAATCGACATCTCCACTTCACTCGCAGAAAGCCTGAACCGTCTCGGCATTGCATGTAACGTGAAACCGACCGAGTTCACCGTCATGCAGCAGCGAGCACAGGACCACAACTATGACGCCATGTTCGGCGGTTGGGGTGCCGGGGCAGATCCTTCAACTTCAGAGAACTTGTGGAAAACAAACGAGTCCCGAAACTACGGAGGCTATTCCAATCCGAAAGTTGATGAACTGTTTGTAAAGGCCATGAAAGAACTCGATTTTGACAAGCGAGCAGCCCTTTATCAGGAAATCGACGACATCCTGTGGGAAGACCAGCCGTACGCCTGGCTGTATTACCGCAGCGGATTCTATGGCTTTAACAAGAAGCTGCGTGGGTACACTTTCAGTCCACGCGGCCCATACAGTTACAGCCCAGGGTTCGATGCATTTTGGACGATTGCTCAGTAACAACTGCGAGCAGATGCAATGTTCCAGCGAAGGAACTCATCGCACTGCACCTGCCGATAAACATGTTCATGGCTGTGCAAAACGCGTTGAGAGTTGTTTCGCAACCGGCATTTTGAAGAGACGACGTTGCCCGCTGAGCAGGGTTCCTGTTACTGGAGCCCTGCCAGTCGGAACAACGGTATTGGACGAACAGCTTGAATCAGCCACACTGCTGATTCCGTGAAATTGATTCAGTGAAGACCAATCTGAGTCGTTTCCATTGACGTCACCGGTTGCTCGCCGGGGCACATTTCGTTGAAACAAGAACACCATCGAATCAGTGACGGTGTTTCATAAGCCTTCCCTTCTGAAGACTGCTCTTGTGCGATGCTGACTTACCTGATTCGACGTCTGACCATCGGAGCATTCACCCTGTTGGTGATCACGTTCATCATCTTCGGGTTAATCCGCAGCATGCCTGGAACACCGTTAACGGTGAATATGGCTGAAAGCGACCCGGGGAAGATTCCATCTCCAGAACGTATCAAGCAACTTGAGGTCGCGTACGGACTCGATAAGCCATGGCCACAGGCGTATGTTTACTGGCTCGGAAATATCTTCAAAGGCGATCTGGGGCGATCATTTTCGCGTAAGCAGCCAGTCACCAACATCATCCGTGAACGTATTGGCCCTACCCTGCTGCTCTCGATTCCGGCAATGACACTCAGTTATCTGCTGGCCATTCCACTGGGGCTCTACTGCAGCGCCAGAAACGGCCACAAAGACGAACGAATGATCAGTACGTTTCTGTACATGCTCTATTCGTTTCCCAGCTTTGTCGCGGCGCTCTTCCTGCAACTGTTCTTTGCCATTTACATGGGATGGCTCCCCCTGTTTGGCATGGTGAGCGACAACTACGAGCAGCTCAGTGTCTTCGGAAAGACCTGGGATTTGTTCCTGCACATGCTGCTTCCGGTCACTGTCTTCACATACGGGGGGCTGGCCTACGATGCCCGATTTATTCGAGCAAACATGCAGGAAGTTCTTCGACAGGACTACATTCGCACCGCACGGGCAAAAGGACTCGGAACAGTCAGCGTGATCTGGACGCATGCCTTCCGCAACACACTGATTCCGCTTGTGACGTTATTAGGACTGGCTCTCCCGAGTTTGTTAGGCGGCTCGATTATTGTGGAGCAGATTTTTTCGTGGCCGGGAATGGGACGCCAGTTCTTTGAATCAATCACAGAACGGGATTATCCAACTGTGATGGGGCTCGTATTGATGTTTTCCGTACTGACCCTGGCAGCACAGTTACTTGCAGATGTCCTTTACGCACTGGTCGATCCACGAATTCGGCTTGAGTAAGCCATAGGCGACGTTCAGGCGAGGCGACACGTTGCAATGTGTGCCTTCCCAGAACAGGTTCGGACTGACATGAACACGTACAACTGACGTTTCACAAATGAGCTCCTGATTCGGCGACTGATTCAGGGACCGTGAAGACCGTCACATCAATTTGATATCCGCTCAATTCTTCAGTTGTTTTTCACTCATGAATACGCCCAAAACACAATTGAGCTCACTCCCGAAGTCACCGGGATTCTGGCAGGAATCCTGGCAACGCTTCCGTCGACGTCGACTCCCGATGATGGCATTGTGCGTCGTTGTGTTCCTCGGAATTGTGGCAATTTTCTCCCCTTTGATCGTGGGGACGAAACCCATCATCTGCAAATACAAAGGGAAGATTCACTTTCCGTTTCTTGGCTACTTCAATCAGAAATGGGAAGGCGAGTTCAGTGGAGCTCCGTTCTTCAAGCGCTATCCCATTCCATTGAAGGAAAGTGACCCTGACAGCTGGGCGATCTGGCCATTGAACTACAACGATCCGATTCGTTCTGTCACTGCTGACGAATGGCCAAACCGTCCGGGAAATCCACAAAGCGGCCGCCCTTCCCGCCTCAACTTCTTCGGCACTGACTCCCGCAGCTTCGATGTCTTCGCCCAGATTGTCCACGGAACGCGAACCGCGTTACTTGTCGGCTTCGTGTCGATGGGAATCGCGGCTTTGATTGGAATGACACTCGGTGCCATCGCCGGTTACTTCGGCGGCTGGACCGACATTCTCCTGAGTCGACTCATCGAAGTGGTGATGTGCATTCCAACACTTATTTTGATTCTGGCCCTGATCGCAGTGATTGAGAAGCCGTCCATCTGGCACATGATGGCCGTGATTGGATTGACCGGGTGGACCAGCATTGCCAGATTGATTCGAGCAGAGTTCCTCAAGTTGAAGCAGATGGACTACGTTGCGGCAGCCAGAGTATTAGGAGAAAGTCATTTTCGGATCATCTTCCGCTATCTGCTTCCCAACGCTCTGGCCCCTGTTCTGGTACCGATCACGTTCGGAATTGCGGCAGCAATTTTGGTGGAGACGTCCCTGAGCTACATTGGATTTGGGGCTCCTCCTCCGAACCCGAGTTGGGGACAGTTGTTACGATCAGGTCAGTCAAATTATCAAAACTGGTGGCTGATTCTTTTTCCTGGATTGGGAATTTTCCTGACAGTTTTGTCGTATAACCTTATTGGTGAAGGACTTCAGGATTCAACAGACCCGAGATTGAGAGAATCTGGGAGAACCTGATCGACTTTGCAGTTCGCTCCAAATATCGTCAGAATAGCTGTTAGATAATCGGAACATGCGGGTCGCTCCCTGTTTGGGGGTCCGCCTCCACGTTCACGGTGATGAATTCCCTCACTTATTCAAGCGACAGGGGGTCATCAGCCGATGCCTGTTCAGTCGTTGCGGCCATTGCCGCCCTCCGCAGATATTTCATACCAATGACGTCATCAGTGCAAAAACGCAAAATCGCCATTACCGGAATCGGGATCTTTTCCCCTATCGGGATCGGACAGGCTGCGTTCTGGGAAAATCTCAGTGCAGGCCGCTCGGGAATTGAGCCCACTCGCCACTATCACTGCACGGCTACTCCGCATGGGATCGGCGGCGAGGTGAAAGAATTCACCGAAGAAGCCGCCAAGAAAGACTATCTCAAGACTCAACGCAAGAGCATCAAAGTGATGTCCCGTGAGACACAGCTGGGAGCAGCTGCTGCACTGCAGGCACTGGACGACTCCGGTCTGGACCTCAATACAGTCGATCACCAGCGGCTCGGAGTGTTGTACGGGGCAAACCTGATGTTCTTCCCGCCAGACACGATGGTTGGTCCGACTCGTGCCTGCCGCAATGAAAAGGGTGAATTCCAGTTCGCCGAATGGGGCACCAAAGGCCTGGAGAAGATGGAACCGCTGTGGATGCTGCGGTACCTCCCGAACATGCCCGCCTGCCATATCGCGATCTTCAGCGATGCTCGCGGTCCAAACAATTCTGTGACTCTGGACGAAGCTTCACCTGGCGTCGCGTTGACCGAAGCTCTGAACATCATGGAACGTGATGCTGCAGACGTCATGCTGGTGGGGGGAACAGGCACACGGATTCATCCGGTCAAAGCAATCCACGCTCGCCTGAATGATTCACTCGGTTACGACGAGGCCGATCCAGCCAGCAGCTGCAAACCGTTCGACACGAACCGTAATGGTCAGGTCGCTTCGGAAGGGGCAGTCTGCCTGGTTCTGGAAGAAGAAGAACACGCCAAAAAACGTGGCGCCACGATCTACGGATATGTTCTCGGTGGAAGTTCTTCCTGCGTCTCAAATCCAACCGGACAGGCAGATATTTCTCAATCAGTGTTGAACGCTGCTCGTGGAGCACTGCGTCGCGCGGGAATGGAAGCTTCCGAGTTAGGTCACGTCAACGCGAACGGGATCGCGACCGTTGAAGGCGACCGGGACGAAGCATCGGCCCTGCGTCAGCTACTCGGCGATTCCAATGTCCCGGTGACTGCCCTCAAAGGCCACTTCGGGAACACAGGTGCAGCAAGCGGGTTCATTGAACTGGTTGGTTCACTGCTGAGCCTGAAAAACTCAGGAGCAGTACCACCGATCCTGAACTGCAATTTACCAGATTCCGAACTGGGCTTGAACCTGGTTCATGGCAAGCCACTGCCAACCGAGAACAAAGTGTTCCTCAACGTGAACTACACTGCTCCCGGACAGGCGAGTGCGGTTGTCATTTCAGCCAACGTCTAGACTGATTCGGTGACCACACAGCAGCGCAGCCTTCTCGGTTGACGCGGCGTGACCCGGATAATAAATCAGTCGAGACCGCTGAAGACGCTTGAACAAAAGAAGAGCGAGCACAATGAGAGTTGTGCTCGCTCTTTTTGTATCCACCGGATTGCTCAACGCTCAAATCAACAGGTCAGCAGCGGCAAGTAGAAACAACCCGACACTGATCACGGCATTCACATTGAAGAACGCCGTATTCACTCGCGAGAGGTCTCCCGGCCGAACAAGCGAGTGCTCGTAAATCAAAAGAAGCGACACGGCAATCGAGCCTGACAAAAAGAGGCCACCAAGCCCGGAAACCTTCCAGAAGGCAAACAGGCAGACAATCGTCAGCAGATGACTGACAAATGCGAGCCGGAGTGCCGTTGGAATCCCGAGTCGTGCTGGAAGCGAAAACAGGTTTTCTCCCTGATCAAATTCGGCATCCTGTGTTGCGTAGAGAATGTCGAATCCGCCGACCCAGAAAAAGATCATGGCCGCGAGACAGACCGGAGGCCAGTCGATTGAACCGGTGATCGCAATCCACGAGGCAATCGGCGAGAGCATCAGTGCCGCACTCAACCAATAGTGGCAGAATGCAGTGAATCGCTTGGCGTAGGAATAGCTCAGAAGAAACAAAATCACCGGCACAGACAAAAACAACGGCCATTGATTCGGAAGAAACAACAGTGTCGACGCGATGAAGCCGCCGACACAACCCAGCGTAAATACGGTGACCAGTCCCTTTGAAAGAATCCCAGCAGGGATGTGCCGCCGTGCAGTTCTTGGATTCCTGGCGTCGTAGTCTCGGTCAACCAGTCGGTTAAACGCCATCGCTGCGGAACGGGCGAAAACCATGCACAGCACGATTCCGAGCAAATGCTTCCATTCGAACGGTGCTACCTGCCAGGCCAGCATTGCCGACAGCAGTGCGAATGGGAGTGCAAAGACCGTATGACTGAATCGAATTAAGCCCAGCAGATCGACGAAACGCTGCCACAACGAAGGCGCCGGCACGGTTTCTGGAAGAGATTGAGATGTCATGACTGGATGCCGGAGCAACTTCCGAAGCAAAGTGGAAAAGGCTGGGACGCAGAAACAAATTCTTCTGGTGAATCGACGCCCTGCTGACAGATGATAGACCAAACTGCTCCAGCAAACCAATTCGAGCAGAGCCCCGGCTACGTGCCCTGCTTTTCCAGACGACGCTGCATGAAGTACACCCAGTTGCCAGCCAGAATCAATCCAATCAACAACAGGTGAGCAATCAACTGCGGGCCCATCCGTCGATTCGCTTCAAAATAACGCTGGTCGACCACCCCATCGTCATATGCACGGTGAACAAGGGCCTCGTACTCCGCTCCCCCTTTGATCGCGGAAAGCATGCCGACTAACTGGGCAGGCACATATGGGTAGAACATCGGCGCCTGAACGCCTGTCACACCCGCGACGAGCTTGAACTTCCCTCCATACGGAGTGACCGCATACTGCACCCATTCTTTGGTGCCGGGATACGCTCCACTCAGATTGACAATCAGGCTCATGTCCTGAATGTTGGTGATGTTCTTGCACATTGGAATCTGATCAATGTTCGTCCCGCGCGCATCCGTTGTGTAGAGCCCTCGCAGGTTCGTCACGATCACCTTAATGACCCCTTCGTATCCGGACTTGTAGCCCAGATTGACGTAGTCCTTTCCATACTCCATCTCCGGGAAGTCAGTACGGATCACGGTGTTGATCGATTTTTCAATCATCTGAGGGCCGACTGGCACCAGCGTGAGAAAGTACATCTTGTGCCCTTTCTCACAGCAGTGCTTCGTCAACGCGGTCGCCATGGCCCCCAGTTCCCCTTCCGTAGAAGGGTCGAAGTCCCAGGCCATCAGCACACGCGAGCCACGTGGCAAATTCTCGATCGCATCGAAAACATCCTGCGTCATTCCAGTAGGCGTTTCTGGAAACTGCAGTCCAAACAGAATTGGAACCGCCACGGCCAGAGCCATCATCAGGAAGATCCAGCGACGATCCAGATTCTTCAGCAGATGGTACATGAGCACATGTCTGATGGAGCTGTCAGGGAGACGCCGATCGCACGATCATGCAAACCGGCATGAGCCAAGTCCAATGCAAAATTCCTCTGCAATCAGTGTCTCAAAACATTCGACGAATGCCCAGCGTCGGGTGGTCGAGCCCCGGCTTCATCCCCAGATGGTCATATCCCCGCTGAGTCACGACTCGACCTCTCGGCGTTCTCTGCACCAGTCCTGACCGCAGCAAAAACGGTTCAATGTCGTCTTCCAGTGTGTCTGGTGGAATAGACATGCTGTGTGCAATCGCATTCAACCCTGCCGGCCCCCCATTGAAGATCTCAATCACAGTTTGCAGGTATCGCCGATCCTGCTTCTCAAGGCCCAGTGGATCAATTTCCAGGACATTAAGAGCGTACCGTGCGATCTCCGTCGTGATCTCGCCTTCAGGGTGATTCAGCGTGGCAAAGTCTCGGGTCCGCCGCAGCATATTGTTCGCTTTACGCGGCGTTCCCTGACTGCGTTTCGCAATTTCCTCGGCCGCTTCTTTCGTGATATTCGTCCGAAGCTTTCGTGCATTTCGGGCGACGATCTCTTCCAGTACATCTGACTCATAGAAATCAAGATGCTCTCGATAGACGAAGCGGTCTCGCATGGGAGCCGTCAGCATCCCGGCCCGAGTCGTGGCACCAATCACGGTGAAACGCTTGAGGGGCATATTAATTGTTCGAGCATTGAGCCCTTCACCCAAGGCGATGTCGACTCGAAAGTCTTCCATGGCCGGATAAAGAAACTCTTCGACAGCGGGTCGAAGACGATGGATCTCGTCAATAAAGAGGACAGACCCTTCGGTCGCATTGGTTAAATACGGGAGCAGATCTTTGGGGGCATCGAGAACCGGCCCCGCCGCAATCTGCAGGTCGACGCCCATTTCTTTGGGAATCACGGTCGCCAGAGTCGTTTTCCCGATGCCGGGCGGACCATCCAATAATAGGTGGCCCAGCACATCTCCCCGTTTCCGGGTGGCGTCCAGAATCACCTTCAGACGATCGACAACCTGACGTTGGCCAATGACATCCTGCAGGCGTTGAGGGCGGAGTTCCTCGTCCAAATCGCGTTCATCGACCTGGAAATTCCCCGGCGGCAGCATTGGAACCGGTTCTGGTTCCTGCTGTTCATCTTCCCGAAAAACTCGTTCCCGCGCCATAAAGATCCTCCTTGCGTCCCGTCGCACTAACACGGTAACGAAATGCTGTTCGTCCGTCCATCTTCCCCTAGCGAGGTGATGCGATTCAAAACGCATCAATCCGGCAGAATCTGCAACTTTTGCCGCTCACTGGCGGTACGTCGGCTTCTTAGATCAAAAACTTGAATTCGACTTGCCCATATTTTTGAGGCCGACTAGTTTTCGACCTCCCTTCATCGGAATGGCGTCGTTCAACCTCCTCTGAACACGTCGTTCCCTCGACTTCATTTGATTTTTTCCCCACCAAAGGGATGCTGTCATGCCATCCAGGCTGAATTCCGCCCAACTAGCCAATGGATTGACTCCTAAACCAGTTCAATCTGTTCAGCTTCGTTTTTACCGGCTTGGAATGCTGGCGTGCGGACTCGTTTGGGTTCTGCTGGCTTCGTCTCTGTGTGGCTGTGTCGGCGCAGCGAACGGATGGGCGAAGAATCAAGCAGGTCGAGCCTACTATCGGCACGGAAACTATGCCGCAGCCCGAAGCGAATTCGAGCGGGCACTGATGGATAACCCGAATCGAGCTGCGTATGCCTATAACGTCGCTCGCACGATGGAAAAGCAAGGGGATGCCTCCGGGGCTGAAGAACTCTATCAACACGCCCTGAGCCTGAATCCAGGGCATCGGCCATCATACACCGCCCTGTCTGACATGATGAACTCACAAGGGCGCACAGATGATGCACGTGAATTGCTTGCCGCATGGACATATACGCAGCCCTATGCTGTTGCGTCCAAAGTTCAATCAGCAAAAATCGAACGCAGTGCTGGCAACTATGCCGGGGCAGAACAGCAGCTTAATGCAGCGTTGAACCAGCGTCCGAGTAACCTCGCCGCTCGACGCGAGATGCGTTCACTGCAACGTGATTTGGGACATCCAGATCGCGCCAGCAATCTCGCTTACTACCGAAAGGCCAGCCAGAATCCTTACTTCCAGTCCATGGAAGCAACAGTTGATCCGATGACAGGCTTGCATCCATCACCGGCTCAACACATGGCCAGCTATATGCCAGCCATCAATTCGACCTATCCAACTGGTGTGATTCAGGCAACATACAATCATCAAGGCAACTTCTCTGGAATGATGCCGTCCGGGGGGATGCAGATGAACGGAATGCCAATGGAATCCATGCAGATGGGCGTTCCCGGTCAGATGGCGCCAATGAGCGATCCACAAATGCAGGGAATGGAAATGCAGCATCAGGGCTGGACACCAACTGAGAATGGTCACCCGATGCCCGGCATGATGCAGAATGGACCACTACTGCCGACTCCTGCTCCCGGTGTCCCAATGCAGGGAGCCCCAATGAACATGAATCAGGGAATGCACATGCCGCATGACATTCATGGTCAAGCAATGCCGATGAGCCCGGCGATGTCCGTTCAGCAGACAATGCCAGTTCCTGCCCAACACCCTGCTCCGTTTCAATCAACCATGAGCCCGGGAATGCCAATGCAGCAGATGATGCCCGTCCCGGCTCAGCATCCCGAACAGATGCATCAGGGACACATGCACGAGGGGCATAACCATCAAGGACACATGCACCAGCAGCCAGTTCCATCTCCATATGGAGGCCAGCCAGTGATGGGGCAACCCTCAATGGGCCAGCCGGTCATGGGCCAGCCGGGGATGCTTCCTCAATCAATGCCAACTCCGGCTCAACAACCAGTGGAACTCGGAGAGCCAGTTCCGGTCACCCAAGGATACATGCCTTCCGGGATGCCAATCATGAACGCGAGCATGAACTCTGAAGTTCCAACAATGTCCGCATTCTAGACCGTTTCGGACACCCAAGTGATTTTGGGAAAGATGACAACAGACCTTCTGGCATGGTTCTTCCCTGTCAGAAGGTTTTCTCGTTTCAGCAGAATCCTTCTTTCCTCCAGAGCAGCTGTCGAGCTCGAACTCTTTCAACAGGAAGGCTGCTCACTCAGATTCGTAGCGGATTGACGACCATAATGCTGGTCGCGAGATCGTTACGAATCCGTTGATGCAAAGAATCGCCAGGCAATGCCTGCAACGCTTCTGCGATCTGCCGTCGGTTTCGTTTGACGAGACCAATATGACAAACTGGTTCACCCGGCGCAGTGACTGGCAGCGTTGTCATTCCCAACACGATCCCGTGGACCTGGGAATACACCACTTCCCCTTCAGTCCCGACCAGACTGTCGATCGTCGCGATCGGCGTTCCTTTTGAAACGTAGTCGCCCGGGGCAACGTGAAAGTGAAGAAAGCCAGCTGAATCGGCTCTCACCCAAGTCGTTTCTCGAATGACAGCATGATACGGAGGCATTTCCTGAACAGCATCGGCCATCCCTAACGATGCCAGCATGCTGCGAATCCCACGTGCTGCGTATTCAATAACGAGTGATTCCACCTTCCAGACTTCACCAGCCTCAAGAATGAACGTCGGGCACCCGGCATCACAAGCGGCCCGCCGCAAACATCCCACTGGTCCTTGTTCATTCACAACGACTTCGGCTCCGAAGGCGTTCGTCAGCCGACGCAGCTGCGGAACAGCAAGATCAGCTCTCACGTTCGGATAATTGGTCCGTCGCACTGCCGCTGTGTGCAAGTCGATCCCATAGTCGGATCTTCCAACAATTTCATTCAGAAACAGGTGAGCCAGACGTGAAGCGAGACTCCCTTTGGCACTCCCGGGGAACGACCGGTTTAAATCCTTTCGATCCGGGAGATAACGCGAATGGCGTTCGAATCCCAGCATATTCACAACAGGAACCAGAATCAGACTTCCGGCTTTCAGCTTGAATGTCGGGTCGAGAATCAACTGACGAATCGCCCCGGTCCCATTAATTTCATCTCCATGCACTGCGGCAGAGATGAAGACGACTGGCCCTTCCTTTTCTCCACGCCAGACATGCACCGGAATATGAACGGGATGCCCGCTGTAACTGGAACTGACTTCGAGATGAACGTTCTTACGCTCCCCCATCCCGACAGAGATCTCTCCCCATTGAGCGACAGACTTTTCCCGGAATCGCTTGATCGGAACCATGTAAGAAATTGCCTCGGCCCCCTTCTCAACCAACTGCTTTCATCATAAATGCATTGCAATTATATACTGCAGCTTAAGTTGGAGATGAATGGAAATTTGCGAGGTCACAACAGGAGAGGCCCAAATAACACAGCAAATTCAGATGCCAGTCCAAAACGATTTCCAACTGGTCCAACAATTGATATCGAACTTGAAGAACTCTCGCACCACTCGAATCGAGACCTCAAACAAAAAAACTCCGTACTGCTAACTCAAAAATGTGAGCCCGGACAGCACAGAGTTTAACGCAAACAAATTGCCATGAACGATGTTCGACCGGCATCGTCCCATCAACAAATCGCAAAGCATTGACCTGTCATCAACACCTGAAGCACAAGTTCAACTGGCGATGATTACAGGCGTTCACTGCAGGCGTTGGCGGCAGGCGGCCGCTACTGAAATCGGTTACCGCCTACGGTTATTGAACACGGCTACTGACGTGGCGAGCCCTGCTCTCCTGCAGGACGCTCAGGTCGACGACCGCGACGTGACTCAAGTTCGGACTTAGAAATTCCTTTTGTCGGATCAAGTCCTTCATCTGGAGTGATCCCCAGAATGATGTCGAAGTTCACTGCCAGTTCGCCAAACTTTGAATCGGGAATTGGCTGAAAATCTCCCATCACGCTTTCCAGAGCCCGAGGATCGCGGACGCCTCGCAATACACCATCTTTCTCATTCTGCGGATGCCCCTTCACATAGAGTTGAGTCGTGAGCACGCGGTGCCCGTTTCGACTGACTCCAACGTGAATGTGCGGTGTTCGCCCTGGATACGGAACCGGCTTGATGGTGCGGAAGTAGTAATTCCCTGTTGAATCTGTCAGAAAGCGTCCATATCCCTGAAAATTCGCATCCTGCTTTTCTTTATTGCCAGTTCTAGAATGCAGGTAAGCCCCGTTGTGATCGCACTGCCAGATCTCGACGAATGCGTTTCGCACAGGTTCGCCAGAGGCATTCAACACACGTCCGGTCAGGTGAGTTATCTCCCCGACAGCAGGCGTCAGAGAGTCGTTAAGAATCAGCAGATCGTTGTCGGTATCGAGCGGCAACCGATCTGGATAGAACGGACCTTCGGTCATCGGCGGCGTGACCAAAAGTTGCTCGGCAAACAGTCCGGGGGTCCAGATGAGTGAACTGGCAAACGCTGTCGACTGCAGAAAACCACGACGATTCATACTCAATCTCCCGAAGCAACAGGTGCTGATTCGTTGTCAGACGGTGCCGCAGTTCGCAACACGACGGACGTCAACGGTAACTCACCAAGACACACCACAGGCTGACTGCCAAGGTGCACTTCTCAGTTTAACACCAGGCACCCTCTTTTGACTCGCAGGAATCAGGAGAAATCGTTGAGTCGAGATCTCGCCTCAACGGAGATTCATCTCCCAGCGCGAGTTGGAACGTCGGGTTTCCCAAAGCAATACAGGAGTTCGACACGCTTGTCATCAATGTAAGTTGCCACGCGGCAATACATGCGGCCTCCGCAAATCGTGGGAGTCGCATAGCCTTCGTCCCCAAGTTTCGTTGAGAAGATCTTGTCGAATTTCTCGGGGGTGTCTCGAAATGCGACGAACTGCCCACGCTCATCAATATGGTAGATAATCCCGTCCGCGAGCACTGGAGACGCACTGTTTTTTGAGCAGAGGCGTGTCTTCCACATCTCTTCCCCATCGCTCGCCCGCCAGCAGAAGGCGATTCCGGTATCATTCACTCCGTAGACATACCCATTCGATGCCAGCAGAGACTGCTCATAGAGTCGTTCACTGTGCGACCAGAGAATTTCAGGCGAATCGCCGACTCGAACCGCCATCGTATGAGCTTCCGGAAACCCTCCACTGGCGAAAACCAGATTGCCAAACGACGCCACTGTTCCGCATGTCGATGCCGAGGTCCCGGGAACATTCCACAACTCCTGCCCGGTCAAAGGGTCCAGCGCCTGAATCTTTCTCCAGCCGGAAATCAGTAACTGGTCACGTCCGTTCAGGTGTTTCACGATCGGGGAAGAAAACGAGACATTGGGGCGAGAAATCTGCCAGACCATTTTCCCGGTTTTCTGATCGAACGCCGCAAGCTGCCCTTCTTCGTACTCCGCAGAAACAAACACGAGCCCCTTGTAAAGTGCCGGGGACGAGCCTGTCCCGAACTGATATTTCTCTGGTTTGAACGGCTCGACTGACATCTCACGTTTCAGTTTTCCATCCAGCGAGAGCACCGCTAATTGCATCCGACCGTGATTTTCGAACTGAACAAACAACTCGGTCCCATTGCAGGCAACCGTGTGCGACGCATGTGTATTGGCGCGATGAATTTTCGGGAAGCCACCGCGACTCACATCATACTTCCACAGTTCCTTTCCTGTTTGCCGATCATACGACAGGACGGACTGAACCTGTTCTTCATCATCAGCTGTCGTCAGAAACACCTGATTCCCGAAGACAGTCGGAGAAGAATGACCACGCCCAAGGACCCGAGCCACCCACAAGACGTTCTCTGTTTCCCCAATTCTGTCAGGCAGATTCTGACCTGGTTCGGCAATATTGTTGCCGCTGGGACCACGCCAGACAGGCCAGTCGCCCGCCGGGACTTGAGAACCACTCAGAAGGAACAGCAGCACGACCAGCGAGCTCAATTCCGGAAGAACAAACAATCTCCTTATTGAGCTTCTCATCTCGCCTCTCCTGAATTATTCGGCTGGAATCCGTTTGTTCTACAAGACTCGGTCGATGGATTCCAGTTGACTCATCCGAAACGATTGAAACGACCTTTCAACAACAACGCAGATTTCCCAGCCTTTCTGGTGTATGATTTGCAGAACCATGATAGCGCGCCGTTTCCTTGTAAATCCGTTGCGGGAGCGACGTATCCCGATCCACAATTCCCGTTGTCGGAATCCATTGCGAAGACGATACTCCGAAATGATTCTAAGGATGAGGCACGGCACAAGCGGCGAATAGCCCGTTTGATGCCCTGTTCAATCAAACCAGAAGTTCATCTGCAATTTCAGAGTCCCTTGCACCGGTGTCAGGGCACGTTGCATAGAATCAAAGCTCGTCAGATTGACACACACGGGAATACGACCATCCGGTATTCCCGTCCTGGATCAACATGTCTTATCGAACATTCAAGAAACTGTTAGGCGAAACCAGTCTCGAACGGAAGTGCCGCTTCCTGTTCAGTGGGGCGTTGATGCTGCTGATCACCGGCAGCTTCTATTTCTATGCGTACCTCAATCTCCAGATCATTGGGGCACAGAATCGTCAGCGAGCCGAACTGCTGATCGCCCAGAACCTGCAGATGACGCACTGGGAGAAGATGTCGGAGCCTGACGTCGTCCCATTCATCAAAGGACTTGCCAGTGGACTGAAGCCTTCGGATTTACGGGAATACGCCTGGAAGTTCATTCCCGTCGACCTGACCGATCCCACACGACGCCCGGCAGAGCAATTCGAGTTCGAAGCGTTAAAGAAGATTCTTTATCGCGAAAATCCGTACGTCGTTTATGAGGACACCTCCACCCGACGTTACCACTACTTCAAACCCATCATTGCTCAAGAGCAATGTATGAACTGCCATAAAGATCGCGGACTCGCCCCCGTTGTGGAGCGTGAAGGCGAAGTCATGGTCGTTGCCGAAACGACATTCAACCTCGACGAGATGCAACGCGACATCGCCAAGAACAACGCCATCCTGATGGTCATGGCGATGATCACAACGTGTCTGGCAATGTTCGCTGCGTATGCCATCGTGCGTTACGTCATCGTGAAGCCGGTCATGCACCTGAAAGACGTCAGCGATGCCATTGCTCGCGGGGAACTTGACCAACGGGCCGATATTCGTACTGGCGACGAATTTCAGGAATTGAGCCACGCATTCAACCGGATGCTGCGTCACCTTGTAACGACTCAGGAAGAGTTGCGACATGTGAACGTCGACCTGGACAATAAAGTCGACGAACTCGCCAGGGCAAACTTGAGCCTTCACGAAATGAACCGGATCAAGAACGAGTTTCTGGCAACCATGAGCCATGAACTTCGAACGCCGCTCAACAGCATTCTCGGGTTCAGCGACGTTCTGAGTTGTGCTGAAAATCTGACGGAAAAGCAGAAGCGGTACATGGTCAATATCCGCACCTCTGGCCAGAACCTGCTGACGCTCATTAACGACATTCTGGACCTAGCCAAGATTGAGGCAGGCCGAATGGAATTGAACATCGTCGATTTCGACATTTCCGATCTCGTCGAGCGTATTACAACACTCATGCGTCCGCTGGCCGAGAAGAAGAACATCGACTTGCAGTGGAAGGTGACACCGGACTTCCCCGGTGTCGTTCAGGACATCGGAAAACTCCAGCAGATCATCTACAACCTGCTCTCCAATGCGATCAAGTTCACCCCGGACGGTGGACGTGTCTGGGTGGATGTGCAACGGGTGAAAGATGACTTCTTTGACGTCATCGTCGGAGACTCCGGCATCGGGATTCCACTGGAAGATCAGGCCGTCATCTTCGAAAAGTTCCGTCAGGGACGAAACCAGCGTGGCGCAGATGCGTTAACTCGCGAGTACGAAGGAACTGGACTGGGGCTTTCGATTGTCCGTGAGCTTTCCAAACTGCTCGGCGGAGAAATTCTGCTCGAGAGCGAGTTTGGCAAAGGAAGCACCTTTACCTGCCGTCTTCCGTTGAGCCTGTACTGCAAGAACCGGTCATACGACGAGCCGACACCTGCACCGTTGATTCCCGAACTGAATCGTCCCTCTTCGTTTGGAAATCCCCCTGTCCGGGACGCTGGATGACCTAATAAGTCACCCGTCAGACTCAAGTGCAGAACGCATGTGCAAAGATCGCCCGATGCGATCGCGGCGTGTGCAAATTTCACACTATTCTGCTCTAATGGGACTTCAGAATTAACGCAGATTGTCGGCAAACGACATTGATATCTGCACTATTTGAAACTGAGAGGAATATCATGCCCGCTGAAGCGGACATTTTGAATGTCATTGGTTCCATCATCGATCCCGCACTCGAGTTGTCACTCGCAAAAGCGAAGATGGTGACCTCGGTGACGGTTGATGGCCCGGCAGTTCGCATCAATATCGAACTCCCAACTCATGCTTATCCCGCACGCGATGCGTTAACCAGCGCGATCCAGCAGGAAGTCAAAGCGGCCTACCCTGAAATCACTCAGGTTGACGTCACTTTTTCGGTGGTCGTTAAAGGTAAGAACTCCGGTGCGAATCTTGGCCTGAAAATCAAGAACATCATCGCCGTCGGGAGTGGTAAAGGGGGCGTTGGAAAGTCGACCGTCGCCACCAGCATTGCATACGGTCTGCAGAACTGGGGAGCCAAAGTCGGATTGATGGACGCAGACGTCTACGGCCCGAGCGTCCCTCACCTTGTCGGCGCAACCGGCCAACCAGCGATCAAGCAGTACCAGACACCGGACGGCCGGACTTTCGAGCGTATTGAACCAATCGAAGCTCAAGGCCTGAAAGTGATCTCGATGGGCTTCATGGTCGATCCAGATCAGGCTGTGATCTGGCGTGGACCAATGCTCGTCAAAGCGTTGCAGCAGTTCCTGCAACAGACCGAATGGGGTGACCTCGACTACCTGATCGTTGACATGCCACCGGGGACAGGTGACGTCGCACTGACACTGTCGCAGATGGTTTCAATCGCGGGTTCGGTCGTCGTTTGTACGCCGCAACAAGTGGCCCTGCTCGACGCCGGAAAAGCGATTTCGATGTTCGGCACCGTGAAAATTCCGGTGCTGGGCATGGTGGAGAACATGACCGGGGAAATCTTCGGAAAGGGCGGAGCGAAAGCGAAAGCCGAAGCAATGAACGTCCCATTCCTCGGGGAGATTCCATCCAACTCGATCATCCGAATTCGCGGTGACGAAGGGAAGATGGGTTCACTGTTCGATGCTGACAGTCCTGTACGCCAGGAACTTCTCGACATCTCCAGCAAAGTGGCTGTGAAAGTCGCGAAAAGCATCCTCGAGAACCCTGCGATGCCAACACTGGAACTGCTGTAATTCGGACACGAGAATCCACAGACAATAAGCTCACCTCGAGAAGGAACTCATCAGCAACCATGATGAGTTCCTTTTTTCATGCAGCCTATAAGGCTGCTTGCTACTTACGGCATTAAACCATTCATTTATTACATGAGCACTTTCACTTTTCGCGACGAATAAAATCAACACTAACTGATTCGTTCAATGACCAAAGAGAATTTTTTCAGTTACGAAGAACTTGAGTATCAACAGTCGCACCTCGAGTTTTCAGCCGCAATTCCCGGTGTGAAGTGCGACTCCTGTAGTACAAGTTGGACCGGAATGCGCACATTACCCCAAGTTTGCCCGACATTGATCAGGAAGGAAATCGAGGCGATTCGTGTTAACGATCCCTGCTGTCCAGTGAAAACATTGAGTCACTACATAAGTCGCTGGGAGCTTATCCTGTCAGCCTCAGGCATAGATATCGCACTTCGCCCTGGCGATTCGTTCCTTCCTGCGACCTGGGTCCGGCCAGAACATCCTTCAGAGCCAATTGCCTGGCCTCTTCATGGGCCAGTCGTGCGCAAAGATGTATCGGACCGACTCGTTAGTCTCAATTTGCCACACGTCCACCTGCTTCCATTACGGGTGCAATTAGAGGATGGAAGTGCTTGCACGAATTCCAGTGATTACTCCCTTGTGGTCGTCGAAGCCAGTTCTTGGGAAGAATGGTATAAGAGAAGAGGTTTCAATCTGTGCACGACGTGTGGGCGATTCTCACTCCCAGACGATGAATCAAAGAAGGCAGACATCGAATGCAGCATTCAGCGTTCGAAACGCATTCTTTCAGAATGTGACGTTCCCAACGGGGCTGAGATGTTCTTATCTCATATTTACAGAGGGGCACTCGTTGTCTCTGAAAGAGTGCACGTGGATCTTTTCTCACTGATCGAGGGATTCGTGAAGGTAAGAAAAATCACAGTTGTTTAGTGTTTCCGGGTGCCCCAGCTAAGGCAGGGTGCCCATGCTTAGGCGGGTCGGGTGGCATCAATTGGCTGCGTCCGTGTTTCCAGATTGGCACTCTATACCACATTCCTCCTTGCTGGATTTGCACTGACGCGCAAATCCTACTCCTCCTATCATTAGCGTCATTGGAAGGTAAAATGCGTTCATTGAGAAGCATGAAAAAAATAAGAACCAAATCGACCACTCTAGCTTCGACAGTGCACCCGCCTCCCCATTTTCCATTTCCCAAGAGAGATTCCTCGCATCGAGTGCATACTTCCAGCACGCGATTTCCACGAAAATCAGGATTATGTAAAGGGTCGTGTGCAACAATAAGATCTTAGGCTCAGTAAATATTCTGGTCGCCGTACGTGTAAACCCTGAAAACATCCAGTTTATCATGAACATAAACACCTCAGTTTAGCCTTCCCTACTGCATTTTCGATGCCGGGTACCCCGGGTGGGTATCGATATTTGGGAGTGCAACTGCACTGCGAGTAGTCCAACAGCGGACAAGGTGACATGGTCGAGCAAAACCGACGACCAGAACGTAACAACGCCCAATCGAAGATCCCAGCCACGCCCCCACTGCTCGCAGATCGATGGATCGGCACCTCTGACCTTAACCCGGCAGAACACGTTGCCGAAACAGGAGTCAATCTTGCAACTGTTGAATGCTTATTCGCACTGCACCGCAATTGCACGCAATGCAACACTTGCAATTGTGGTCATTCTTGCGGCACTGACACATAGCTGCTCGCAAAAAACAATAGAAGAACAAGAAATACATAACTCAAGTCAAGCCACGGTGTTCCTAAGAAATTTGCATGTGGACAGCAGTTTCACGATAACTGTGAATAAAAAGGGAGGCATCCTGCTGTCGGGAAGTGCACGGGTCCCCAACTCGATATCACCAAGTGAGCACGGGGTCGTGAAAGTTATTTACAAAGAAGATGGTAAATCAAACAAACACGACGTAAACATTGAACTGAGAATAAGCTGCGAACACAGCTTCAAACGAGACATATTAATATCGGCCTTCCGAAGTCTCGATGATCCTCGCACCAGTTTTCTAGGACGAGATTTTGATGATGGAGGAGTAATATTTAACAGAAGTTGTCCTTCAAGCGGAAGCTCGCGAGAATTTCACGTAACCACGGGGGACAACAAACTAGAGTCACCAATTAAATGCATAGAAATTCGAATTCCCCTTTCTCAGGAAATGGCCGAAGGAATTATAAAAATTGAATCGATTGCAATAGAGTAATTTTAAATCAGATGCTGGCTGCCCGGCTGGGGATCGATGTCCGTTTTCGACGCAAATCAACATGACTCGGGAGTAATCACATGCAACCACAAACCCGACGTCGCTGGTTCATGCGCCGCCGCTACGTCTCAACTGCGTTGTGTTTATGTGTTTTGACATTGATCGTTCCGCTGGCGATTCGCGAGATCTCTTTAAATTACCAAGTGGCGACGCTCGTCGAGAACATAACCAACCCACCTCCTGGACAGAACATGCATGGCATCAATCAATACTTGGCATCTACAATCGTTAAAGAGGGAGGGAGAAGGAAGCTTCTGAATCGTTTCACTCATATTCTTAACTCTCCAGATCGTCATCCGAAAAGGTGGGTTTACGAGCTTCTCTATGTCGAACAATTAACGAGTCCAGCCATTCGCGACTCTCTGTTAAGAATTGCTAACGATGAATCAGAAGATCCAGCAGTTAGAACGGATGCAATATTTGTTTTGCGGAGTATCGACCCAGTGATTGACGACTTTTGTAAATCTGTTGAAGAATTGAAGCCCCCAAAGTGACTCCCGCGGGCCCCAACCGCAGCGAAAGCCCAGAGTGCCACTGCACTGCGAGAGTGCAACCGCGGATGAGGTGACCTGGTCGAGAAAAACCGACAATCAAAGCGAAACAACGCTCCGACCGCTTTGCGAGCGGCAGAACGCAAGCCCATCTCTCAGACTGGGGCCCGGCATCAGAAGCTTAAAGCGTTCGTCACAACTATGAACTCACCACTACGGCAGGCCGTTTAGCTTTCTCAGTACCCATTCTGTCATGGCAACGGTGCTAAAGAGGACGAGTACGATCCAGTGCCCATACAGTGGGATCTCTTCTCGCGATTCCAGCGTTTGCTTTGATCCTGAAAACAACGATGGCAACCGGCTTAGTTCGTTGAGTTGCAGAAACGTACCGCCAGTGCTGCTCGCCAGTTGTTCCAATAGCTGTCGATTGACGTGCACATCCTGAAGTTCTGGGGTCAGTTCGGCATTCACCGCCAGCATCGCTTCCAGCAGTTCTTCTTTGACCTCCGCATCATTCACGCGAAGTTGAACCTTGAATTCTCCCGGAGGAAAACCGGTGACTGGAGCTTCCAGCAATAACGGATTTCCTTCTCGCGGAACCAGCTTCAACGTTTGAGCAAACGGACGCCCTTCTCCCTGCTTTGTGAGGACCGCTTCAACAGTCACATTGGGATACTGGGCAAAGAAACGTTCCTCAAGCCGCACCTGCACTTGAGTCGACTCTCCTTCGCGAATCACATTCTCACGTAATCCAAGTCGAATCGACTTATTGCCGGCAGAAGCTTTGAATGAGACGGCCCAACGCGTCAGTTGCCCCCAGAATCGATGGTGATAAAGGTCGCCCACCTGATAGCGCCATCGCCATGTACTGTCGATCCCGATCCAGATGACCTGACCCGCTCCGACATAGTGCTGAGCAATTAACGCGTTCTTTCGTTCGTTCTCCAGCGTGAGCCGTTGTCCCGGCGGCAGTCCAATCGCCCAGGCTGTCGCCCCGGCTCGCAACTCACCAACCATTCCCCAGAGATGACCTGGCAGTTCTCCCCAAATCTGAGTCGATCGGACACGATCACGATCCAGCTGAAACATCGGCAGAACATAGCCATCTTCAGTGACTGTGACATGAAACCCACGAGCAGGCGGAGGCCCGAGCATCACTGCCGGATCGAGTTCGACCTGACGTGGCTGGCTGATGGGCAGCAGTTCTTCAATCAATGTGCCGCGATAGGCTTTCGGGAAATAGCGTTTCCCTGCCATACAAACGAGCGTCCCCCCTTCCTGACGGACATAGCGATCAAGGTCCTGCCAATCCTGAGCACGCATATCACCGGGAGAAACATCCCCAATCAGCACAAGATCGTAAGAAGAGAATCGAGTTCCCTGATGAGGGGTCTGGCCGAGGTCATCAAGTTTGGATGGAAAGAACGACTGCTTCAAAATCCCCAGGAATGGCTGCTCGAACAGCACGCGATCAAGAGAGACCTGAGGATCACGCGACAAGGCATCGTCAAGAAACCGGAACTCCCAACGACTCTCTCCATCAACCAGCAGGACACGCGCTCGATCGTCAACAACATTAAACGAGAAGTCCTCGCTATTATTATCCTCGCGAGTTTCACGAGGGGCAACGTCCGTCCAGATACGATATCGATGTCGACCGACAGTCTCTTCAGGAAGCGTGAACTCAACGTTGCTTGTCGGGCCAGTCGGAGTAATCGTCCGCTGCAAAGGAATGCGATCAGGAACATCCAATGACTGAAGGTAAACATTTAATGATTCCCCTTCGAATCCCGACGTCTGCAAGATGGCCTTCACCAAAGGGCGATCTTTCAGGAAGACCGATTCTGGATGATCCACATGCAAGATCGCGAGATCACGCGGCCGGTGCTCCGATCCCACCAGCACGGTATGAACAGGCACGCCCAATCCTTGGAGTTGATTCGCAACACTCGCGGCCCGTTTCTTCTCCGTATCATGTCCATCACTGATCAGCACGATCCCCGCCAGCGAAGACGAGTCCCCTTTCGAACTCGTGTCGGGAAGTGGCTGGAAATTTCGAATACGCGAATGTCCCCGATCAATTTGAAACCGGGCAACATCCAACGGCTTCAGGAGATCTTCCTTTGGCAATGCAAGGGGATGGTCCGCAAACACACACAACTGCACACGACATAGTTCTGACAGAGCATCAAGCGGCGATTTCCCCTGACCAGACGCCGCCCGACGCGATAATTCTAAACGAGAAAGAGCGGACACCTCGGTCAACTGAGATTGCAGGTTCTGCTTCCGCACCAGAGCCATGCGGGCTCGGCGTTCTGGATCGGCTGCTTCTTCCTCAGTGACCCACTCCGGCTCTTTACCTGCCTCAAGGTCTTTGATCCACCGCTGCACTCGTTGCTGTGACTCTGCACTCCCAAACAACCCGAGTGCTTCGGCCCAACGAATTTTCTCCAGTTCAGTCGCCTGCAGATCGACGGTCTCCATGCTTTGGGAGACATCGAACGCCACGAGCACCCGATCCATCTGAGAACGCTGGACAGACCATGTCCATGTCGGTCCAAGTAACGTGAGAAACACGATCAGAATCAGACAGACTCGCAGCCCCAGCAATGTCAGTCCCAACGGACGCGATACCAGCTTGCGTTCATCACGAAACAGAATAGTCAGAACAACGACGCACGCCGTTGTAAGGCCGAGCAATCCGGCGACCTGCCAACTCGATCCAGCATTGTGATAGACAAGCGAAGCACTACTGGAGAAGAACGTACCTAATACCGGCAACGCTTCCATGAATACTGAAGCCACGGCCAAAAAGCCGAGCGCGATCATCAGTATCCAATGCCAGGGTCGCATATGGCGAAATGATTCCGGGCGATTCAAACCGGTCTGGACTGACGTCAGACCGGATCTCTGTGACGTTGAGCGGCTATGGAGCAGCGTCCTTGCAAGCAGTAGACACAACGAACCCGACATCGTCTTCAATGAAAACGCTGACTTCAGGCTCGAAGGAATCTGGAGTGACCGGCGTCTGGACGCCAGTCACTCACCCGCAATAGACGCATCAGTGCTGCATCATCATAAACGGCACCGTCTTATGATGCCATGTCGCGCAGCACTTCGCCGAGAATGGAGCACCCTTCTTCAACATCCGCGTCAGTCACATTCAACGCAGGTAGCAGTCGGACGACGGTGTCGTGTGTTGCATTAATCAGCAATCCACGGTCAAGGCACTTCTTGACTGCTGGGACTGCATCGATCGAGAGCTCGATGCCGATCATCATGCCGCAAACGCGAACCTGTTCGATGATGGGCAACTCCTGCTGCAACTGTCGGAAGTACTTTTCAAACCTGGCTGACTTGGAAACAACGTTCGCAAGAAGATTCTCTTCTTCGATCGTCTGTACCGTGGCAATCCCGGCTGCCATGGCGAGCGGATTGCCGCCGAACGTGCTGGCGTGCAACCCAGGACGCAGGCTCGGGGCGATTTCATCCCGGCAGATGAACGCACCGCAGGCAACGCCAGCCGCAATCCCTTTTGCCATCGTGATAATGTCAGGTTGAACACCGAAAGTCTGGTATCCAAACCAGTTTCCTGTTCGCCCCATGCAGGTTTGAACTTCATCGAAGATCAGGACCATACCGTTCTGATCACAGATCTCTCGCAACCCGGCCAGGAATCCTTCGGAAGGAATATTGACTCCCCCTTCACCTTGCACCGGTTCAACGAGAATTGCTGCGGTCTGATCGTCGACGAGTTTACGAACAGCTTCCAGATCGTTGTGTGGAGCGTATTCGAAGCCCGGGACAAGCGGTCCAAACCCTTCATGGTACTTTGGCTGAGCTGTCGCAGTGACGGCAGCAAAGGTTCGTCCATGGAATCCATTGTAGAACGTGATGATCTTGTACTTCTCTTTTGCAGTGTGAAGGCGAGCGAGCTTAATTGCTCCCTCAATCGCTTCAGCACCACTGTTACAGAAGAACGCCTTCCCGAAGCCACGAGTACAGATCGCTTCCGCGAACTCCCCTTGCGGTTCGGTATGCCAGGTGTTTGGAACATGAATCAGGCGACCAACCTGTTCCTGAATGGCGGAGATCACTTTCTCTGGGGAGTACCCGAGAATGTTGCAACCCCAGCCTGGGAACAAATCGAGATAGCGATTTCCTTCCGCATCCCAGACATGTGAGCCTTCCCCACGAACCATGCTGACTGGATACCGGCGATAGTTCGGGATGACGTATTTCTCAAACAGGGCGACGGTTTCAGCACTGCTGCGAGGTGTTTTAGGCATAGCGAGAGCGTTTTCTGAATTGATGTAGCAGGATCTGGCACGCGGAGTCAGGACTTCATCGAGTCAAACAGTTGCCGCGCGGACACTTAATAAACCGAGCAGGCCTAACTGACAATTTCTGTTCCGACCCCTTTGTCGGAATAGATTTCAAGCAGCAACGAATGCGGAATCTTTGCGTCAATGATGTGAATTTTTTCAACGCCGACATCGAGCGCTTCAAGTGCCGCTTCGACCTTGGGAACCATCCCGGTGGCAATCGTTCCATCAGCGATCAATTCGCGGCAACGCTCCACTGTCAGGTGTGGCACCAGCGTTGACGGGTCGTTCTTGTCGAGAAAGATCCCAGGAACGTCACTGAGGAAGACCAGTTTTTCGGCTCCCATCATCTTTGCAATGGCAGCGGCGGCCGTATCCGCGTTGACGTTCAGCCCGTCCCCATTTTCATCCAGTGCAATAGACGGAATGACAGGAATCGCACCGCTTCGGCAAACGGCCTTCAGGATTTCCTGACGGATTGAACTCACCGCTCCGACACGGCCCAGGTCGACCTGGTTCCCGTCAGAATCTTTCAGAGTCAGCGTTTTCCCGACAAGCACGTTCTCTGTTCCGACGTGAAGTCCCACAGCGCGCCCACCGAGAGTACACAACTCATCGACCAGTGACTCGCAGATTTCTTCGGTCAGAACCCGAGTCGCGATCTTCAATGTCTCAGGATCGGTATAACGACGCCCCTGAACAAAACGGGGTTCGATCCCGGACTCAGACATCGCCCGACTGATTGCCTTACCTCCTCCATGAACGAGAATCGGACGCATGCCGACCGCTTCCATGAAGACCACATCCGCGAGACACCGTGACACAGATTCCGGGTCATCGAGGGCACTTCCCCCCAGCTTGATGACCACGTAGCGATCACGGAATCGTCGGATCCATTCGAGAGCCTCAACAAGCACTTTGACCTTGCTTACCGCGTCATTCAATGGAGGGTCTCACCTGAGCAGAAAAGTGATGGTTGTCCAAATTCAATACGACGTTCTCACAACCCGACTGAAGGAAATCATGGGATTTTCCTGCGCACTCGGGTCATTGTGAAAAGCCACCATTCTATGTCGCGTAATTAACGTGTCAAATCGTACGTCCGTTTCCCGGTCGAATCCACAGGGCGAGTTGCGACACCCCCGAACGACAGGTATTCTCCTGCAGGTTCTCTGATGCATTGACGACCGTTTCTGCGTTCTGTCCCCCGTGATGAATTTCGCACTGAAATCGACCAGATTTCTTGGAAATCTGCGGTAATCAGGACAATTCGATGGAATGCACAACGGAATTCCGCACGCATAGATGCGGCGTCATCACTCGAAGATAAGGCTCGTAAAACGAGGATTGCGAAAATGGAACATCTGAACGGCGGCCTGAACCGAAAACTGAAAATGGCTCTCGTCGGTGGGGGCCAAGGCTCTTTCATTGGCCGAGTCCATAGCACTGCTGCGATTCTCGACAACCGGGCAGAACTCGTCGCCGGAGCGTTGTCCTCCAATGCAGAACGATCCAAAGCTTCGGCACCCAGCTACGCAATTTCTCCAGACCGCGCCTACGGGTCCTATCAGGAGATGCTTGAGCAAGAACTGAAACGACCGGAAGGCGATCGAATCGATTTCGTCACCGTCGCGACTCCAAACCACATGCACTTTCCAGTCGCAAAAGCCGCTGCCGAAGCTGGTTTCAATGTCGTTTGCGACAAGCCACTGACGTTCACGTTGGAAGAAGCCGAAGAACTTGCGAAGATCGTTGAGAAGAACAAAATTGTCTTCGCCGTCACACACAACTACACAGGTTACCCGCTGGTTCGTCAGATTCGGGAAATGATTCAGGCCGGAGAGTTTGGCGAAGTTCAGGCGATCCGCAGCAACTACATCCAAGGCTGGTTGCGTACGAAGCTCGAAGAATCTGATCAGAAGCAAGCCGCTTGGCGAACTGATCCCAGCAAATCCGGAATCGCTGGGGCCTTCGGTGACATCGCCACCCACGCCTATAATCTCGTCCGTTATACGACCGGTCTGATTCCAGCTGAGATTTCCTGCACTCTGAAATCGTTTGAACCGGGCCGCAAACTGGACGACTACGGCATCGCCCTCATCCGATTTGCAAACGGCGGACTCGCCAACATCACTGCCAGCCAGATTACACATGGGCGAGAAAACGATCTCACCATTGAAATCGACGGGACAAAAGCAGCTGTCTCGTGGCGTCAGGAAGAACCGAACGCGATGTATGTGCGTCGCAACGGAGAACCTTGGCAGGTTTACACCCGCAATCCAGGTTCACCGTACTCGACCCCACTCGCCACCGCTTCTGGTCGTATTCCCGGCGGACACCCTGAAGCGTTCTTCGAAGCCTTCGCGAACATCTATCGATTTGCTTATGACGACATGATCAAACGCGCCCTCGGACAAACATTCGAGATGCGGAACACGATCTACCCGAATGTTTACGATGGGATCGACGGGATGAACTTTATCCAGCAGTCTGTCGCGAGCAGCCAGCAGAATTCGGCATGGATTCCGCTCCAGCACGACGCCTGCCGCTAAAGCGTCTGGACCCCGGCGGGACTCGGTGTGATTGCGGATATCCCACATCACGCTGGCACCGCCACCTTTTTCAATTCGCTTGATGATTTCCCGGCGAGCAATGTTTCACTTCAGGAAACATTGCTCGCTGTCGCTTCATAAGAGCTGCAAAGTCTGTTTGAGAATTCCATCAGGAGATGACAATGGCCGATGAGCCAGCTGATCCCTCTTCATACGACGATGACGATCAACCACATGAAGAGTCGCAGGATTCGTCAGAGAACGAACAGACCTATCATGGGCAAATCCAGCACCATCAACTCAGCGCCCGCTTGCCGGAAGATGTCGCCCCCGGTGCGCTCAGTAATGGAGTGATGATTTTAACCGGTGCATTCGAAGTCATTCTGGACTTTGTAATGAGACTTGGTGAACAGCAACGTGCGGCAGCTCGCGTGATCCTCCCCCATGTTGTCGCGCGGCAGTTCGCCTCGGCACTCCAGGACAACATCGTCAGCTATGAAGAGTATTACGGTCCTCTGCCGAAGATCCCGCACCCACGTCAGGTCCCGATGCCAGATGACATCCCGACCGAACCGGCAATTCAACCGCAGCAAAAGTCAACTTCTGGAAGCGAAGGTGTTCACGAACAACGCTCTTCACAGGAACCACCAGAACCCCACATCGATGACATTTACAATGAACTGAAAATGCCGGAAGCCATGATGGGAGGCCGCTATGCAAATGCAGTCCTGATTCGGCACTCGGCAACCGACTTCTGTTTCGACTTCATCACAAATGTCTATCCTCGCTCGATCGTCTCGGCCAGAGTCTTTATGTCGGCGCCACATGTGGCGCCATTCCTGAAATCATTGACCATTTCGCTGATGCCACCGCCCAAAAATCCGCCGATCGCCTAACAGGCCCATCATCCCGCCAATGTGACAAAATGGCATCCTCTATAGAAAAATCCAGTGCCCGCTGCATTGAGCAGGCACTGGATTTTTCTTTCAACTTTCACAACGATGTTTCATAAAAGGGAGGGCGAAGCTCCTGCCGCGCCATGAACCAGAGCAGACGTGATCACGCAGGCAGCTCAGCAGAAGTTCCGCCCTCCCTGATTCATACAAAAGAGGGTTTTGAAGCCGCCTCACGTAATGAAGCCTGTTGACTACGGAACGAGATCAAAATCTTCCTGGTTCTGTCCCGCTTTTAAAGTGACCTCGATCCCACTGGTCTCAGGAGCACGATACTTCTTCGGAACAGCGTCCTCGTCAAACTTCAGTTTTGGATTCTCATCAAGCTGTTGTGGCGTAGGAGGTTCAGGAACCACGAAAACCTGATAGGTCCCCGCAGGAATCTGACCGGGGATCTCGTACGCCCCCTCAGCAGTGAGCGGTGCTGAGACGCCAACCCCTTCCACCGCTGAGTAGAGCGTGACAGTTGCCAACGAAACGGGAGCACCATTGAAAGTCACCTTGCCTCGCAGGCTGGCCATCGGCTTTCCTGAACGACCGCTACAGGATCCCATCATCAGAATCAGTACAGAACAAGCCAGCAACAAGAATCGTTTGGACATGGTAAACTTGCATGAAAAGTAAGGAGCAGATCAACCACAATAACGTGACAGGCAACCCTGATTAGAATTCCCCGAGGGGAAGTCCGTCATCCTTCACGCACAGTCGCTGAAGCAAGTTGAAATCCAGACTCTCAGACACGAATCGAACGGAACCATCTCCCATCAGGCTGTGAATACCTCCGGTGTGAAACGAGTTGATAATTGTGTTTGCAGCGTATGGCGTGTTTGACCTGGGAGTGGTATTACTTCCTGAAGTTGCAGTCTTTGAATTGATCCGAAAAGCGTTGGCAGTAACGCCAGAAGCATGAGCGGTTGTTGCGCTGGTCGTGATGTCTCCGGAGGACAGAGACAATCCGCGCCATCCGCCATGATAGTTATTCCGAAAGTCGCTATTTCCAACTGATCCTGACTGTTCAGCAACCACCATGATATTGGAGGTCCCGTCTGTCAGGTCCCTCATCCGGAAATGCTTACCGGGGACCAAAGTCCCGTTGGTGCAGAAAACTCCGTAGGCCTGACTTTGGGAGCAAAGGTTTGCCCGTGGAGTCGTTGCAGGATCGGCGAATGCGCCACTGATTCCAACGTAGTCATGCAATTGCAATTCGTCGTAGTTGCACATTGCCCCTGATGGTTCATTCGAAGGTAAAGTGCTGGACGGGCAATCATAGACCGCCAATTTCAGCCCCACCAGAATCAGATTTTCGTTATACGCTTTCTGACCATATGTCGACGTGGCATTGCAACCAGACTGCCACCCATTCGTCGAAATCACCAATTTTTGAAACAGAGCGGTTTGATCCAGCCCAGGCAGCAACTGGTATCTCCAGTTAGGTTGATTGCGGTGCGGAGCACCAGTGGGAAACGTGTTGTGAGTATCGTGATAGTTATGGAGTGCCAATCCGATCTGCTTCATATTGTTTTTGCATTGTGACCGGCGAGCCGCCTCACGAGCCTGCTGAACCGCAGGAAGTAACAATGCAATCAGAATGGCGATAATCGCAATAACCACCAGCAATTCGATCAGCGTAAACCCCAATCGATCGCCATTATCAAGACGGTTTACAGTGACAGAACGTCGGCGACGACACAGCGCAGGCAACGAAAAATGACGAAGTGGCCCCACAGTCAATCTCCCTGAAGACAAAAACTATCGAAATATTAATCCAATCAATTGAACGTGGTATCAACCAATAACAAACCAACAGATCAACTTCAACCGATCCGTTGGTTACTTGACTTTCATTTTCGAAAACCGGAAGCCCCCCTCAGAATGGATTTCCACTCACTGGACTCCCCTCTTTTCGCCGGGGCCCTCATGTCTAACTTCCCGATCGTAATTGGTGAAAATTTTCAATGTCGCAAAAAAAGTCGCCGACAGGACAAAATGTCTTGTCGGCGACTTTCATTACCCAAGGGGAAATGACCATCAGATCCCCTCATCAATCAGAGCTCAATATCAATGCCCAGCCGATTCACCTGCAGGGACTGCTGGACCATGATTTGAAACGATCGGCTTGTTGCCGCGAAATTTTTCATCCAACCACTGGAAAATCACGAAGAAGATCGGAATGAAGAAGATCGCGAGCAATGTCGAGGCCAACATTCCCCCGAACACTGCTGTCCCGAGTGCACGCTGACCAGCAGCCCCTGCTCCATTCGCAAGAACAAGTGGAACCACTCCGAGAATGAACGCGAATGACGTCATCAGAATTGGCCGGAAACGCATGCGAGACGCATTTACAGCGGCATCAATAATCGTCTGCCCTTTTGCTCGGAGCTCTCTGGCGAACTCGACAATCAGAATCGCGTTCTTACTTGCCAGCGCGATAATCAACACAATCCCGATCTGCGTATAGACGTTATTATCCATCCCGCGAAACGCAACAGCGGCAACCGCTCCCAAAATCCCCAGTGGCACCACCAGAATCACTGCCAATGGCAGAATCCAGCTTTCGTACTGAGCAGCAAGAACGAGATACACGAGAACAATCGCGAAGACAAAAATGAAGATCGCTTCACCACCGACGCGCTTCTCTTGAAAGGACATCCCTGACCATTCGAAGTCCATCGACGCTGGCAATCCGCTCCTCGCCAGTTGCTCCATAATCGTCAGCGCGTCACCTGAGCTATACCCTGGTGCCGATGTCCCGGTGATGGACGCAGCCGGATACAGATTGAAGCGATTGATCACCTGAGGGCCGAACGATGGCTGAATATTGACCAGCGATCCCAGCGGAATCATCTGCCCTTCACGGTTCCGCACTTCAAGTTTGCGAATATCTTCCGGAGTGGCGCGATATTCCTGATCCGCCTGAACACGTACCTGATAGGTCCGCCCGAACTTATTGAAGTCGTTGACATAAGCCGAACCGAGGTACGCCTGCAAGGTTCCGAAAACTGTTCCCAACGGGACATTCAGGACCTTTACTTTTTCACGATCCACATCGGCAAACAACTGCGGAACTCCAGCGCGGAATGTCGTCGCAACACCAGACAGGCCGGACTGTGCGTTCGCATCTCCGACGATGAACATGACAGCCTGTTGCAACTGTTCCAGCCCAGCACCGCCACGGTCCTCAATCTGCATTTCGAATCCCCCGCGGACCCCGAGTCCACGAATCGCCGGAGGAGGAAAGGCAAACGCAAATGAATCCTGAATCTGGCTCAGTCCGATCGTGATATCTCTCAGAATCAACCCCATCGGGATATGGTTCTTCTCACGCTCCTCGAACGGCTCAAAGGTCACAAACACCGTGCCTGCATTCGACGCGCTACTATTATCCAGCAGCGACATTCCACCGATGGTGATCCAGTCACTGATGCCTTTGACCTTACTCAACATGTCGTCAATTTTTGACATCACTTCTCTGGTACGTTCCTGAGAAGCGGCGTCAGGCAACTGCACCGCAATCATGCAGTATCCCTGGTCTTCCGTTGGAAGGAAGCCTGTCGGCAACTGCGAATACCACCAGCCGGTCAGGACCAGCAAGCCGGCAAACGCGGCACATCCAATCAGAATATTTCTCACCAGCCATCTCACGATTGCGACATACACCCTCTCAGTGAATCCGTAAACGGCTTCAAACCAGCGGAAGAAAAAGATCTTCTTCTTGTTCTTGTCGATTGGTCGTAACCAGAGAGCACATTGAGCCGGTTTCAAACTCACAGCGTTAATTGCACTGATCAATGCGGTCGCAGCGATCGTCAATGCGAACTGCCGATATAACTGACCGGTGATTCCTCCCATCATGGCTGCTGGAATGAACACAGCCAGAAGCACAAGCGTAATCCCGATGATCGGCCCGAGCACTTCGCTCATCGCGCGAATCGTGGCTTCCTTGGGCGGCTCCCCCTTCTCAATATGGTGAACCGCGTTTTCAACCACCACGATGGCATCGTCGACCACAATTCCGATCGCGAGCACAAGACCGAACAGCGTCAACATATTCACCGTGAAGCCGAGTGCGGCCATTGCCGCGAACGCTCCAATGATCGTCACAGGAACAGTTGTGGCAGGAATCAAAACTGCTCGCCAGTCCTGCAGGAAGAGCATGATCACGATCAAGACCAGAACACCGGCTTCGATCAGAGTCTTATAGACCTCGTTAATCGACGCCTGTACGAAGATGGTCGTATTCAGTGGAATGCTGTAACTCAATCCAACCGGGAACTGTCGCTTCAATCGCTCCATCGTGGTAATGACGTCTTCGGCGACCTGCAGCGCGTTGGCCCCCGGCAACTGGAAGATCCCGAGGTTCGCGTTTTCACGGCCTTCCTTCTCAGTGAACTGGTCATACGACTGGCTTCCCAGTTCAACTCGAGCGACATCTTTCAAATAGACAAGTTCAACACCTATTCCGGACTTCACAACAATGTTTTCGAACTGGGACGGCTCGCTCAATCGTCCGAGAACGGTCACGGTATACTGGAAGTCAGTGCCTGCGGAATTTGGTGGCTGTCCAATCTGCCCTGCGGCGACCTGAACGTTCTGCTCCTGCAATGCTGAGACAACGTCAGACGTTGTCATTGCTCGCGCCTTGAGCTTCTGTGGGTCAAGCCAGATTCGCATGCTGTAGTTCGCAGTACCGAACACCGTGACTTCGCCCACCCCTTTGACACGGCTCAACTCGTCGCGAATACGCAGGTTCGCATAGTTCGAGAGGAACAACGTATTCAGGTTGGGATCATCGCTGACCAGCGAGATCACCATGATAATATTGGAAGACTGTTTCTTGACCGTCACTCCCTGGCGTCGGACCTCTTCTGGCAACTGCGGTTCCGCAATCGCAGTTCGGTTCTGCACCAGCACTTGAGCATCATCGAGATCTGTCCCGATCTCAAAAGTCACAGTCAAAGCATATGACCCGTCCCCGGAGCTGGTGGACTGCATATACAGCATGTTTTCAACACCGTTGACCTGCTGCTCAATCGGCGCGGCAACAGTATCGGCCACGGTACTCGCATTCGCACCAGGAAAGACGGTACTGACGCGAATTGTGGGAGGCGTGATTTCCGGGTATTGCTCGATTGGCAAATCCCACAACGCGACCGCACCAATCAAGACGGTGATGATCGCAATCACGTTGGCAAAGATGGGATGTTCAATGAAAAATCTCGAGAGCATGAATCAATTCCCGAAGAAGCACTGTGTGGGAAACATCGAACAGGAGCAGAGCATTTCCAGCAGACCATCAACAGCAATTTCCCCTGCCAGTGACCAGCAGAGGAAACAACTCACATGGCTGCAGGCTCTTCCTTCGAAGCAGGTTTCGAGCTCTCGGCTGTCTCGTTCTTCGCATCTGCTGGAGTTTTCTCAGCGGCTTTAGCCTTTGCTGGATGATCGGCTCCAGCAGGCTTCCCGCCAACCGCAGCACCGTTAATACGGGCCTCCATTGGGACCTCGGTCGGATCCACCACACTTTCCGGACGAGCGCGTTGCAAACCGTTAATGACCACTCTGTCGGTTTTGGCGATCCCCGATTCAATGACACGCAGCCCCTGATGGAGCGGTCCCACTTTGACAATCTTCAGCTCAACCTTGTTCTCAGCGTTCACAACCAGCAGAAATTTTCCGCGCTGGTCGGTCGAAACAGCCCGTTCATCAACAAGCAATCGCTCTTTGGGCGGCCCGACGGGAGCACGCAAGCGGCAGAACAACCCCGGCACCAGCGTGACGTCAGAATTCTGAAAGACAGCGCGGCGGTCAGTTGTTCCCGTTTGAGGATTGATCCCGAATTCACGGAAATCAAGCTTCCCCTGAAACAGAAAATTGTCGCTGCTTCCAATTGCCAGTTCGAACAATGGAGGATCGGTCTCATCAATCACCGGGATTGAGCCAGTCTTTGTCCCTTCCATAAAGGTCAGTAACTCTTGTTCACTGAGCGTGAAATACACATAGATCGGATCGACCGCTTCCAGTGAAGCGAGCAATGTCTCTCCAATTGCGACCAGATTTCCGAGGTCAACCATATGTCGACCAATCCGACCATCGAACGGAGCCTTGATTTCGGTGTAGTCGAGGTTCAGCTGGGCCTGACGCATCGCAGCTTCGGCAGCAGCCACATCAGCGACAGCCGCCTCACGGTGTGACTGTTGAATATCCAGATTACTTTCCGTTGCTGCATTTTCTTTGGCGAGCGCGCTGGTTCGCTGCAATTGCTTCTCAGCAAGGTTGAGCTGGGCCTTCGCTTTTGCCAGAGAGGCAACGGCAGAATCGAGAGCCGCCTGATAAGGGGCCTGATCAATGACAAAGAGGACCTGATCCTTTTTGACCATGTCCCCGTCTTTGAATCGGATCTCGTCGAGATAACCAGAGACTCGCGCCCGCAACTGCACTGAAGCAACTGCCCGGGTTTGCCCTGTCGTATAGAAGTAGTCTTGAACCGGCTTTTCGACCGGCACGGCGACGGTCACCTTTGGTGGCGGCGTCTGTACAAGTTGGTTACGGGGCTGGCAGCCGCCCGCGATCAATACCAATCCTAACCCTGCGACCAATAGCAGCGGATTCCGCACCGACGTCTCCCAAACTGAATTAAAACGCGCGTTTAAACAAAACTATAGCTTTGAGAACAAAAATATTCACACACAATTTCGTTAACTTTTCCGATCTCATCAACCAACACTGACCAGCCCCAACGTCTGGTTTGCCGTTAGTCATGACCTGAAAGCACGATACACGATCGCTCCGCGACGTTCGAAACTTCATCTGGCGGATATTGGGCATTCCCTGCACAATGACATTTTGATCTCTTCCCGATTCCGGGGTCTGGCTCCAGTGAACTGCCTGTTGCATGTCGACCGAGAAAACAGAAGCCATTGTCATTCGTCAGGCGGATTTCAGCGAATCCAGCCGTGTCGTCACTTTGTTTACGAAAGATTTTGGCAAAGTTTCCGCACTTGCGAAGGGGGCGAAACGCCTGAAAAGTGCGTTTGAGTCCGGATTAGACATCCTTTCTCACTGCCGTATCGTCTTCATTCAAAAATCACACGGAACTCTGGACTTACTGACGGAATCGCAGCTCCTGAAGCGTTTCCAGCCACTCGCCGGTAGTTTGTCGCATCTCTATGCCGGGTACTACATTGCAGAGCTTCTAAACTCTTTGACGGAAGAAGGGGACCCTCATCCGGATCTCTTTGATGCGGCGATTATCTCGCTGGACGCCCTGTCCACCGCAGACTCCCCATTCACCTCGGTCACCTGGTTCGAACTGATGACGCTGCAGGAGATTGGGCAATTGCCTGACTTCTTCTCCTGCACAATCTGCCGCGAGAATCTCGTAATTGAAGATTCCGCCAGATTTTGGGTCTCACAAAGCGGATTGATCTGTTCACGATGTGGACGTTCCGAGTATCAAGCGTCGGAATTCGAACCTGGCAGCCTGGCTCTGCTCCATCAATTGCTGGAATCCCCCCCTCAGCAATTGAATCAACTGAATGTTTCCGCATCACAGAAAAAGGAGATTCGTCGACTGGCAACTGCAGCAATTTCGCACGTGCTTGGTCGACGTCCTAAAACACTTTCGTTGGTCACGATGACCTGAAAGCGGATGTGTTTTCACAAAGTCCCTGCCCATTTGGGAATTTGGCAGGTGCTTTACACAACGAACTATTGTTCGAGAACGGGTTCATGTCAGACCACTTCCAAAACCTGTTACAGCAGCTCAACAAGAGCAAATGGCCTGCCCTGATCGTCAGCGGCATGGTTATCGGCTCAGGGTGCGGCAGTTTGAAGTTGTCACGACAGGAGCAAGTTCGGGCGGAAATGGACAAGAACCCGAGCTATTCCATCGCAGGGGTTCAAGGACCAACCGAACGTTCTTTAAATCAGTCGAACTGGGATCGAAAGCGGGAAGACCTCAAACGAGGTGGTGACCCGGAAACAATCGCTGCACTTGAAGAATTTGACGCCGCCAAAGAACTCTACGACGCAGGCAAATACAAAGAGGCCGAAAAAGGATTCCAGCGTCTCGCCAAAGAGCGACGGCAGCGATACGAATCTTTTGGAGCTCGATTCCGCCGTAACCTGGGGATGGAAGACAAACGTCCTCACGATATGTACGGCAACTACGGCGACGCGATTGAAGAGGATGCGATCTTCATGCTCGCAGAATCCCAATATGCTCAGCGTCATTACGCCGATGCACAGGAAACCTACGAAGACCTGCTCGTTCGCTATCCATCGACACGCTACCTCGATCCGACAACGCGGCAGATGTTCCGCATCGCCCGTTACTGGCTGGGGTTCCCTGAAGAAAGCACTCAAACCGGCGAGAACGGTGAAGTCAAAGTCGCCAGCGCCGAGTCTGCAGAACGGAATGGCGGCCCTTCAACGCTGTCGCGTGTCCCTGTCTTTCCGAACCTGACGGATAAATCCCGGCCGACGTTCGATACTGCTGGACGTGGCAAGCAGGCTCTCCGTTCCATCTGGTTACACGATTCGACTGGCCCATTGGCTCCCGACGCGTTGATGCTCGCCGCGAATCACGCACTGCGAACAGATGACTACGTCGAAGCTCGACGTCTATACACCTTGCTCCGAGAACAGTATCCCGACAGCATCCACCTGAAGGATGCGTATATGCTGGGATCACACGTCGCACTCGCATCCTATCAAGGGGCTGCTTACGACGACGAAGCTCTGACCAGTGCCCGAGAGTTGAAACAAGAGTTGCTGGCGATCTTCCCATCCCTGACCGAAGATGAGCGTGGGGAACTTGAACAGGAAATCGGCATCCTGAAAGATGCAGAAGTCGCCCGAATCTGGGATCTCGTTGACTTCTACCGAGTGAAACGCAACAACCCCGGCGTCAAACTTCACTGCTACCAGATCATCAACAAGTATCCAGATTCTCCGTACGCTCCGAAAGCGAGAGAGCTGCTTTTAGAGATTCAGGAAGAAGAGAAGCGTTGGGCGAATTCACCGCTCAACTTCAAGAAGAAGAAAGTGGCCGCAACTCCGGCCGCACCAGAATCACAGCAACCTCAGCAGCAACCACCGGCTCAATCTCAGCAGACACCTGTCGAGCCACGGCAACCGGCCGGAATTGAACCACTCCCTGCTCCGGCAGCGGAACCGAACTGGTTGCAGCGGATGAATCCACTTCGCAGCGTAAAAGAGCCACCAAAACTGGAAAAAGTCCCAGAGAATCCGCCTCCAACGCGAAAAGACGACTTGGCAGAAAAGCCCGGGAAGAGCAAAATCCTGCAAAGCGGTTTCTAACGCAGATTGACCGATCAGGAATCTGCATTGCACGTCGACTAGTGCCGCTTTCAATCAGGCAACCCTGCTCGACCTGCCCTTCCAATCAGATGATCTGTTCAAGATGACACTGGCGATTCCCATATACAGCCGCCTGCTCTGCATGACGCTGGTCATGAGCTGGGGAATTGCGCTGACAGGTTGTGGATATATCGTTGGCAGTCCTTACGGGCCAGAAGTCCGTAGTGTGCACGTCCCGACATTCACCAACGAGGCTTACAAAGCAGATTACAACGGCGGCGGCTACCGTCGTGGGTTTGAACTGCAACTGACAGAAGCAGTCCAGAAGCAGATTCAGCTGCGAACCCCCTTCCGACTTGCCAGTGACGATCAGGCAGACACACGGCTCATCGGTCGAGTTGTCAGCGTCAACAAGTCCCCCGCCAACCAGAACAAGTACGACGACCCGCGCGAGCTGGAACTGTCACTCGGTGTTGAGATTGTCTGGGAAGACACTCGCAGCGGGCAGATCCTTGCCCAGCAGACCGTCCCGATCTCTTCACAGTTTTCTCAAGCTGTGATCAACGTGACATTCGCTCCAGAAGCCGGTCAATCGATGCAGACCGCGACTCAGGAAGCCGTCACACAAATGGCCCGGCAGATCGTTGGCCTGATGGAAGCTCCCTGGTAAGTCTGGCTGAGTCCGATCACTCGCCGCACAAACTTCAGGTCGAACACGAACGAGCACCAGACGGCATCAGGCTCCAGCACTACAGGATCGTGAACTCTTCGAGATCGGATTCCGATTCGCCACCTTCCTGGTTCTGCAACCGCCTTTTCACCTTTTGCAGCCATTCTAAAGCAGGAACTCCATAAGGGCGGAATTTCTCCGTCGTTCCAGTCTCTTCGCGATACAGCAAGGCGCGGTGCGTTCCCAGTCGAGAGGCGGCTGGTGAGTCGATCAAATTGCTGGAATCGGAGGCATTCATCTGGAACGCAACCCGCATCTCCAGTTCGCGGAGTGTCTGCCGTGAAAACCAGCGTTCCACGTTGTTGTTGGAATCGCACCAGACGATCGTATGAATTCCGACTGCAGGACCGCGACTCAACAAGTCAGCAAAGAGCTTCCCCGGCTCGGCAGGTTTCGGCTCGCTGCTTCCCATGCCAAAACTGCTCATGCCGAAATCGTCTTCCACTTTTCGCAGGTCACGGAATCGAGCGATATTGAAGACAAACAAAAAGAGCGGCGGGGTGTTTGGCTGCGGCGATTCTTCGCGCTTCTGTAATTCCGCAGTCAGTGCCTGCATCAACAACGGAGCTTCGTTTGGGCTCACACGACGAACATCGGATTCAAACTCATTTGCCACCTGATTCCAGATCTCTGCCTCTGGTGAACCGACATGGCTTCCGTCCATCACAAACAGGGAATTCTCCTCCTGATGTGGCGACAGCGAGGCAACGAGTGAGATCAACGAAGCGACCATCACGCCTTGAGCGGCATCAGCATCCTGCCCGACCAGCAATAGGTTATTTCCATTCTGTCGATGGAATTTCAACGCGGTTGCCGGAGCGATTTCGACGGCATCGCCCAACCAGATCGTTGGGGACGAGATTGCAGATTCTCTCGTCGCATACTGGTCAACAAGATCCGTCACGCGTCGGTTCAATCTCAAGTCAGAAGGAATATTTCCTTCAAACACAATCGCCGGCTCAACGGTTCTCTTCTGTTGTTGAATCAGTCCCTGCATCGTCTCCATCGCCTGCTCACGCTGTTCGTCGCTGATCCAGGCAATCTGAAATGGATGATTCCCCTCCATCATGCCGTTCGCATCGTTATAGATCGCTTCCCCTGGCCGAGTCAGTAAGCGCGCGGCCGAGTTGTCTTCACTCAAAATTAGATGGGCGTCGGATTCACTGCATTGCAACGCAACACGAATCGCAACCTGCCCTAATGTGCTTCTCGCGAGCGAGTACGCCCCCCCGAGTGTTTGCGAACCGAGAATGACATGAATCCCGAACGCACGTCCCTGCCGCACTAACCGGTCAAGCAGGAGCGTTGCATTTTGACCGATCTTGTCATCTTCAACGAAGAATTCCTGAAACTCGTCAATGACCAGAAAGATCCGAGGCATCACCTGCCCCGTCGTATTGCGGAATCCGGCGATATCCTGCACGCCATGCCGTCGAAATAGTTCTCCCCGTTCCTGAAGAATGTCACCAAGTCGCTGCAAAGCACTGACACCAAACTCACGATCGCTTTCCACTGCGATGACCTGAGCATGTGGAAGTTGCCGCGTCGCGTAATCCTTGAACTCAACCCCCTTCTTGAAGTCGATCAGGAAGAAGTTCACTTCATCAGGACTGTAATACAGCGACAGGTTGGTGATCAGAATATGAAGGAATGTCGACTTGCCTGACCCGGTTTTCCCGGCGACCAGCATATGCTGTGAAGTTCCTTTACCAATCCGCATCATCTGCAGCTTGGTGGCCCCTGCTCGTCCCAGTGGGATTACCACTTCAGAGCGACTGTCTCCTTGCCAGATTTCATCCGCGTGAGGAGTGATGCGAGCGAAGGAGACCTCAACTCGTCGGGCATCTTTCGACGCTTCCCCAACCATCTTCACAATCGCGGTGAAGTCTTCAGGCCGTGGAACCTCTTCTATAGAAATCGGCCATTGCCCAACTTCTGGAGTTGCTGCGTGGAAGGCGGATTCTTTCCAGACGAACTTCGTCATCCGACCATCAACATCTGACAGACTGAAGTTGTTCGGCAACTGCTTGCCCGGATCATAGTTCATCAACGTATAGACCCCGCATCGCGGGCCGCTGTTAATGACACTGACCAGACGTCTTGCTGCGATTTCACTGAACTTGGCAGGGAAATCACTGATCACCAGAAAGTGATAAGGCTCCGCAACTTCCCCTGCAGAGTTGTTGTATTCTTCAATCGTCTGAAATTCGTTTCGGAGATATTTCTGCAGAATATTCTCCATGTGTTCCGTCAAATCTTCGAGGCGCTTTTCAATCTGATTCGACTCTGTCCAGATCCGGTTCGTGACCAACATCTCATCATAATCGGTGAGATGCATGAACCCTCCGAAACTCTCTCCCAGTCCAACAGGATCAATGATCGTAAATCGAATTTTCCCTGGCGGAAGCAATGTGAGGAGCCGCAGCATCAACGTTTGTAAACCAGCAATGGCCTGTTCACGAGCAGCAGAAGTTGGTGAGGCGAACAGAACTGATGCCGCTTCGGGAAACGTGAGTTCTAATGGAAAGATGTGCTGCGTTTTCTTCAGCGCCAGTCGTGCATCCTCTGGATTTGCACCTTCTAAATGACTGAGATCCAGATTGAACTCTCCGAGGCGAATTGCTTCTGGAATCTGCACAGGTGGCTTCCATGATCGCGAAATCAGAGAGGACCACTCCGGAAATTGATCTCGACTGATTCTCGCTGCCGATTGAAGTGCCCCTTCGAATTGCAGCGTCGCCTGTGTCCACTCGGCTCGCAATCGGGAAGACTGTTCCAACTGAGTCCGTCGGCGAGTGGCGGAAAGCTGCTCCACTTCCGCCTGCAGACGTTCGACTTCCCCGGCCCAGTGCTGCTGAATCGATTGCAGAGCATCGGTGATCGCCTGCTGCATCTGGCCAAGCATCCCCTGACGCTCGGTTTGCAGGAGCTGCTGTTCATTGCGATAGCGAGTCTCTTCTTCAGCCCAGGATTTGTCGCGTTGCTGCTCGATCTGCTGGAAACCTTCCTGATGAGCGGCTTCATAGCGGCGCAGCGACTGTTTGCGATCTCGTTCGACCAGCTTCTGAAACGCTTCGAACTCTTTCTGACGTTGCGCCAACTGTTCTTTGGCAATTTTCATCCAATGATGATGAACCCAATCAACCTCCGTCATCTTCTCCTGCAATTGCCGCATCACATCTGACTGTCGCATCGATGACAGGGTAAAGAGAACCAGTGTGATTAATAATGCTCCGATTGCTCCCAGAATCAGCGAGACAACAATCCACATCGTTTCGGTTCTGGAACCGGTGACGCCAGCAATCTGCGGGTCGGCATAAAGAAAAACCGGTAAGGCCACGACACAGGTGAGCACCGCGTAAAGCGCAATGGGCCGAAATCCTCGAAAGAGTTGAGGCAGCAACAATTTATTGAGCAGCTTCAGTGCCTCACGAGTCCCTGTTGTCGCCTTCGCAAATCGGGCAGCCGCCTCATCTCGATCCACAGGGGGAGGCCCAAATTTTCCGATATTTTCTCTCTTAGCGCCACGTTCTTCCAGCGCTTTGCTGACAAGATCATTCAGGTTCGATTGCTCCTGAGTGACCTCTTCTCGCGATTTCAGCAGTACCGTCTTGAATCGTTCGTATTCTCGAACAGGACTGTCGATCGCAGTATCGTCCATCACTGAGGTGACCACCCAGGTGCTGTCACTTTTTTGCTTCTCCAGATCAGTGAAGGCCCGGTTTGCGACACTGCTGATCTCTTGTGATCGCCGACGATGTGCATCTTCAGAAGCCGCGATTCGATCTGCGTAATCTTGATCGACCGTCGTGTAATCGGCTTCGTACTTAGCTGTCATTTCAGCAATTTGAGAATCACGATAGCGAATGATTTCATTCAACTGCTTCTGTGACGCAAGTTCTTTTTGATCCTGTCCATGACTCAACGAATGCAGTGTCGCCTCTGCAGTTTGCCTGCGTTGAATCGCTTCGCGAAATGTGGCAATCAGATGATTTAGGCTCGTGGTCATTAGAGCGTTTTCTGAATTGATGTCGCGGTATCTGGTTTATAGAAACAAGGTTTCATCGAATGAAACACTGCCCTGTCGCATAGATGAACGGAGAGATCTCAAAATCCAATTCCGCTGAGTCTGGAAACGCTCATTCGTGCTCAGATTCAACCGGTTTCCATGAATTCCGTTCCAGCAATCTGCTCACGGTAACCATCTCCCCCCTGCAATCTCAATCAATCGCGAAATGAATCGCTGCCCGATCCGTTCCGGGCTCACAGAATTCCATTTGTGAACGCCGTTCTTCATCGAACAAAACTCTCACTTCCGGCCAGATAAGTTCCCGAAAGAATCACATCAAATCCAACAAAAAAGGACATGCGGGTTAAACCACATGTCCTGGAAGGATGGTGCGTTGCAGCAATGCAACAACGCGCCACTGATCTCGTTATCCAATCAAATTGAAAAATGTCCGCCAAACTTATTCAGCTTCAACAGGTTTCCTGCCATCGCAATTTCACAAATCAAATGAAGAGCGAAAGCATCCCCCATTAAAATGAATCAATCCTGACGACTCTTAACTCCCGAAGTCCGTGATCTCGACGACGTCGCAAACAGCATGTTCAGAAAACATAAGTGCGACGCGAGCAGAGAAAGGGACGACCGGATTAATAACTAAACTGACGTTCGAGGCTTTCTGCACAACTGACACAGTTACGTGCATAAGGGATATGCTTCAGGCGTGTTTTGGGAATCCAGCACTTTGAAGGTGGACGACCTAACTCGACACATCCTTCACATAATCCGAATTCACCACTATCGATTCGCCTCAGGGCATCGCGAATCTCTTTCAGGACTTCCTGATCGCTCTCCATGATCCGGAGCGAGAAATCCTGTTCGTACGTTTCCGTACCAAGTTCAGCCATGTGCGTTGGGCTTTTGGAGTCCGAAGAGGACCCCAAGGCGCTTACAGAAAGTGTCTGAACATCTCCCTGTAACCGAGTCTGCAGCGAGAGAAGCAATTCGCGGAACTGCTCCAGATCTTTCGTTTTCAGCATGCGATCGTTCCGACTTGAGGACAAGTGGGCCAAACTCAGGGAAATTCAGTATCCCCCCGCCCTCGACAAATTTCAAGGATCTTCAAAATTGATTGATCCGTTCCTTGAGTAATTTATGTGATTTTCTCGGTTTTTTCTCCCGAAATTCTTTCACAGTCGTTTGTTAACGATTATGTCGCCACATTCTTCGTAACTCGATTCTTCCTCCTAAACGGAAAGTTCGAAACGTTCTCCTGCGAATCAAATGAACGCTTTGAACGTTTTCGTGGTTGCAAAATTCGTTCATTCGATCACAATAATGATTGAATTGAACGAATTGGAGTACAAACATGATCGCGCCTTTCACAACAGCCGGCCATCAGTTCAGTCTGTCGAACGACACCCTCAGTTTGAGTCGGCTCTCAATTACGTACATCGAATCTGACGAATTCAGAACATTGACGTTAGATCAACTGCTCAGTGAGGCTCCAGACAAGCTCTACCAAGAAGAGGAGCCGACAGATGCCCCCTTGGAATCGGCAGCCTCCGATGATTATGACCTGAACCATCGCAAGTTATTGACGCCGGAAGGCGAACGTTACCTCTTCCGTAAAATGAACTTCTGTAAATTCACGGCATCTCGGCTGCAAGCTGGAACACGCGCCCCGCGTTCAGGTCGCAACCTCTCAATTTTCGTAACCAGCCGTTATCCCCAAATGGGGAAGGTGTCGATCGACGACTTACTGAAACTGGCGAATGAAGCTCGTCAATTGCTCGTACAGGCCAACCTGCGACTGGTGACTTCAATCGCCACGAAGACAACCAATTCACATCAGGATCGAGACGAGTTCATCAGTGAAGGAAATCTCATCCTCGTGAACGCGATCGATAAATTCGATTACTCGCGGGGATTCCGCTTCAGCACCTACGCAACTCATGCAATCCAACGACACTTCTACCGACTGATGCAAAGAAAGCAGAAACGGCGGCAGAGAGAAGTGCTTTCTCCGACAGAGATTCTGGCAAATGCCCACCAGCCGGTTTCGACAGAACAGTCACTCGATCCGAAACTTGCGACAACTCTGATTGAACGATTCGACGACTGCCTGACGCCTCGTGAAAAGACGATTATCATTGAACGATTTGGCTTGAATGGCGAGGAATCAGCCACGTTAAAAACAGTGGCCGAGCGCGTTGGCCTCAGTAAAGAACGAGTTCGCCAGTTGCAGCTCTCAGCAATTGAGAAACTTCAAGACCTGGCCCTGCAAATGCGGTTTCATAAAGAAACCTATGCATGATCAGGAATACGGACTGTCAGGCAACCCACATTAAATCTGCAACGAATTCCGTTTCACTCCGATCAAGCCAGTCATCAAATTGACTGGCTTTTTCTTTTTCAGGATTCCCCAGACGCCCGTGCTTCCCGACGATTCACACGAACAATTCCTTTTCGCCCGATTCTGGTAGAATCGTTCTCTTGGAAAATTGGAAAAATCCGAAACCTGAATTCGCTCCTGCCGGGTTAGATTCAATAAGAAACTCAACAAAAATTGATTTCGATCACTCAACGGGCCTGAATGGCAAGCGGGAAACGGACTTTGAAGTTGGCTTCAAAGTCAGAAACGATCCCTGCCATACGACAAAACCGAGACCAGTACGGTCTGGTGGGGATTTCTATGCGAAACCGGATGAACACATTTTTCGTCTGTGCCGTGACGTCTGCCGCCATCCTATTCTCACCCCTCGATCGCAGCCCTCTACTGGCCGCGGATTCGGCCCCGGACGTCACTCAAACAGCGTCTGAAGTGGATCGCCTGCTGAATCAGAAATTCAGTGAGGATGGGATCACCCCGATCTCGACTGTTCGAGATGAAGACTTTCTCCGTCGAGCCAGACTCGACCTCCTTGGCACACTCTCCCCTCCGTCCGATGTCACAACCTTTGTGCTTTCCCCTTCCGAGAAGAAACGCTCAGAGCTGATTGAGAAACTTCTTGGAGATCCCGCCTTCGGAGAACTCTGGGCCAATTACTGGACTGACGTCATTTTCATGCGTGCCACAGAACAGCGCTCGCAGCTTGGTCGGCCCATCTTTCAGCAATGGATGGCCGCACAACTCAACAATAATCGTTCATGGGGCGAAATTACTCACGAACTGCTGACCGCCAGCGGTGATGTCCGAAAGTCAGGCCAGACGGCACTCTTCTTTGCACATGCCAGCGTGCCGGAAGAAATTGCCTCGGAAGTCCCACGAATCTTCCTGGGAATTCAACTGAACTGCGCCAACTGTCATGACCACCCGACAGATCCATGGAAGCGTGAACAGTTCCATGAGCTTGCGGCCTATTTCACCAGAACGACATTTCGAATTGATAATTCCGGAACAGAACGCACCTTCAATATTGGTTCGCTGAATGCCACAGCAGCGCGACTGGGAAACCGTCCTGAACCACGCGTTCTCCTTTTCAGACTTGATCGGAATCGGGACGGCGCCATCAGCAAACAGGAAGCTCGGGGGCAAATCGCCAATCGGTTTGATGATCTGCTGACGACATTCGATAAGAACAAAGACAGGAAACTCAACACCGAAGAACTGACCGCTGCACTCGCCCAGGCCGTCATGCAGCCGGGTCGTGGCAATGCAGAACATTACATGCCTGACCTGAAAAACCCTTCTTCGAAGGGAACGCTGATTGAACCGGCGTTTTTCGTTGAAGAAGCAGAAGGCCCTGCCTTGCAACATGGAATGGATGATCTCGCCCGTCGCAACGCCGCATCGAAATACATCACTTCCAAATCTAATCCATGGTTTGCGAAGGCATTCGTCAATCGTATCTGGAGCGAGTTACTTGGTCAGGGATTCACCATGCCAATCGATGACATGGGCGAAACTAAAGAGACCATCCACCCTGAAGTCCTGGCCCTGCTGGCGAGTCAGTTCACCGAATCAAACTATGACATCAAGTGGCTGTTCCGCACCATCATGAATACGCAGGCATATCAACGCCAACTTGCCCCTGCTGGATCGAACCTGAACGAACATCCATTCGCCGCGGCAACACCGACGCGTCTGCGAGGCGATCAGATTTATCTCTCCCTGCAAAGTGCCGTTGGGAACTTCGGAGCCACCGGTCGGTTCATGCAGCGTCGGGAGAACATGGCAGCCTTGTTGCCAGCAGCAAACTATCGCCAAAAGACCGCATTTACTGGAATCTTCGGCTTCGATCCATCGACTCCGCAGGATGAACTTGCCGGCAGTATTCCACAGGCGCTCTATCTTATGAACTCCCCTTCCTTGAACGCACGCATTCAAGCTGAAGGACGCACGAACCTCGGAATTCTGCTTCGAAACACCCGCGACAACAAAGCCGCACTGGATGAACTTTATCTCACCACGCTGACTCGCCATCCAAGTCCGGAAGAACAAAAGATCAATCTGAGCTATATTAAAGCGACCGGCGATCGCAACGAAGCATTCGAGGACATCCTCTGGGCGCTGCTGAATTCCACTGAATTTCTGTCGAAACGGTAAACCGATCTGCTCTCCCTGTCTCTTGCATCCAGGAACTCTCCAATGACGACATACACGAGCGAGCACATCCAGTTCACCGGGAACCAGGTCACACGTCGCCGATTCATTCAAAACGTGTCCGCGTCAGGAGCCGCTGCCGGGGCTCTCAGCTTTCGCGAACAGATGGCAGTTCAGGCCGAGGAACTCCGCAAGCAGGGCCGATCCATGATCCTGCTCTGGATGAGCGGCGGCCCCAGTCAGTTGGAAACCTTCGATCCTAAGCCGGATCACAAGAACAGCGGCGACACGAAGGCGATTTCCACGTCTGTCCCCGGCATTCAGATTGCCCACGACTGGACAAACATGGCTCAGGTCATGAACGAAGTCGCGGTCATCCGCTCGATGACAAACAAAGAAGGAAATCACCAACGTGCAACCTACCAGATGCACACCGGGTATGTTCCAACTGGCAGTGTGAAACACCCCAGTTTTGGCAGCTTGATCGCACAACAACTGGCAAACAAAGAATCAGACCTCCCCAGCGTTGTCTCCATTGGTCGAACAGCCGGGGCCGGGTTCCTTGGCGTCAATTACGAACCGTTTGTCGTGGACCGCCCAGGTGAGATGCCACAAAACATTCGCGTCCCCGACGGTCAACGCCGCCTTGAACGCAGACTCAACCTGCTCCAGAACCTCGAAGGCGGCTTCGAAAATCAGGGAGCGGTCCAAGCTGTTCAAAGTCATCAGCAACTGTACGCCAAAGCGACGAAATTCGTCTTCAGCAACGACACCCAATGCTTTGACCTTGGAGACGAACCCCAATCATTGCGAGACAAATACGGCGACAATGCTTTCGGTCGTGGGTGCCTTCTTGCCCGACGCCTGATCGAACGCGGAGTCACTTTCGTCGAAGTTCAAAAAAATGGCTGGGACACACACGACAGCGTCTTTGAACGTGTCAGTGAACTCGCGAGCGAAGTCGATGTGGCCAGTGCCGCTCTGATCAACGACCTGAAAAGCCGTGGAATGCTGGACCAGACCCTGATTGTTTGGGCTGGAGAATTTGGACGCACCCCACAAGTGAATGCCCGAGGTGGTCGCGATCACTTCCCACGCGCATTCAACTGCTGGCTCGCAGGAGGCGGAGTTCGAGGGGGACAGACAATCGGCTCGACAACAGATGACGGGTCGGCAATCAAAGATCGCCCGGTCGCGGTCGCGGATCTTCTGCAGTCGATTTCCCATTCCCTCAAAATCGACCCTGCTCACGAAAACATGAGCCCACAGGGGCGACCACTGAAAGTTGTCGACGGCGGCGAAGTCGTACAGGAACTCTTCTCTTAAGAGTCATGCACGACGATTTCGAACATTGTGCCAATCATCTCCCATGACATGAAAAGCAAAATGGCCTTCAATATCACGGAAGAACAAAAAGCGCAGCTTGAGGCAGCCAGGAATGCAGGCAGGCGAACCTTAATAGCAACGACGCCTGATCAGGATGCATATATCAAGAAGGCACAGGAAGCAGAAACGCAACAAATTCCTGCAGGCCTCAAGGATTCACCCCCGTCATCAAAACGGAAACATTAAGCCGCCACGCAGGAAGCTGGCACGCACGCATAAACCTTGGTCGCTGCGAACGCAATATCATTCCGTGCTCGGTCTGATCCCACTCTGATGGAAGCCATACGTGCGAAAGAGATGCACAGACGCTTTGCCACACCCAGAGACGATTTCAAATACATTCCAACATTGAATTTGTAGCGAATCGGTCGGCATGCACCGCTTCGTGATCAACTTGGCCATAAGCAGTTGGCAGAAACGAAAAAAGCCGTCTCGATGGGATCCACCGAGACGGCTAAATGCACAGTAAGCAAATTGAATTGCAAGCGAGGCGGACGGGACTTGAACCCGCAACCCCCGGATCGACAGTCCGGTACTCTAACCAATTGAGCTACCGCCCCTTGCTTTGTGCGAGCGGCAGTTTATAAATCTCTTTTGGAGTCGTCAACCAGGAAGGCAAAAATTTGCTGGCTGTTTTTTGCAGCAGTTTCCAGCGACCTCAAAATCCTTACAATTCCTGCTTTTCTTGCATTCAGCTTGACCAGTCTGGCAACTGAGGCTTGAGTGCCAATTGACATCCGTATGAGGAATTGCGAAACTACTTTGCTTCACTCGACCTTTTATTAAGGTCAATCGACTCCTCTTTGCAGGAGCGGCGTGAATTCGACGGCATCGACTCTGAATCTATCAGCGACGCGATTTTCGGATCGCCTCGCGTTAATAAGCGTGATCGTTTAAGGAACGGGAATGGCCTCCAAGCGTCTGCTGGACAAACGTCGGGAATACGAAGCTGCAGAAAAGCAGGGCAAGGTCAAGAAAGAGACCACTTCCAAGAAGAGTGGAACTCGAAAGGCCCCTGCCCGTAAGCGCAAAGCCAAAGCCCCAGAACGTAAACGTTTGATGTGGGGTGTCTTCAGCGGAACACTGAAGGAAGAAGGCCGATTCGCTTACAACGAAAAAGACAAGGCCGAAGAGAAACTGGCTCTCCTGCGATCCAAGAGCAAGAAGCTCTACTTCATCCAGCCTATTAAAGAATCCCTGAACGAATCATCCGCCGCAAAGGACGAAGTCCGTCTGAGCGACGAAGAGGAGATCCTCGACGATGAAGCCGTTCTCGACTCGGACGACGATGCAGATGATGATGCAGACGCCGACGAAGACGATGATTACGAGGGCGAAGAAGAAGAGTAATCCTGCCTGAGGCCTTCAGCCTCAAAGCAGACACAACAAAAAAAGCTCCCACACATTTGATTGTGTGGGAGCTTTTTTCATTCCAGAGGCATTCCGACAGATCCGGCAACTGCTGTCACATCAGCGAACTTCCCAGACAGCGACGCCATCACATCGCTCCTGCGGCCTTTTTCTTCTGAAACTCAGCGATCCACTTCGCTGGCTCTTCATCAAACGCCGCTTTGCATCCACTGCAGCAAACCCAGTAGGTCATCCCTTTATAACTGACGGTCATTGTCCCCAAACCACCAGAGATAATGCACTCGCGCTGCCCATAACCTTCGTCGCTCTTCGCAAACGAAGTTCCTTCTCTCTGAGTCGCCACTGTGTCGACTCGTAAATAGCGACTTCCCCGACGCTTGTGGATCTCCAGCAAATACCGGTTGTTTTCCTGCTGACTGAAGACGAGTTGCCAGGCATCACGCTGAACCTGAGGTTCCACCTGAGTCAGTTCCAGCTTGTACTTGATATGCGACTGCCGATCATCCCCCTGAAACATTTCAGCTTCCTGAGTGAAGGCCCCCTCCAGAGTCCGTGCCACCCCCTCAGGATCAACCACCTTAAACTGGTAAACCTTCCGCTCAGGCAGCCAGGTAAGCCGCCCTTCCCTCAGGTATGGGCTCGCATCCGACGTCATCACCATCACCGGCTGCTTACGATCCGTCTTCAAATCCCACACCCAATGCGATTTGTCGAGCCCTTTGAAATCGCCAACTTCCTTTTGAGTCGTGCCCCGCCAGTCCCCAAGCATGATCTGCAATGGCTTCATCGCCAGAAACAACTGCCGTCTTCCTTCTTCCGCCGTCTGTGAAAGCGGCTCTGCCCCGGCGTCTGCCTGATTCGCCGCATTCACCACCTGCGAAAGCGAGATCGAGGGAATCTCCATCTCCACAACTGGCTTCGCTCCCTGCCCTGCACTTACTGGAGCTGAATGAGGGGCAGCAGTCGGCGCCGCCTTATCGTCCGGTCCGGCATGCCCTTCTGATTGCTGGCACGACATCCCGCTGACCGCTCCCAGCAAAACCAGAACGACACCAGCCCAAACCTTTTGATTTCGCATTGCGTCCCCCAAGCTCCCCTCTTCGGCTCCCGTCACCCAACCAACTCCCCCAAACCGCCACGACGGCCCAGAAAAGAAGGCGACTCTCAACAGGATTTTTGCATGCCTGCGTGATCTACAACCACAGTAACTGACTCCTCTGTGAACCAGAATCACAAAATGATCAGGAAATTCACAAGTAACAGCACCTGAAAAATCCGCAAACACCCCCTGAATTACCTCAAACCCTCTGTGTCCAGCTTTTTTGATCCCGAATCCCGAGGACGAACCGCTTCGATTCGAATATCAAGCCAAAAATCACTATTATCTACGGAAGATGATCCACCCTGAAACTGGCAAGAATCGGCCGAAATTTCCTCTGAATGCAGCCAGACACTTCTTTTAGTGTTGTTTCAACAGCCTAGAGAAACAGGCACGCTTAAATTCAGGTTGATTTCACGTGCAACCAAATTGGGCAAGACTCACATCGGTTGCATTGAATCCAGCCGTCTCCCATCCTAGCATCAGGAATCAATTCATCTGCACATATTGAACAGCCTCGGAACTCCGAATTGATCGGTGTGACGTTCAGACTTGCTGCAAGTCTCGTTCTCCCGCCATCGGGCCGCACGTTTGTGTCGTCAAATTTTCGAATCCTTTTGCCCAATGTTGCTATGTCTGCCATCAAAACAGTTCTGCAAGAAACTCGAAAGTTCCCTCCTTCACCGGAATTCGCAAAGCAAGCGAATATTTCGTCTGAAGAGCAATACCAGCAGATGTGGCAACGGGCGAAAGACAGTCCTGCCGAGTTCTGGGGAGAACTTGCCCAGACCGAACTTGAATGGCTGAAACCATTTGAGTCGGCCATGGAAGGGGACATGCCGAACACCAAGTGGTTCGTCGGCGGCAAAGTCAATGCATCCTATGAGTGCCTCGACCGCCATCTGAAAACCTGGCGAAAAAACAAAGCAGCCATCATCTGGGAAGGCGAACCTGGCGACGTTCGGGTTTTGACCTACCAGCAGCTTCATCGTGAAGTTTGCAAATTCGCAAACGTCCTGAAGAAGCTCGGCGTTACGACTGGCGACCGCGTCACGCTGTACATGCCGATGATCCCGGAACTTGCAATCGCCATGCTGGCTTGCGCACGAATCGGGGCAACGCATTCGATCGTGTTCGGGGGATTCAGCTCTGACGCCATCGCCGATCGCAACAATGACGCTCAGGCCAAAGTTGTCATCACAGCCGACGCTGGCTGGCGCCGCGGTAAAGAAATTCTGCTGAAAGAAAACGTCGACGAATCCTTGAATTCGTCCCCGAGCATCGAAAAAGTCGTTGTCGTCCGCCGAACCGGTGCCGCCGTCGAGATGGTTCCGGACCGCGATTACTGGTGGCACGACCTGATGGAACAGGTGGATGCTGACTGCGAAGCGGTGGAACTCGATTCAGAACACCCGTTGTTCATCCTGTATACATCTGGCTCAACAGGAAAACCCAAAGGGGTTCTGCACACCACTGGCGGTTATATCCTCGGCGCCAAGATGACGACCAAATGGGTCTTCGACATTAAAGACGATGACACCTACTGGTGTACCGCAGACATTGGCTGGATCACCGGACACAGCTATATCGTCTACGGTCCGCTCGCCAACGGAGCCACCACACTGATGTTCGAAGGGGCTCCAAACTGGCCAGATGAAGGCCGGTTCTGGGAAGTCATTGAGAAGTACAAAGTCAATATCTTCTACACTGCCCCAACTGCCATTCGCGCCTTCATTAAATGGGGCGATCAGTGGCCGCAGAAGCACGATCTCTCCTCACTTCGACTTCTCGGAAGCGTTGGTGAGCCGATCAACCCTGAAGCCTGGATGTGGTATCACCGCGTCATCGGCGGGGAGCGCTGCCCAATCGTCGATACCTGGTGGCAGACCGAAACCGGCGGCATCATGCTCAGCCCATTGCCGGGAATTCAATCCACCAAACCGGGATCATGCACTCGCCCGTTGCCAGGTGTGGTTCCAGCCATCGTCGACGACAAAGGCAACCCACTCAAGGATAACGAGGGGGGACTGCTGGTCATGACACAGTCTTGGCCGCACATGCTTCGCACCTTGTACGGCGATCACGATCGCTTCCTGGATACCTACTTCGGCAAAATCGAAGGAAAGTATTTCGCAGGCGACGGGGCCCGCCGTGATGAAGATGGCTGCTACTGGATCATGGGACGCGTCGATGACGTGCTCAACGTTTCAGGTCACCGACTCAGCACCATGGAAATTGAATCGACCCTGGTGTCTCACCCACTGGTCGCCGAAGCTGCCGTCGTCGGCTTCCCTCACGAGTTGAAGGGGGAAGGCATCTGCTGTTTCGTGACTCCGAAGGGGTCGACTCCAACAAACGAACAGAAGAAGGATCTGATCGCTCACGTCCGAAAACACATCGGTGCGTTGGCAACTCCGGATCAGATCCGATTCACACCATCACTGCCGAAAACCCGTTCAGGCAAAATCATGCGACGCCTCCTCCGGGACATTGCCGCAGGCAAGGAAAGCATCGGGGATACGTCGACACTGGAAGACTACACCGTCCTCGCCAAACTGCGAGAAGACGACTAGACCGGTTCGGCTGATCATGTGGCTCAGGCAGCTGAGGACTCAGAGGAGCATATTCCTCACGATAAGTTGCCCACCACACAAGCATGAAACCGACGGAAACGGTTAAGACAAAGCCCTGGCTTCATCGCCGGGGCTTTTTTATTGCGCTGAGCCATTCTGCAGGCAGCTGCTGCCCGCTTCGTAGGCAAAAGTGCTGGGCATTCAGACGCGTTTGATTTCAGCACAAGAAAACAGGATGAGAAATACCGCAGGAATCATGCGGCCAACGCTGCTTTCTTGTGAAATTTCGCTGACTGGTATCAGATGTGCATTGGTCTTAAAACAACAAGAACACACATAAAATGAGAAGTCGCTTCTCTCATTTTTAACAGTCCTCTGGGATAACTCGAGTCCCAGTTTCTACCGACCGAGAGCAGCATTTGTCTTGCTCCTGGAACTCAGCCGTACCGCTTGAGTTCATCACCGAATCAACGCGCCCAGACTCCGTCACGCACTGCCCCAAGCTGAATGCAAATACTATGAACCACGACAACAATCCACCAATCGTCAACATGGCTCTGTTCCTTGCTCTGTCATTTCTGACCGGCAACGGCACACCAGATGGATTCCGTACAGAAGCAGCCTCCCAGCCTGCTTTGGAAACTGAAGAAACTCTTCACCCAGAAATCTAGAGCTGCTGAGCTTCTTCGCAAATAGCTCCCGATCGCACCACCAATCTCCGCAATGAGCATTCTGGTCTGGCAGCTGAATCACAAGCTTTCCCCCTCCCGACCAGAGCACGGTATGTTGCCCTGAACAACTGCCCCCTTCCTCATAAACTTCTCAGGCTCAGCTTCTTTGAGTCTGAGGAGTTTTTCTCTTTGAGCAACGGCGCATGAGCCTTGAGCGTTCCCGTCTTCAGATTGTGAACTGCCGGTTTTGAGCTGCCGTGACTGGTGGGCATAAAAAAGGATGGCTGGCATCGCATGAACGAGCCAGCCATCTCTATCTGATTTCACAACGCCGAAATTGGGCTTAGTTTATTCCTGAACCAGCCCCATACGGATGAGCTTGCTGAGACACTCATCCCGTTCACGGTTACGAGTCATCTCGCGCCATGCAGGATCCTGGCACGCAAGGAATGTCTCGTGTGAATACGGTGGGGTCAGCTGATTTTCCGCTGCATATCCCTGAAGACGCTGAACAACTTCGATATCCAGCCGCGACATGAACATCGACTGCATGCGATAGTCCTGAAACGCTTCCCAGACCACCGGGAACAGCGGTTTCACGATCTGCTCGCCAATTGTGGTTGCGTACTGACGAATCTCCAGCTGAGCATGAGAATCCATACGCAGAGACAGGAAGTTCAGCAGGTTCAACAGGTCAATCTTCCAATACGCCTCTGTATAGGTACAAAGAGGCAAATCTTTTCTTGCCAGTTCCCGAGCCACTCCAGCTTCCAGGCGATCCTGATAGAGTTGGCGTGCGGAATCCTGAAACTGCTGTTCAGACTGAGTCAGCTTCTCGCCGAGTTCCTCTGGCAGAAACCCGTCGCTTCCTTGACGATTGCTGACAGCCTGAGTTCGCCACTCATCTGGAGCGGTTGTCTGCAGCGAATCAATCGCGACTGAATATCGGGTGCTGTACTCATTCACATTGGCTGTACGGTGACGAATCCACTGTCGCCAGCAATCCATTGGCACGCGAACCAACAACTTGATTTCGGCCATCTCGAACGGTGTCGAGTGGCGATGTCGCATCAGATAGCGAATCAGTCCACGGTCGTCAGAGACCTTTTTCGTTCCGGCGCCGTAGCTCACTCGAGCAGCCTGGACAACGGAACTGTCATCACCCATGCAGTCAACAAGACAAATAAAACCGTCGTTGAGCACCGGAAACTTCTGCCAGCGCAAACGTTCTACTTCAGTGGAATTTGACATGGGGAAAACGTACCAGCAGGAAGTAATAAGTTGTCAGATGAATCCTGACGTTCGACCAGAGAGCATTTCTGGAAGGCATTCCCCGGAATCGACACCAATCATCTCGGCACGGGAGGCTGACACTTCACGAAAATGCAGTTCGCGGAGCATGATAGGGGAAACCGCTTCGACGCAACACACAGAATACCCGGAAGCATCCCCTCATCACAAATCTGCCACCAGTCCGCTCCTGATAAAACAGGATGTTTTTGCCCTACCTGCTGCATTCAACGTGACTGATCAGTCAGCCAAAATCAACACAACTGCCTGAACCACATACCGTTCCGCCACAGCCACCCTGTCCGTGGGTCTCAGGACAGATCGACGCCTCCGACTCGGTTCCGGGATTCAACAGCTGAATTTGTGTCGATAGATTGCCAATCTGGCGATAAAATGAGTGGCCTCCCCTGTTCTCCTGCAACATTGCATAACTCCGGTGCCCTTTTGAATCGTCTCCTTCTCATTCTGGTCCTCGTGTTGAGTGGAAGCCCCGCTTTCGCGCAACTCGACGCCACCGCATACTTCAATCGCGGGTTGAGTTGGCAAAACAAAGGCGAGCACGACAAAGCGATTGTCGACTATACCGAAGCGATCCGACTGGACCCGACAGACGCTGCGGCTTACTTCAATCGAGGTCGGGCACGGCAGAACAAAGGGGAGCACGAACTCTCCATCTCTGATTACAACGCCGCGATTCGTCTCTACCCTCACGATGCCGCCGTCTATAACCGGCGTGGCAGCGCATGGCATTACAAAGAAGATTTCGACAAAGCGATCATCGATTACACAAAAGCGATCGAACTCGACCCGAACTTCACCTGGGCGTTTTACAATCGTGGGCTGGCATGGCAGAACAAGGGAGAAGACCTGAAAGCCATTGAAGATTACAGCCAGGCACTTGCTCTCGACCCTCGATTCGGCTGGGCCTTTCATAGCCGTGGAGTCGCTCACCAGAACCAGCGCGACCTTGATCAGGCCATTATTGATTACACCAAAGCCATTTCACTCGACAGTAAATTCGGCTCTGCTTACCACAATCGCGGACTTGCGTGGCACAACAAAGGCGAGCTCGAAAAAGCGATCGCGGATTACACATTAGCGATCGAGGTCGAACCGAAAGCCGCTCGCGCGTACAACAACCGTGGAATCATCTGGAGAAGCCGTCACGAGTACGAAAAAGCAATCGCCGACTTCATTCAGGCGATTCGTATCGACCCCAGATTGATGTCGTCTTACAACAGCCTCGCATGGATTCTATCAACCTGCCCTGAAGACCGTTTTCGTAATGGACAACAGGCCGTCAGCATGGCGACCAGAGCCTGCGAATTGTCGCAGTACCGGAACGCTGATTACATCGCCACTCTTGCTGCCGCCCAAGCGGAAGCCGGAGACTTTCAGACAGCGATTCAAACTCAATTGAAAGCTGTGGAAGTGGCTCCGGCTGAACGAAAAGAGGCGATGCGTCAGAATATCGAAGCATTCCAGAACAACCGGCCATTACGAGACGACGGTCGCCCGTAGACTGGTTCGTAAACTGGTTGTCATGACGCATCCCACGACTCAGTCATGACACGTGGTTAGACCGTGACGGCTTCGAAGTCTCGGACTTCGGTATCCCCATATGCATTCAGCAATTCGTGGTGACACAATTGCCCGATGTAGTCGATGACATGATCAGGTCGGTACGCGTAGCGTCGCAGATCGTCTCGCGAGGTGCTGCCGGTTAAAGTCAGGACTGTTTCATAGCCCATCTGGACTCCGCCGCAGATGTCGGTTTCCATTGTGTCACCGACCATGACGATCTGGTGAGCAGGAACCCGCAGTTCCTCACCGGCAGCTTGCATCATCACAGGGCTCGGTTTTCCGACACTGAACGCTTTCGCTCCCGTTGCGGACTCCAGCATCGCAACAAACGCTCCACATCCAGGACGAACGCCATACTGTGTCGGGCAATTTGGATCGAGATTCGTCGCGACAAGCTTCGCTCCGTTCACGATCAAACGCACCGCTGTTTCAACCATCTCCAGTGTCATCGTGCGGCCTTCCCCGACGACGACATAGTCTGGATCAGAGTCAACAATTGAGTACCCGTTCTGGTGAAGAGCTTGCAACAGCCCCCCTTCTCCGATGACATAAGCAGTGCCGTTGGGCTTCTGCCTTGCAAGGAATCTGGCCGTTGCCATCGCACAGGTAAAGATGTCCTCTTCATAGGCATCGATCCCCATCCGTTGCAGCTTGGTGGCGACGTCGCGACGGGTTCGCTGGCTGTTGTTTGTCAGGAAAAGGAAAGGGAAATTTCGTTCACGTAACAGGGCGATAAAGCGGTCAGCACCGGGCAAAACCTGACTTCCCCGATAAATGACGCCATCCATGTCGATTAAAAATCCCTTTTGCATTTCCCGTTTTCCAATATGGTGAGAAGTTAGGCTGAGGTGGGTTCGGCAGCCTGGTGAAATGCAACAGCGATACCATCAAACTAAATCGATATCCTTAACGTGAGTCACATTTAGCGTAACCCTGTAACGCCATGAAGCCTTATGGCCAAAACAGGCAGAAGCATCAGCGACCAATCAACCGGTCTAAGTCCAATAACCGCCTTGTTGTGAGGCGAAACTGCACAACAGCAAGGCAGACACGTGCAATGCGAACAGGCACGTCACCAGTTGTAGGTCACGTGCCTGATCGACAAATCAGATTTCGACTCACAGCGGACAGGTTATCTCATGTTGATCCACCGATCGGCTATTGAGCCCCCCCTCTCGACGGACCAACGTTGTCAGCCCAATCCGCGACTCGATTCGAGTCTTTATTTCAACAGAGAAGGCTCACGTCTCCAACAGTGCCTTAATCAGACTGGCTGCTTTGGCCTCGAAGAGTTCCTGCCACTCCGGAGCCAGAATACAGTCGCTGTCTTCCTGAGCGCCTCCCAGATTTAAAAGCTGGTCCGCAGTGGGAGCATAGTAGATATAGCCGTTGGTATACCCTGCCAGGAAAGTCATTTCATGCGATGACTTCTTCTTGATATTCAGCCCGATGGTCACAGTCAGTTCGCCGGGGAACGTCGTCAAAACAAAATCGCCAATCCGAATCCCCATCACTTCGACATCGATTGTCCGCTTCCCGGAAGCCACGAGACTCGCCTGATGTTTCTTCAACAGTGCCAGGTTTGTCTGAAGTCGCGTCAGTTCTTCCATTGTGTGGATGTTCTTCAGGTATGCTTCCAGATTCCGTCGATTCTCGGCGTCCAGCTTCTTGAGATCATCGCGCCCCTGCTTCTCGTCATACAGATAGCGATGTGAATAATAAGCAGGAAACTCTTCCGCCAGATTGTGCTTGACCATCAACGGCATAAACGTTTTCAGGTTCAGACTGGTCCCCTGCAGCTTCTGCAGCGTGCGTCTCTGCTCTGCTTCCAACTGGGCAATCCGGTCGGTCCGGTCCCCTCGCGGAAGAGTCAGTGTCTCATTCAACACTTTGAAAGGAGCCTCTTTCTTGCATTCGATTTTGCGAACAGCTCGCAACGTGCTCAGCCCGAGCATGTTCCCCAATGGCTCGGCGCTGCGAGGATGATCGACGTCCTTATAGAAAACAGGATTGATGTCCCCCCCACATCCCTGCAGGAACAACGCGACGGTTCCTTCACTGAGATTTTCCTCAATGACTTTTGACGAATAACCAATGATGTCCGCCGTGTTGGCTCCGCTGGGAACTCCCTGAATCGGGTGGCAGGCAAAATTGTAAATGACCCCCAGTGTCTGGCCATCTTCCCGATCAATACGAAGAACACCGATCTCCGGATCAGTCAGCCCGACTTCTGCGACTTCATCATCCGGCGGCAGCGGATAGGCGTGGCGGACGTCGACTTCCTTGCCACTCTTCAGTTTCAGGCGGCGATTCTCCATGATCCGCGACTCTTCACCGACTCCGGTTCCGACACGCACTGCGACCAGCGAACCCATCGCCTTCCTGACCGCTTCAACAGTTTGATCAGCAATGTCAGCTCGAACGACTCCGTGGCAGTGACTCGCGTTCACAAGCACATGCTCAGGAGCGATTCCGAGTTCAGTCTGAAGACGTTTCCGAACGGTAGGCAAATACTCGTTATTAATGCGTCCGATCTCTCCGATCGCAACGGCATCAACAGACATGATCACTGCCGTCTGATCACCTGATTTAAACACAATCGCTTTTACATAAAGCGGATCATTAACTGGACCATGGTCATAGTCAGTGACATCGACCTTTGCCGCACCTGCCAGAAGTTGATCAGCAGAAAGCGCCTCTGCAACAAGATGAAGGCTCAGGCAGCATACTAACACCGCGAACAGACAGGGACGCTTCGCATCAAATGGTCGCAGAAAGAGTCGACCAAATCTGTTCAGATAGGCCGATATGGGATAGGACTGATTGGCAGGCAACATGGCAGGCTCCAACAGCAACAACGAGCGTTAACAGAACGCAACTTTGATGCGAGCATTAGAGCAGAGTCACGAACCAATAGTCAAAAGCGAAGAATGAAATGAACTCGATGCGGCAGCAGACCGGAAACCGCGTCAGTCTTCTTCCCAGCGTGTTCCGAGTCGAAGAATCACAGTCTTTGTTTCACCGTTCCGCAACAAAGTCATCTTCACAGCCTGACCTGGAAACTGCCGGCCAACCAGTTCGGTCAACTGGGGAAGGTCAACGATCTTCTCGCCCTGAAAGGTCAGCAAGACGTCTCCGACCAGTATCCCTTCCCGTTCAGCAGCATCGCCAGTCGTCACACGATCAACAACAAGCCCTTCACCGGAAGGAGCCTTTGACCCGGCGAGTCCAAGATAGGCTCCGCTATGAGTTCGAAAGTCTTCACCTGCGACAAGGCGGTTCCAATCCTGAGTATAAACTTCAATCGGGACATGAATATTAAAATTCGTGTCTTCCCCGATCCGTGTATTAACCCCAATGACCTCTCCACTCATGTTAAAGAGTGGTCCCCCGGAATCTCCGCCGATCAATTCACAATCGGTCTGGATCAGCCACTTATTACAATAAACGACACGACCGAGTCTCAAGACGATTCCACGGTCCTCCTGATACCCACCAGGGTGGCCCAGGACGATGCACCAATCACCTGCTTTATATGGAGTCACCGCGACAGGAGCCGCTGGCCAATCTCGACGGTCCGATTCAATCCGAACTAACGAAGCATCCATCGTGACATTTCGACCAAGCGTCACTCCCTGATAGCGTTTTCCATCATTCGTCACGATTGAAACAGTGCGCCCGGGTCGACCACCAACGTGCGCAGCAGTCAGAATGATTCCATCAGACGAGACGATCACTCCACTTCCCTGCGATCCTCCTCCACCGCGTCTCGCATCCAGCGTCAAATTCACGGTTGCAGCCCGGAGCGTCGGGACAAGCTGAGTGACATGATCCTGAATCGACTTCAAATCAGCAGCAGTTCGCGGTGCCGGAAGTGAAAAAGCCTCTGGCAACTTGACGCTCGATGGATCGATTGTCTTAAACGCAAAGCTTGTGCTCGGTTCTGGAGTCACGACCGCTTGAGGAGCGGGAGTCACCACTTCTTCGGCAGCGAGTGGAGGCGCAAAACAGATCGTCAAACAAAGAAAGGCCGTACAACCGGTATAATTCAACATCCTGAACAACATGGTCCCCCCACGAGACATTGCGGGTTGAACGAGAGAAGTGGGGGAAATTGTAATGCACAATTTCCATGCGATTGAAGGGGTTGCAGAGAAATTTGAAGAATCGAAACCAAATATCGGCCCCGCCCTATCCGCATTCACCAGAATTGATTTCTCTGAAAATCAGTTTCAGGCCCGTCGCACTCTACATTCATTCTGGTGACTGCTACACTGTGGCGTTGTGTCTTGGTATGCGCCCAGTGCGTCATCAAGTTTACGTCTATTGTTATGCAGTGATCCGGGAATCAGAGAATGTCGGTAACGGCCGTAGTGGGTCTGCAATGGGGCGACGAAGCCAAAGGCAAGATCGTCGATCTGCTGACTGACCAACACGAAGTGGTCTGTCGCTATTTAGGCGGAAATAACGCCGGGCACACCGTCAAATTTGGCGGAAAGACCTATAAACTTTCGATGCTGCCGGCAGGAATTCTTCGTCCTGGCGTCACTTCTGTCATTTCCAACGGCGTTGTGATCAATCCCAAAGCGCTGCTTGGAGAAATTGACAACGTTCGAAAACAGGGAGTTGAGATCGGGCAGCTGTACATCAGCGACCGGGCTCACGTGATTTTCCCTTATCATATGGTGGAAGAAGCGGGTCTCGAAAAAGCCCGTGGTTCGAAGGCCATCGGAACAACGATGCGCGGGATCGGAACCTGCTATCGCGACAAAGTCGGCCGAACACACGCCATTCGCTTTGGCGATATGTACCGTCCAGAGTTCTTCCGGGAACGCCTGCACGAAGTTGTCGCCCAGAAGCGACTGCTCGTCAAAGCACTGGATCCATCGGCAGAAATCCCTGACGCTGACGCGATTTACGAAGAGTACATGGGTTACGCCGAACTCTTCAAGAACAACGTCATCGACACCACGGCTTACCTGCACAAGGTGCTGAAAGACAAGCGAAGCCTGATGTTCGAAGGTGCTCAGGGAAGTCTCCTGGACATCGACCACGGAACATTCCCGTACGTAACCTCTTCAAATAGTTCAGGTTGCGGAATTCATCCCGGCAGTGGAGTTCCTGAACGAGCCATTGACCGTATGATTGGTGTCGTTAAAGCCTACACATCACGCGTCGGCGGAGGCCCTTGCCCAACCGAGCTCAATGATGAAATCGGCCAGCACATCCGCGATGAAGGTAACGAGTACGGAACCGTCACTGGACGTCCTCGTCGCTGCGGATGGTTTGATGCTGTTGCAACCAGCTACGGTTCCAGAGTTTCTGGAGTCGACTGCATCGCCATCATGCTGCTCGACGTTCTCAGTAAGCTCGATGAGCTGAAAATCTGCGAAGCGTATGAGATTAACGGCGAACGCACGACTGACTTCCCGAGTCATAACGATGACCTCGCTGCCGCGAAGCCGATCTACCGAACCCTGCCAGGTTGGAAGAAAGACATTACCGGCGTACGAAAGCTCGAAGACTTCCCGAAAGAAGCTCGTGCCTACATCGATACGCTGGCTGAATTGCTGGAATCCAAAGTCGGCTTTGTCTCGATTGGTCCAGACCGCGAACAAACCGTGATTCTTTAATCCGGCCGATTTCGCCACGGATCATGATTTGCATTTGCCGCACAGACTCCTGTGCGGCAACTCATTTCCGGCAGGCATTTTGAGACGACCGATGCTGCCAAAGTGAGTTGTCTTTAACTCCACGACCGACCTCCGCATATGAACTCCACCGAAGCGACACTGCGTGACCTTCTTTCTCGCCGTATTCTGCTGCTTGACGGTGCCATGGGATCGATGATTCACCAGTACAAGCCAACCGAGGCTGACTACAGGGGATCGCTCTTCAAGAATCACAACATCGATCTGCTGAATGCAAGCGATGTTCTTGTGCTGAGTCAGCCCAAGATGATTCAGGAGATTCATCGGAAGTATCTGGAAGCCGGTTCAGACATCATTGAGACCAACACCTTCGGTGCGACCTCGCTGATGCTCGAAGAATTCGGGTTGGCACACTACACCCGAGAGATGAACATCAAGGCGGTCGAACTCGCCAAGCAAGCTGCGGACGAATTCACAAAGAAGAATCCGGACAAGCCGCGTTTCGTCGCAGGCAGCATCGGGCCGACGAAGTTTCAGCTGTCATTCAACGCTGATCGCCCTGGCTACCGCCCTGTCACATTCGACCAGATGGTCGCGTCGTACGCGGAACAGGTTCACGCCATGATGGAAGCAGGCGTCGACCTGCTCCTGCCTGAAACCTCGTTCGATACGCTGAACATGAAGGCAGCGCTGTTCGCCATCAACAAGGTGTTTCAGGAGCGCAAAGAGACAGTTCCTGTCATCTGCTCAGGGACCATCTTCAACGGCGGTGTCACACTCACCGGGCAAACACTGGAAGCGTTTCTCGTCTCCGTCGAGCACTTCCCGCTGCTCGCGGTCGGGATGAATTGCGCACTGGGCCCGAAACAGATGCGAGAACTGGTCGAGCTCGCGAGCAACTGGTCGAATTGCCACATCAGCTGTTATCCCAATGCCGGGATGCCAGACGGAATGGGGGGCTTTGACTCTTCAGCCAAAGAATTCGCAGCAGTCATTCGCGAATACGCCGAGAATGGCTGGATGAATATTGTCGGTGGTTGTTGCGGAACGACTCCTGAATACATTCATGCAGTGGCTCAGGAAATCAAAGGGATCGCCCCGCGCCCGCTCGTGAAGCATGAACGGACGTCATCATATAGCGGTTCCAAACTGTTGACGCTTCGCCCGGATTCGAACTTCCTCATGATCGGGGAACGAACAAACGTCACAGGTTCACGGAAGTTTGCCCGTCTGATTCGAGAGAAGAAGTACGAAGAAGCTGTCGAGATCGCAGTGAGTCAGGTTGATGGCGGTGCAAACGTCATTGACGTGAACATGGACGAAGGGATGCTCGACAGCAAAGCGGAGATGGTCCACTTCCTCAATCTGCTGGCCGATGAGCCGAACGTGAACAGCGTTCCGATCATGGTCGACAGCTCAAAGTTCGAAGTGATCGAAGCTGGTCTGAAGTGCCTGGCCGGTAAAGGGATCGTGAACTCGATCAGCCTGAAAGAAGGGGAAGAAGCCTTCCTGAAACAGGCCCGAATCATTCGTGAATACGGTGCTGCGGTCGTCGTCATGGCCTTCGATGAAGAAGGTCAGGCCGTCCTTGCCGCCGACAAGGTCCGTATCTGTAAACGAGCTTTCAAGCTGCTCACAGAACAAGTTGGCTTCCCTGCCGAAGACATTATCTTCGACTCGAACATCCTGACCGTGGCGACAGGGATGGAAGAGCACAACAACTATGCAGTCGAGTTCTTCGAAGCGGTTCGCCGCATCAAAGAAGAATGCCCGGGCGCGCGAACATCGGGAGGGGTGAGTAACGTCTCGTTTTCATTCCGCGGGAACGATGTTGTTCGTGAAGCGATGAACGCCTGCTTCCTATATCACGCGATTCGTAACGGTCTCGATATGGGGATCGTGAATGCTGGTCAGCTGGAAGTCTACGACGACGTAGAACCGGCTCTGCGAGACTACATTGAAGACGTTCTGCTCAATCGCCGAGAGGATGCAACCGAGCGGTTGATCGACTACGCCGAAGTCATCAAGAATCGCGGAAAGTCGACTGAGAAACAGGAAGCTGAAATTGCGACCTGGCGAACAGGGACAGTCGAAGAGCGTTTGAGCTATTCGCTGCTCAAAGGGATCACCGACTTCATCGATATTGATACCGAAGAAGCCAGACTCAAATGCGGTCGCCCCTTGAACGTCATTCAAGGTCCACTCATGGCCGGAATGAGTGTCGTCGGCGAGTTGTTTGGTGCCGGGAAGATGTTCCTGCCGCAAGTGGTCAAGTCTGCTCGCGTCATGAAGAAAGCGGTGGCCTATCTCGAACCGTTCATGGAAGCCGAGAAGGCTGAAGCAGCGGCTCGCGGCGAAGCTCTCGGAGAAACAAGCGAACCTGCCCTTCCGACAAAATCGACTCGCGGAACCATTGTTCTCGCAACGGTCAAAGGCGACGTTCACGACATTGGGAAAAACATTGTCGGTGTCGTTCTCCGCTGCAACAACTTTGAAGTCATCGACCTTGGCGTCATGGTTTCGTGCGAAAAGATTCTGAAAGCGGCACGTGAGCACAACGCAGATCTGATTGGGCTCTCCGGCCTGATTACACCGTCTCTGGAAGAGATGATTTACGTTGCGAAGGAGATGCAGCGCGAAGGCTATACGATCCCGCTGTTGATTGGGGGAGCAACAACCTCAGCCAGACACACTGCGGTCAAAATTGCCCCGCATTTTCAGGAACCAACGATCCATGTGATTGATGCGTCGCTGGCAGTCCCAGCTGTCGAATCGTTGCTTGATCCCGACACAAAGCCTGCGTACGTCGAGAAAATCAAGACATTGCAGGAACAGGACCGACAGCGGTTTGCCAATCGTCAACAACAGGAGTTGGTTCCATTCGCGACCGCCTGCGAACGACGGTTCCAGACGGACTGGGCAACAGTCGATATTCCGACGCCGAAGCAGTACGGCAAGGTCACACTGCGAGACTTCGATCTCAGCAAACTGGTCCCGTTCATCGACTGGTCGCCGTTCTTCATGACCTGGGAACTGAAAGGGAAATTCCCGAAGATCTTTGAAGATCCCAAAGTCGGAACAGAAGCCAAGAAGCTCTATGACGACGCCAATGCCCTGCTCCAGCGCGTCATCAACGAGAAGCTTCTAACGGCCCACGCAGTTTACGGGTTCTGGCCTGCCAATACGGACGGCGAAGACATTGTTGTCTGGTCAGACGAAAGCAAGACTTCAGAACTCGCTCGCTTCCCGATGTTGCGTCAACAATGGGAACGTGTCGGACAAAAGGACTTCAGATCACTCGCTGACTACATTGCTCCGATTTCATCTGGCCGAACAGATTCGATCGGTGCGTTTGCAGTCACGACTGGACTGGGTTGCGACGAACTCGCTGCGGCATTCGAGAAGGATCATGATGAATACAATTCGATCATGGCAAAAGCAGTTGCCGACCGACTGGCGGAAGCATTCGCCGAATACATGCACACGTTTGTGAGAACAGACGTCTGGCAGTATGAGCGTCCAGATGAACTGACTCCGGAAGAACGCATCGCAGAGTCGTATCGGGGAATTCGTCCGGCGTTCGGCTACCCGGCCTGCCCTGACCATTTACCAAAGCGAACCCTGTTCAATCTGCTGGACATCACAGCAGAAACAGGGATCGAATTGACCGATTCCATGGCGATGTGGCCGGCATCATCCGTCAGTGGGCTCTATTTTGCCCATCCTGAGTCTCGATACTTCACTGTCGACCGGCTCACAAAAGATCAGGTCGAAGATTACGCTCAACGCTGTCAGCTTCCCGTGCAAGAGATTGAACGCTGGCTGGCGCCAAACTTGGGCTACTAAGACGATTCAGTATCCCTCTGTAGGGTAGCAGTTTACGTCATACGCAATTGTAAAGAGCTGCTAGAAACTGCCCTGACGCAATCACGTGACAAAAATCTCGAGAGGAGCGTTTCGCCTGAGGCTGAAACGCTCTTTTTTTCGTGTAATTGGATCCATTCGCAACACAAACCTCCTCAACCCATCCTTTTTCCACACAAGATCAAGGGGATTCCCTGATTCCAGAATAACATTGCATACGATATTGTTGATCAGTTGATTCCAGCAAACCGATGCGAGAAGAATGTATATCAACGCCCACACTCAACCCAACGAAATGCAAGCTTGAAGTCTGGCATTTGGAATACCCAATTTCACTTCTGATGAAAAATTGAAGCAACAAACAATTTCAGATCTGGACGAATGAACCAGAGCAGGTATGCGTGTAACAACGGGAAGTTGCGATTTCCTTTTGACAGCAGTCGACCGGGACGATCCATAGTGGAAGCGACCCACTCACCAGAGTCCAACGGAATCATAAGTCCAACTTCGGCCGCTGCATTTTTCACGCTAAGTCACTTCGCAACGAAATCACATCACCAAGAGACACGATTATCTGCCACTCGGTAAGAGATCGTCGGCAACCGGCCAGTGCTTTATCTGGTTGCCTACAGTTGGAATGCAAGAGGAGAAACGATGCAGTTCTATCACTCTGCCGGACTTGCTACCTCGAACACATTGGATCCTCCACAAACCTCGAAGATTCTGCTTGTGGATGATCATCCCCTCATCAGAAAGGGGATGTATACTTTGATTTCACAGGAAGCCGACCTGCGAGTGATTGGTGAAGCCGCTGAAATGGGAGACGCCGTTCGACTCGCCAATGAACTGCAACCCGATCTGATGGTCGTTGACATTTCCCTGCGTTCCGGCAACGGACTTGAACTCGTCAAACAGATTCATTCGAGCCAGCCACATATCAGAATGCTGGTCTGCTCCATGCATGATGAATCACTGTTTGCAGAACGATGCCTGCGAGCAGGCGCAGGTGGATATCTCAATAAAGAAGCGGCCAGCGATCTCGTCGTTGACGCGATTCGTTCCGTTCTTGCGGGAAAAACGTTTGTCAGCCCACAGCTTGCAGAGAAATTCCTGAACCGCATCGTGAATGGGGGCTCCGGGGAGGTCGCGCCGATCGAAACACTGACCGATCGCGAACTCGAAGTGTTCGGCCTGATCGGACAAGGTTTAACGACAAGACAAATTGCCGAACGTCTGCATCTGAGCTACAAAACGATTGAAAGCTATCGCGAAAACCTGAAAGCGAAGCTGTCTCTGAAGAATGCTGCCGAACTGAACCGTCATGCCGTCCAATGGGCCCTTGAAAACGGATAACGCAGAGCCAGGTCGGCGGGACGCTGGTCATCACAGCGTCCCGCCGTCTCGCCGCATCCTGATTCTTGGCGCCAGTAATGTCACACTGGCATTTCCCATCATTGCGGATGCCTGCCTGATCAGAGCCCGTCCTGAACTCTCAGGCAGCCAGCAAATAGAGCCAGAAACCGCTTCAGAACCGGCATCGGATCAATTGAAGGCCGGGATTTCACTTCAAGGTCCAGTCGAACTCTTTGCCGCACATGGGCATGGGCGATCCTTCTGCAAACGAAGTCATGTGCTGCATCGTGGACTTCCTTCCGTCCTTGATTGTGGAATCTGGAGTGCGCTTGAATTGCGCCCTCCTGTGTCCAGCAGCTGGGGCCTTGTCACCGACGTCGGAAATGATCTGATCTATGGCGTCACTGTGGATCAAGTCGTGCAACAGGTTCACACTGCACTGATAAAGATGCACGACCTCGGCTTTCCAATCACTTACGTCCGTCCTCCTCTCGACCGTATTCTGCAGCTCTCCGACCGCCAGTATCGCATCATTAAGCAAATGCTCTTCCCTGGCCCGACAGTCCCCTGGAAGGTTCTTTCTCAACGTGCAATCGAGTTGGATTTGATCGTCACCCAGATGGCAACTGATCTCGGGGGAACAGCGATCAAACCGGAACTGGACTGGTACGGAATTGATCCTATTCACATCCGCAGCAGCCAGAAGATTGCCGCGTGGACGTCAATTCTCAGCTCGTGGCCGTTTCCGGAACCCCCGCTGGTCCGCTGGCCTGGCTGGCCACAGGCGAATCGGTTCTGGAGCCAAAGGCCTGACGAACGCAGCTACTGGAGCCGGTCGTATCAGGCCTCTCAACCCTCGCAGCAATTCAATGATGGCAGCACAATCTGGCTCTATTGACCTCAATAAGTGCAGTCGCAACCGATTCGCAGCTTGTATCGGGAATGAAACTTTTCGGAGGAATGCCCCCTTCCCCTCTTGTCCGGTTGATTCTCTCACGGACGCGGTACACACTGCGGGAATGGAATACTTGCTACACAAAGGACCATTCATGCCACGCTTGAATCAGACTTTCAGTCTCTTCACTTTTCTTTCCCTGACATTGCTGATCAGCGCTGCATCAGTTGCAGATTCAAAGCTGACCTTCGAAACGCCCCCGAAGAACACTCCTCCGGAATTCGCTCCGATTGAAGACAAACCAGGTCTTCCCAGAGTCCTGCTGATTGGCGATTCGATTTCGATGGGATACACCATCCCCGTCCGAAACCGACTTGAAGGCAAGGCAAATGTTCACCGTATTCCAGTGAATGGTGGACCAACAACTCGCGGAGTCCAGCAACTCGACAAGTGGCTCGGCGATGGCAAATGGGATGTCATCCACTTCAACTTTGGATTGCACGATGTCCGCTATCCCAATGAAGCAGCAACAAATCCTGAGTTGCATCAACGTCAGGTTTCGATCGAAGAGTATGAGAAGAATCTCAATATCATTGCCGAACGCCTGAAGAAAACCGGCGCGAAACTCATCTGGAGAAACACGACTCCAATTCCAGTTGGAGCACGTTCCCGAGAGCCAGGCGATGAAGTTCGCTACAACGAAGTCGCTGCGAAAGTCATGAAAGCTCATCAGATCCCGATTCAGGATCTGTACACCTTTGTTCTTCCGCAAACCAGTGAACTGCAGCGACCTAAAGATGTGCATTTCAACAGCAAAGGGAATGCAGCCCTCGCCGATGAAGTCGTCGCCGTCATTGAAGCGGCACTTGCAGAACAAAAGAAATAGAGTTCCGTCCGAACATTCCTGTCTGGAAACACTTTTCCAACTCGCCTCAACCTTGTTTAAAGGTGTTCTATGCTACGAAAAGTGATTGGCCTCGTTGCTGTCCTCTGCTGCATGGCAAACTCTGTCCTGAGTGCAGGAGGCACCGACGAGCGACTCGATATTTATTTCATCGACGTTGAAGGGGGAGCAGCAACCCTGCTGGTAACGCCGACGGGCGAATCAATTTTGATCGACTCTGGCTATCCAGACTATATGGACCGCGATCGTGATCGCATCCTGTCCGTTGTTCGGGATGTCGCCAAGCTGAAACAGATTGACCATGCTGTCGTGTCACACTGGCACATGGACCATTATGGAAATCATGCATCACTGACGTCGAAAATCCCCATCCTGAACTTCTGGGACCGCGGCATTCCAGACAGTCTGCCAGAAGATAAGCAGTTCGCGGAACGTATTGCTCAATATCGTGCCGCTTCGCAGAACGCTTCCAAAAAACTCAATGTGAACGATGAGTTCAAGACCGACGGTCCAAATCACCCGTTAAACGTCCGCGTCCTGACTGCCAGTCGAGAGGTGGTCCCCAACTCCGGTGAGCCTAACCCTTTTGCTTCAGAGCACGAACCGCAACCGGAAGACAAATCGGATAACGCCGCAAGCCTGTCGCTGCTGTTCGAACTGGGAGCATTCCGATTCCTTTGCTGTGGTGATTTGACCTGGGAAGTCGAAGCAAAGTTAGTGACGCCGAATAACCCAATTGGTCAGATCGATTTGTTCATGGTCACCCATCACGGGCTCGGCGTCAGCAACAATCCAGTTCTGGTCAAAGCCATTGATCCGGTCGTCAGTGTCATGTGTAACGGCCCAACCAAAGGGGGCGATCCTCGCGTGATTAAAACGGTTCAGTCGTGCAAATCATTCCAGGCGCTTTATCAATTGCATCGCAACATCAAACTGAATGCTGATCAACAGTCCCCACCGGAATTCATTGCAAATGATGGTGGCACCGAAGACTGCAAAGGTGTCTGGGTAAAAGCCTCAGTCGCACCAGATGGCGAGAGCTACACTGTCCAGATTGGCCCCAACGGAAAACCTGCAACCTACAAGTCGCGAGCAGCGGCCAAGTAATTGGCAACTCTCTTGAGATGCGCTCAGTCGATCGATCCAGATGGACCTGTATCGATTGCATCGAATAAGCCCGGTCGATCAGAACATTCAGGCCAGAATACTCATGATGCCTGTGAGACCACTAACGAAGCCCATCGAGTTTTCGATGGGCTTTTTTTATGGCTAGCAACCATATTTCCGCCAAGGCTCAGAAACGAGATAAGTTCCAATTGGGACTTTTCGTATGTCGGTGAATTCCACTGCAATCACCTTCATCTGAAATGGAACAGCATTCGCCCCAATTGAAGCCTCTGATGTGAAGCGACAAGTCAGGGTGAGTCACTGACGTTTTGAATTCTGGACGTGAGCGATTCCAGAATTTGCGTTCCCTTCGTGTTCCAGAAATCATGCAGTGTATCCGGCACGCGGAATTCAGCCTTTCTCCAATCAGTGAGGCTGCCACGCGGCCACATGAGAGACCGAAACGGTCTAACAGGTCGATCTTCGACTCGATGACAGGGTTCCCCCATGAAGTTCAATCGTTCATTCAATCCTTGGATTCTCGCATTTGCAGCCGCTGCAAGCGTCAATAACGCCGGCGTGATGGCAGGGTGTCCATGTGGACGTGGCGGAAACGCCGGAATCGGCTCCGGAATACCAATGAGCCCTTCATCATTCGTGTTATCGCGATCAGGTTTCCAGCCTGAGATGATGCAACCGTACGGATACCAGCCTTCTTTCGGTCAGCCCACCATCGCACCGAACTACCCGATGGCTCCGATTCCTGAAGGGACGCTGTCAACAGACGTCCCTCCAACAGGTGTGCCCGGTGTCGGCCCTGGATATTCAGGAGCAACGGCGACAAGTTGGCAACCACCTCCAGGAACACTGGGACGAACCTACCAACTCAAATCGCGACCAATCCCTGTCGAAATGCACCCTCGTTCGGCGATTATTGATGTTCGCATTAAGAATGCCACCAATGTCCGCGTTCATGATATGAACGTGAACCGAACTCAAGACTACCTGACCGGCTTTCAGGACCATGAAAACGCCAACATGTGGCATTTCACTTCAGAGCCATTGATCCCAGGTCTGACACATATTTGCCGCGTTGAAGCACGATTCGATGGACCAGAAGGTGAAGTCGTTCAGGAACGCTATGTCCGGCTCATCATGGGCAGAGTGATTGAACTCGAATTCTAGAGTAGTTCGCAAATTCGATTATCCACGACGGCAGACGAGATCCATGCTCTTGTCTGCCGTCGTCGTTTTCATTCTGCTGTTAGAGACTTTAGCTCAGACAGGGACTTCACCGCCCGAGTTCCCGAGGACTGCCGTTCGACTTCGGTTGAATTCGCACTCTGCGCGACTCCTCCTGCCCTAAGGAGAGAGGAATGCCAGAGATGATTTCTCAATGGGACGCGCCGCGGCGGGAGCGTCATCTCCAACTCGTCGATTACCTGTGAGCAGCCACGCCCCGGAACCTGCGTTGGTGGCAAATCGCCACTCGCAGGGAAATCAATTGGCATTCATTTCTTCAAAATCCGAACTGCTTCGCTGCGGAAACGCCGTGCGGAGTGCGTTCAAGACGGCTACCACATCGATGACTTCCTGAAAGATTGCTCCAGCGACAGGAGGCAACATGCCGATCGAGGCGATCCCCATCCCTACCAGACTCAGAAGCATGCCACCTACCGCACTTTGAAGTGCGATCGTCCGCATGCGACGGCCGAGATGCAGAAATTCATCCAGCCTTTCCAGACTGCTATCCATAATAACGACACGAGCTGCTTCAGCGGCCACCTCGGTGCTTTGCCCGAAGGCAATGCCGATCGTCGCCGCGGTCATCGCCGGAGCATCATTGATGCCGTCTCCCAGATAAATCGTGCTTGCCTTCCGAGTTTCTTCCTGAACAATCCTTAGCTTCTCTTCCGGGCTCTGACCTGCATAGACCTCTTGAATTCCGACCTGCTCTGCAAAAAAGCGAACTTCTGCTTCACGGTCACCTGAGACCAGTAGGATTCGTCTAAACCCGTGTTGTTCCGGCAGGTGGCGAATGAACTCTCCTCCCTCTTTGCGAGGTTCATCGCGAAATTGAAATAGAACAAGAATTCGTGAATCAATCAGCATCAGACATTCCAACCCGGGAGACTGTGGAGGCAATGCTCCCTGGAACTCAGGATGGAGTTTCAACAACTTGCTCCGGCTGGTCACCCAGAGATGCTGTCCGGCGACCTCTCCACTCAGCCCCGTGCCCGGCTTTTCCCCCACTCGGTCGGCTTCAATGAGTTCAATATTCTGGTGCTGTGCAGCATCTAAGATAGCGGAGGAAAGAGGGTGCTTCGAATAGCGTTCCAGACTGGCGGCGAGTTGGAGCGCGTGACGCGAATCAATCCCTTCACTGGACCACTGAAAGACAAGTTTAGGTTTCCCATAAGTCAGAGTGCCGGTCTTGTCGAAGATGGCGACCTCACAGGTATCAATTAATTCCAAAGCCGCTGGATCTTTGACGACAATTCCCCGCGTGGCCGCCTGAGAGATCGTTCCCACGATTGCGACCGGAATTGCAATCAGCAGAGGGCAAGGCGTGGCAACAACGAGTACAGCCAGAAATCGCAAGGGATCTCCACTGATGATCCAGGCTGCGATGCCAATCACCAAGGCAACAGGTGTGTAGATCGCTCCCAGTGAATCGCCAAGTCTCCGTAATCGAGATCGTTGCTGCTGGGAGAGACGCATGACTTCCATGATTTTGGCATATCGCGAATCAACAGGTCGCTTGTCTGCGCTAATGGTGAGTGCCTGCTCGCCATTGATGGCTCCGGACAACACCGCGGCACCAGGAACCTTGGAAATGAGAAAGGGTTCACCAGTGAGATACGATTCATCCATCGTTCCGTGTCCCTCCAAAACCGTTCCGTCAACAGGACACGTTTCGTGAGGAAAAACGACCAGCGAATCACCAATCTGAATCTCATCCAGAGCAATATCAGCGAGCTTTCCGGCCGAGAGCCGATGAGCGATTGATGGCATACGCCGCGCCAATGCCTGGAGGGCGGAAGAAGCCTTTTCCGTTGCGAAGTTCTCCAGCGTCTGACCTCCAGAGAGCATGAGAACAACGATGCTTCCTGCGAGATATTCTCCCAGCAGAACGGATGTCACGATTGAGACCCCGGCGAGCAGATCGGAACCGAACTCACCTCGCAGCACCTTCCACAGCAACCCAAGAACAAGGGGAATGCCGCCGACTGACAGGACGAAGTACAAAGGAATTGTTGAGGCCAACGCAGAGACGTCTGTGCCGTACTTCAGTCCTAGATGCACCGCAATGCCACTGACTGCAAGTCCGGCAATCAATCCCTCAGGCTGCTTACGGCATTGGCCAATGAAACGGAAGATCCAGTGAGAACTGTCTGCATCGAGAGTGACGGTTGACATGGAGTGAACTTGCAAGAAGAGGACTGATATTGGGCCAACTAAAACATCTTAAACCCGACGCAGCGGATATCTCGACTCATTGACTGTAACACATGAGGTGGTTTCACACCCCTTTAACGATGGTGTACAGGCAGGCTCAGTGAACGAAGCCTTCGAACAGCTCTGAGTCGTGTCCCCAGCGGGTGATCAGCCGCCGGCAATTCTGCAACCAGCTGAATGTTCGCTCGATCCGGTATCGCCGCTCGTAGCGTCTGAGCGAGCGGCCGTCCTGCAGGTTTGGCCTGGTCCGATTCTCACGGTGCGGGCAGATCAGTTTAATCCCCCGGGCCTGAAGATGTTCCCGCAGCCGCTCAGGAGTTTCCCACGGATGGTGGGCGCTGGGAAAAGACCTTCTTGTTCCCAGTGAGGAGAGCAGGATATGTCTCAGAGTCGTCGTATTTTCACCCCTGAGTTCAAATGTGAAGCGTTGCAGCTGATGCAGCGAGAAGGTCTTTCGCAGGCCGAAGTGGCGCGTCGTCTGGACATCGATCCGAGCACGATTCGCAAATGGCAGCGGCAGTTGCAGGTTCAGGGAGAACAGGCATTTCCTGGTCAAGGTCGGCAGACTTCTCTTGAAGAAGAGAACCGGCGTCTACGCGAAGAGAATGCCCGGCTGAAGATGGAACGGGAGATATTAAAAAAGGCGACGGCATTCTTCGCGAAGGAGTCGAAATGAGATACTCCTTTATTGAAGATCATCGTGAGCAATGGCCGGTCTCGTTGCAATGCCGCGTGTTGCAAGTTTCTCGCAGCGGGTTCTATCCGAGCGGTGCTTCCCTGCGAACTAGCGATTCTTGTTTGTTAGGAATGGCTATTTCTTATCGGACCGGAAATGCCGGTCGGCGAAGTCGAGGTACTGCTGCCAGTCATACTCGGTGATGTCATGCTTCCCGGCACTGACATGATAGCCGATCGTTCCAGTATTTAGTGGCTGGTCGGGTGCGGGCATCTCCTCTGGGGGAGCCGATCCGCCGAATCCATCCGTGCCGAGCAATCGGTAGATGGGATCCGCATACTTCGCAGAGAGAAATTCCCCTTTGGGGTCGGCGGGGAGGTCCAGACTCGCACTGGCGATATAAACGGGGCGTGGAGCGAGCAGCGCGATCAGCTCGTGCATATCGACCGGGACTTCCAGCTCGCGGCCGTCATACTTCATCAGGTTGCCGCAGAACCAGTGCGGGTTGACGTAGAACAGGAGCTTTAATGTTTCACCGAACTGACGGCTGTTCAACGCTGCTCCGCCGCAACCGGAGTTGTTGGAAATGATCATGGCGAATCGTGGATCGGATGCGCCCGCCCACAGAGCGGTTTTGCCGAGTCGGGAATGACCGATGACGGCGACCTTCTCTGGATCAACACCCGGCTCCTGCTGAAGTATGTCGAGTCCGCGACTGAGTCCCCACGCCCAGGCAGCAATGCTGCCCCATTCATCGTCCGCTGGCTTTTGTCCAGGAGAATGAAATCCGGCATGGACGCCGTTCTGGAACCCGTCATGGAAATCAGGATCAATGTCGCCGTAATAGGCGGTCGCCACTCCATAGCCTCGACTGACGATCAGCTCCATCGGCCACCTGCTGGCATTGACGCCGCGTGATTTCTCCGTGGCTCTGTTATTCACTACCCATCCTTCGGAACGGTTTCGCATCCAGTTGGTGTTTAACTGAACATCGGAATCGGTGACGGCGGAATGGTTCCCTTGAAAGTTCAGTCCCCAGAAGAGGGGAGCTTTCTCTGCCCCCTTGGGGAGATACAGCAGAATTGTCATCACAACCGGCTTTGGAGATTCCACCAGCGTGACGGCGATCTCTTTGCGAATGGCTTTCCCGTTAAGGGCGTCCTCCTTCACTGAGATGACTTTGGACTTCACTTTTTCAGGGGCCGGCGGGGCCTTGCCGTAGTATTGTTCCGTGAACAACTTCAGGAGTTGAGGACGCCGCTGCTGTGTCCATTGTTCCGCTGAGGTGATCGGTTCTCCATTAGGAAACTTCAGCAAGTCGGAAGGGGGCCCGGGGAGTGCTCTCGATTCATCCAGATGAATTGGAGGTCGCTGAGCCAATGCCGAGTGTCCCGGCCAAAGCCAGACTGCAATCAAAGCACTGGCCAACACGCCCACTTCAAAACATTTTCTGAACATCGTGTCTCCACTTCGGTCAGCAGTTGAAAAAGGGTCGAATCCTCTTCCGTATCATCGCTATCGGAACCGGGAGGATATCCGATCGGAGAAGAATCCTCATCCATCCGGTTCAAATCCGGTGGCGGGCATAGTTCCGGGGCGAGGTGAGGAGGTGCGGATCTGATTGTTCGGGGACTGGTGCTTCCGGCTCGCAGGAAACGAAATGACAGTCTCCTTGAATCTTCGTAAGGCCGGGTGTCGTTGGCGAGTTCCTGGAATGTTCTTCACCCGGCTTCATCATAGCGATAAGTGAACATTCCGGTACTGGCGACGTTCATCTGGAACTTGCGGCTGAGAGTATCGTAACGATCAGGACCAGCTTACTGTCCGGTGTGACGACGGCCCCTTTCCGCGGCAGTGTGTCGTCACTCGTCGTTTCAGGGGTTGAGGAGTATGCGGGGTGATCGAGAACGACATCTGCAAGATCTTTGGCAGATGTTGAGTGATAAGTCCTGATCACAAATCAACGCCGTCGGTAAATCCCGTAAGCGGCGGAATGCCTGTGTTTTCAAAGGCAGCAATCGTCCCAGTTGCTCTTCTCTATTATCATAAACTCCTCCCTGATAATAAAATACAACACATCGTTTAAATGGGACTGTGATGTCAGAATTCCGACGTTGACCGGTCGGCACGCAACGTCACTCTGACTTCAGTGTCACGCTGCAAGAGGAATTCAAATTAGCTGCTGCAGGGGTAAGTGAAGAACTTGGTCATTGATCTCCAACAGCACAAGTTTTTAATCCCGGGATTAGAATCCACCGTAAATCACGAGCAGAGCAGGAACGAGGCATCCACTCGAAATCAGCCACCTTGATTTGAGCCGGCCCTTTTAGAAGAACTGGCTTTGATCGATGACATCTGATCCCCCATTCATTGAACTTCAGAAACTACTGACCGGTCACTGCAACATTTCGACTCATTGGTAACTTGTCACAGTGAGTGATCTTCCAGCCGAAGAAGTGAACGGGAGTATTACTCGAAATTCCTATTCACTGCGTTTCTGGTGAATTCGGCTATTCCGCATCTTGTCAGAGACCACCAAAATGATGTACGTTTGTCACGTTAGACAGAATTTGGAGGTCGGGCCTGTAATATGCGCCTTCAAGGTTTGTCTTCTGCGTTCACGACGGGCACATCATGAACAGTCTTCCTCCACTCGAGCGGCAATGGGTTCTCCTGCGTACGCTCTCGGCGCGCCGTTTTCGGGCAACAGTAAAGGAACTCGCAGAAGACCTTGGCACTTCCCTCAAAACCATCCGATGCGACTTAGATTTGCTTAAAGGCTTAGGATTTCCCATTTCGCCGCATGGAGGAGCCCATGGACGCAATCACTGGGTTGCGGAGTTCGATTCCTCTGCGCCTCCGCTCACGTTTGATGTCAGCGAAGTCCTGGCCTTGTATCTGGGCCGAACGCTGCTGGAACCGCTGACAGGCACACTGATCTGGGAATCTCATCACAGTGCCTTCCACAAAATTAAGGCCACGCTGAAAGAGCCTGTTATTGATTATCTCGGCCAACTTCAGGGATTGGTCTTTCGCACGACGTTTCGCAATAGCGTTTATCAAAACAAGTCGGAGATCATCGACTCGCTGATGATTGGAATCGAGGAACGTCGCATCACATTCTTGACGTATCATTCAGCCAGATCGACCGAGCCATTAACTTACGACGTCTATCCCTACGGTCTCGTTTTTCACCGCGGATCACTTTATCTGGTGGCACACTCTCAGCAACACGACCAGATTCGAACCTTCAAACTGGACCGTGTGGAGGATGTGCAATTGGAGACTCTGAAGTTCCAGAAACCTCCCGACTTTGATCTGCAAACCTACCTGCAGCACAGCTTGGGCGTCTTTCATGTTGAAGGCGAACCACAACGTGTCGTGGTCCGTTTTTCTCAAGAGGTGGCTCGCTATGTCACCGAACACCGGTGGCATGATCGTCAATCACTAACGCAACAAAGCGACGGCACGCTGCTAGTAGAGTTCTCCCTGACATCTCTGGAAGAACTGAAAAGCTGGGTCCTGAGCTTCGGGTCTCAGGCCTTGGTCGAGGAACCCGAACAACTGCGAGAACAGATTCAGGAAGAGCTTGAGCAGATGGTTACTGCTTACCAGTTAACAAATGCCAACTTCACATCAGCATGCCAAACTCGCAATGCGAACCACCCACAATCTCACTGATACACTTCGCCTCAGATGTAATCTCAAACGAGCCACAAACGACCGAACTATTTAAACCTTACCTCTTTCTCGTTCAGAACAACGACCAGAGACTTCACAGCAGGCCGAGGCATGCGAAATCTCAGCTTTACAAGCAGGTTCCTTCAATGGGGCCATGCCTTTTCAGCATGGAATACGACGTAAGTCGCTGCAACTCAAAGACAACAGTATGCCTTCAATGGGGCCGCTTGGTAGCGGTGCATATTGCAATACTACCAAGAGAGACCCGAGTTTTCAAATACAACGGTATGGAACCGCGCCAAAACCGACACTAGACTTATGAGGAGACAGAAACCGACAAAAGGAGCCAGAAATGCTGACAGACGAAATCATTCGCGACTTCGAAAAAATTACCAACAAATGGAAAAAGTTTTCGATGACGGAACGAGATGAAATTTTCTCGAATGCGCTCTTAATATTCCACACTCACAACTCAACGAAAGAAATTGAACAGCCGTTATACTGGCTGGTTTCTACAGCTAAAAAAATTCAGTTTGAGGTCCTTCGAGAGCGAAAGAAACAGCATGCGGTAGACGAAGCTGCGAGAGTCACATGCGTCAGTAAACAACGTCTTTCCTGCAACAGCAGCAATTCCGAAGCACCACGACGCTCTAAAGTTCTCGAAAAGCGATTCGCGAACATTGATACCTGGAAGAAGCTTACAGCTCACCATCGCGAACTCATCATCAAAGTTTATGTTGAGAACCTTTCAGTCTCAGCTGCTGCGCGCGAGATCGGGATCCCACGCAGCACAGCCAAGAGCTGGATTTCGCGAGACCTTGCACGATTGCGACGGGATCTTGCACTACAAAACCTCGTCAGTTGAGGTCAATGCGGCGGCCAGTGCATCGAATAGTCAATGCCAAAGCTGTCAGAAGCTCCGCGTTGATATTGTAATCCGCAAACTGAACTTATGGCTTAAGTGGCGAAGCGTAACGATCACAAAAAGAATCGTTACATAGTGACAAGAAGCAACTCAGGGATATGCGAATGTCTGATTTCGAAACTCTTTTCCAGGAATTAACGGGGTATCTGCCCTTCCCTTGGCAGAGAGAGCTCTACCAGCGGTTCCTTCAGAATGCTCTACCCGAGATTTGTAACCTCCCGACAGGTTTGGGCAAAACTTCAGTCATTCCGATCTGGCTAATCGCCCTGGCAGAGGGAGCAAAACTGCCGCGGCGTCTGGCGTACGTCGTCAATCGACGCACGGTTGTTGACCAGACGACAGATGACGTGGAGTCCCTTCGCCGTCGCCTCCTGAATGATCAGTCCACCGATGGTGTCATTCAAAAATTCAAAACGAAGCTATTCGAGTTGTGCGCTTTGCCGACGGAGATCCCACTCGGCATCAGCACACTGCGAGGAGAGTTTGCAGATAATCAGGAATGGGCTGCCGACCCTGCCCGGCCTGCAGTGATCTGCGGGACTGTCGATATGATCGGGAGTCGACTGCTGTTTAGCGGATATCGGATCGGATTTCGGTCACGCCCGTTGCATGCCGGTTTTCTCGGCCAGGATACACTGATCATCCATGATGAATCACATCTGGAACCGGCGTTTCAAATGTTGTTGACATCAATTCGTGACGAGCAACTGGTTGGTCGATCCCCCGATACGCGTCCCATCCAGGTGATGGAGCTTTCGGCCACATCAAAGAGGAGTGACACTGCTTTTAAGCTGACAGCAGAAGATCGTAACCATCCAGCCGTCCGATCCAGACTCATGGCGAAGAAGCGGCTTCGGCTGCACTCAATTGACGATGAGAAGAAAAAACTCGCGGAGAAGCTGACGGAACTCGCACTGCGTCATTTGAAGAGTGGCGAACCCGTCCTGATTTTTGCTCGCACAGTGGAAGTGGTCGAGCAGATTGCTGCAGCTCTGACCAAGAAGTTGCCTCAAGATCACGTCGCCACACTCACGGGAACAATGCGCGGACTTGAACGCGATCAACTAGCAAATGAAAACGGCGTTTTCCTGCGGTTTCTCTCCGCGGGCAATCATCCCGCCAATCAGTCATTAACAGCAGGAACCGTTTACTTGGTCTGCACAAGCGCCGGTGAAGTGGGAGTCAATTTATCTGCACATCATCTCGTCTGTGATTTGTCCACTTTTGAAAGCATGGCGCAACGCTTCGGTCGAGTGAACCGGTTTGGGACTTACGATGACACACAGTTCGATGTCGTACACCCTGCAGCCTTTGCAGAGGATGACAAACTGGACGCGTACGAAGTCGCACGAAAACGGACGCTGACGTTATTGGAACACCTTAAGGGGGATGCGAGTCCATCTGCGTTGGAATGTTTAAATCAGGAAGACTGCACCTCAGCTTATGCCCCAATTCCCTTGCAGCTTCCCACATCCGACATCCTTTTCGATTCATGGGCCCTCACTTCGATAACAGACAAACTTCCCGGGCGTCCTCCGGTTGATGAATATCTTCATGGTATCCCGACAGCATGGGAACGACCGCGCACGTCGATCGCCTGGCGTGAGGAAGTTGAGATTCTATCCGAGAAAGCTCGTGAAGATCGCTCGTTACTGGAACAGTTGAACATCACACCTGATGAACTCCTCGAAGAATACCCTGTCAAACCACACGAAATCCTGCAGGACGACAGTGGGCGGATCTTCGACAAGCTGAAGAAGATCGCCGCCCGGTGCGATGCCCCGGTTTGGGTGACTGACCGGGAAGGAACGTCTCATGTCTTACTTCTTTCAGAGTTAGTCGGAGGAAAGAAGGAGGATTTTGATGCTGACCTTGTCTTGCTTCCTCCGCGCGTCGGGGGTCAGAATGGAGGATTGCTAGATGCTTCATCACTAACTGCGAATGATGTGGCTGATGCATGGATGATATCCGTCGATGGACAGGCGATCCCCCGGCGGGTACGCCTCTGGACTGACGATGAACGGCCGAAAGGAATGCGGCTGGTTCGCACGATAGAAATACGTCCTCATCTTGATGACCAGGATGCTACACGCGGTGCCGACGACTCCTCAGAAGATCAAGAGGAATCACCGAACAGAACATGGAAGTGGTACGTCCGTCCTGCGTCTGCGGATGATGATGGATCAAAGACTGCTACATTTGCAGTTTCTTGGGAGCAGCACACTTTAGACGTCCGTCAGGGAGCTGACGCAATTGGACGCCGCTTGCTAGGCGATGATTCCGAACTGGCCGATGCACTAAGTCTTGCAGCTTCGATTCACGATCTGGGGAAACGCCGCACGCTGTGGCAGCAGAACATCGGCAATCCGAATCCAGCATGCTGGTATGCCAAGTCGGGTCTGGATCCAGTGACGAAGCAGATTTGGCAACCGCAAAGTTCAATTCGATATCGGCACGAATTCGGATCGCTCATGGATGTCTTGTATTCCAACACCACTGCTGACCAGGAACAGGCGGAGATTTTCGAGCGATTTCAGAGACTGTCTCCTGTTATGAAAGATGTGGTTTTACATCTCGTGGCCGCACACCACGGGAGAGCACGGCCGCATTTCACGGAAGAAGAAGCCTTTGATCCAGATCGAGGCTTAAATCATTGCGATCAGGTCGCATCAGAGATCCCACAGCGATTCGCGCGTCTGCAGAGTCGGTATGGTCGGTGGGGACTGGCTTGGCTGGAATCGCTTTTGCGTGCAGCGGACATTGCAGCCAGTCGTCAGCCAGGTCTTTCGACTCAGTCTGCAGAGCGGCAACTGGAGGAGGTGTAAATATGCATTCTGCTAAAGCGGGAATTCATTTAAACGTCGATGTTACAAATCCGGGTCAGTTCTTCGCTTGCTGCGGGTTGCTGGAGCTAGCTGATCGCTTATGGCCCGGCGCGACAGGCTGGTTCGAAGCGAATCAATTCCGAATCGCCTGTGTTGGCACGCTCCAAGAGTTGATTGCTCAACTGAGCCAGACGCGACTCACGCAGGTTGATCCCAGTAGTAACACGTCGTCTCCCATTCAGCTTGAAGCTCCGTTTCATCTCCTGCTCGACTGGTGGCACGATCAAAAATCTGGGGGCAAAGAGTTAAAAGTCTGGGCAGGAACAATGGAGAGTGTGCGTATCGCTAGAGCAATGCAAGCAGTACTGAGCGATCCAATCTTTCAGACGGAAGATTGCTTAAACGAAGGGACCGTAGCATATGACATCGAGGATCCCTCAAAGAAAGTAGAGCCCTTCTATTTTGACGCACGGCGTGGGCCAAATGCGCATTCACGCGATGTCGGTTTCTCTGCAAATGCACTTGGGCTGACCACCACTGCGGCCCCCGCGGTGGAATTGCTGTGCCTGATCGGACTGCAACGCTGCCTGCCTGCCAGAACAGATCGACCTCGCATCTTTCGATATTTCACATGGATCCAACCGGTGTCATCCGCGATTCTCCCTGTCGTGGTGAACGGACTCTCACATGCAATTCGTAGACAAGGTTATCAGTTTGAAAACTGGTATCGAACTGGACAGAAAAAACACAAAGCATTTCTCCCTGCAATCCCAATCACTGAATCGAGGTAACTGAAAATGAGCACTGCAAAATCGTTCGATACTTATCTGCAGGCGGATGGCCCGGCAGCACTCGTGATACGCGAGCCATTAATGCCGGTCGAAGGCGAGGATGGCGTGCTGTTTCCTGCCACATTTGCGGGAGGGGACGGCTTCCCCGGAGGCTATAACATCGATGGCGATCCTCAGGGAGAAAATTTCTGTTTGGTTGATAGTGTCGGCTCACAGGCCAATCGAATCGAACCTCTTTTTGAAAGTGATCCATACGCCCAGCTTGTCCCTCAAATTGCCATTAAGGCGGGAGACAACCTTATCAATCTGCTCCAAGCAGGACACCGCGCAGGCGATGCCCTCGTTCGATGCTCAGAGCTTCAAGAAGAACTGCAGCAGGCTTTTAAGGAAGTTCTTCGCGGAAACTCCGAAGCGATGGCCAAGATTGCGCCGACGTCACTCATCTTCGGAGTCTGGGATTCCCGCGACACACAAGCCAAGCTTCCGCGACTGGTTTCATCTACGATCCGAGCCAGAAACGTTCGACAATTAAGACGGTCTGCGCAGTTTAATCCGGCCACAGACTTTGTGCGTGATGGGCTTCTTGATGAACCTCTCGACAAGGCTGCGAAAGATGCATATGCAGTACGTGGCTTCATCCACGTTCCAGCGACTGGAACTCATGGAGGCGTCATCGCAGAAGGGGGAGTCGTACGCACTGCGACCTTGAGTCTCGCCGCATTAAAACTCCTGTCAACTAAGGATCCGGAACAGACCCAGAAACTTCGACGATATATCCTTGGTCTTTCGCTCGTCGCATTCACGGCCCATACCGCAAACTATCTGCGACAGGGCTGTTTGCTGGTATTGAATCCCGATAAGGAGCGGGAATTCTCAGAGGTTTATCCAAATGGGAAACGCACTCCTTGCACTCTGACACACGAGGCAGCATTGAAGTTTGCTCAAGCTGCTGCAAAGGAGTTTGGAGTGGGAGAATCCCGGACAGTCGACTTTGACAAAGAGCGTGCCAAGCGGGATGTCTCCGGAGAAGCCGGAGCAAAGGGCAAGAAAAAGGGGAAAAAATCTGAAGCAGCGGGAGCGTGATCGATGGCTGATTTTTTGAGAATTTCGGTGCAGTTCCTTGAGCCATTGTTCCATGGAAGAGGGGAAGGTGGGCGTCCCGAATGGCCCCCTTCTCCCTTGCGTCTCTTCCAGGCAATCTTGGCAACGTGCGCCCGGAAATATCCAGTGAATGAGGAATCTGAACAGGCACAACGTGTCCTGAAATGGCTGGAACGATTACCTGCGCCAGTGATTTTCACTCCAGTTCATCGACCGGGGAAGCCTTATCGACTCTACTGTCCTGACAATCTCGGTGATCGAGTCGCAGCTTCCTGGTGTCGTGGAGGAGAAGCCAGTTTGGCTGACTCCCGGACAGAAAAAGACGTTCGACCAATTCATCTCCTTGACCAATCAGAAATCAGCTACGTCTGGCAAATAGAGGAAACCTCAAGACCGCTGTTGAACGAGATCAGAGACCTCGTGAACAGCGTCTCCCAATTGGGGTGGGGTATTGATCAGGTGGTCGCAGACGCCGATGAACTGAGTATGTCTGAATTGAGTTCACTCCCCGGGGTGAAATGGGTCCCAGATGATGTGTGCGGAGGAACAGCGTTACGCTGTCCAGCACCCGGGACATTACAGGCCCTGATCCGACGGCATGGTCGCTTTCTTCGGCGAATTTCAGTGAATGATCGTGGAGAACAATACTTCAATCCGGTGCCTGCATTGACGACTTTCCGATTACAGACTTATCGACCAGCCTCACAAGGCCTTCCTCGGCCGTTTGAAGTCTTCCAGCTGCAGGGAGAGTCCGAAGGTCAGCCGTTTAGTTATCCGCAGTCGAAGTTAATCCATATTGCTGGAATGGTGCGTCACTTAGCCATTCAGGCAATGCAGCGATCTCCCCCTCGTGATGTGGACGAACGCTGGGTTGAATCGTTTGTCGCTGGACATGTTCTTGATGCAGAAAACCATCGACAGTTCTCCTATCTCCCGCTCCCTTCAATCGGAAATCAACACGCCGACCACAACATCCGTCGGGTGATGATCGTCGGTCCGCATGGGAGTCAGAACTGGTTGACTCATCTCACCAATCTGCTGGCTGGTCAGCGATTGGAAGCGACCCCAGAAACCAGGTGGAACGGTCCCCCGACATTAGTTCACGTGAAAGGGGACGGTGTCACGCGTTGCTATACGCCAGAATCTCATGTCTGGGCGAGTGTCACTCCGGTAATCCTGCCCGGACACGACGACCATCGTCCTGCTAAAACGAGAAAGCTCATCGAGAAAGCACTCCTCCAATCGGGAATCGACCAGGAGTGTCAGTATGAATGGAGCCCGTTTCCTCATTTCCCAAAATCATTAACAGCGCATAAATACGGAAAAGATAAGCAGCTCACCGGCTACATTCGTCCAAACCATTTGCTCAATCAAACCGCAGTGCATCTCAAAATAACATTTGAGGAACACGCACTTATCCCTGGACCGTTAACGATCGGTGCTGGTCGGCATTGTGGGCTAGGTCTCATGGCGAGAGTGACGGAAAGTTGATATCAATGGTCAACGTTGTTCTTTGGTAATTTATCGCAGAATTTTCTTGCTCTGAGCGGTACGCAGGCGTAAGCTGGCGAAGCTGGGTTACACATGGAGTTAATGGTCATGTACGACCAGCTTTGTCAGCGGGCCGCTTTGATGGATCGGCTTGCTTGTTCAGGGAGGAGCTTCCTTCCGTGATCATGGAGTTCGGCTGCGGATGATTTCCCGCCACCATGGTCGATCGTTCTTCGCTGCGTCGCAATCGCCAATTGACGTCCTCACTCGCTGATGACGCATTGGCGTAAATTCTGTTCAAGTGATGAACGGCTTGCTGCTGACGGGCGATCCCAACGGCGGTTGAAGGACACCTGATGATTTCTGGCCCAACACCGCCTGTGGGAGCAGAATCGCTTCCTTATTCCGATCCTGTCTCTCCAGGTGAGCTACTCACTGGAGAATGCGGTCAAGTTCCTCCACAGGCCCAATCAGAAAATCATCCGCTCACGGCGGCTCCCACGGAAAAAGCTGCACCGTCGATGTCGCAGCAGATTTCGCCAGATGCTCTCATTCCTGTGCGAATGCTCAATGAGTTTACTTACTGCCCTCGATTAGGCTATCTGGAGTTTGTTCAGGGAGAATGGGCCGAGAATCTGGAGACGATGCAAGGGACTTTCGGACATCGGAACGTCGACAAGCCAGATCGAAAGAATCTTCCCGCTCCAAACTCAAATACTCAGAAGTCCAAGGGGGAGGAGCCTCTTATCGAGGAAGGCAGCGAGAGAATCCATGCACGGTCAATTTCGCTTTCAGCCGAACGAGAAGGAATCGTGGCCAAGCTGGATCTACTGGAGATTGAAGGGCTTCGAGTCACTCCCGTGGACTATAAACGAGGACATGTCCCTGATATTCCCGCGGGGGCCTATGACCCGGAACGAGTCCAGCTATGTGCTCAGGGACTTATATTACGAGAGAACGGTTATGACTGCTCAGAAGGAGTGATCTATTACATCAGTTCGCGACGACGGGTCACCATTCCTTTCGATGAGGAATTGATTGCTCTGACGCGCAAGCAAATCTCCGATTTCAATACCACGTCTGCAGCAGGAATCTGTCCACCTCCCTTGGAAGACAGCCCGAAGTGTCCCCGCTGCTCACTGGTAGGGATCTGTCTGCCGGATGAAACAAATCTGATCCTGCACCAGCTGCAAGAGGAGACGGCACCTGTTTCGGATGCCGTTGAAACTGACTCCCCCCGCCTGAATGGACGTCCTGCAGTGCGGGACGGGCTCCGCAGACTCCTTCCTGCTCGAGATAATGCCTTACCGCTCTATGTGCAGAACCAAGGTGCCATCATCGGCAAATCCGGCGAGCGAATCACCATTAAAGTCAAAGGGGAACAGATTGCCAGTGTCCGCCTGCTGGATGTCTCGCAGGTATGTGTCTACGGAAACGTGATGTTTTCTGCCCAAGCGATTTCAGAGTTAACGTCACGTGGAATTCCAATCTGTCACCTCAGTTATGGTGGCTGGTTCCATAGCATGACGAGTGGCCTCGTTCACAAAAACGTCGAACTTCGTATCCGTCAGTTTGCGATTGCTGCAGCCCCTGATTTATCGCTGCAAATCGCCCGACAGCTGATCGCCGGAAAAATCAAGAACTCCCGCACATTACTGCGTCGACATCTCACTGAGCGCCAGCATCCTGTTCTCAAACAATTAGCGGAATATTATCGACGTGCTCGAATCGCCGGGTCGGCTGAAACGCTCCTCGGCCTGGAAGGGATGGCCGCCAAAGAGTATTTCTCCGAATTGTTCAAACTCTTTCCGGACCACCCCACCTTTGACGTCCGTGACAGAAACCGACGCCCGCCACGAGATCCGGTCAACGCTGTCCTGTCATTCGTTTACAGTCTGTTGACCAAAGAAGTAACGGTCACTCTGCAGGCTGTGGGTTTTGATCCGATGCTGGGGATCTTTCATCGTCCCAGGTACGGCAGACCTTCGCTGGCCTTAGATCTGGCAGAAGAGTTTCGCCCCCTCATCGCGGATTCTGTGGCGCTCACTGCATTTAATAATGGCGAGGTTGGACCAGGGTCATTCATCCAGCGGGCAGGAGCGGTCACGATGACCGATGCTGCCCGCCGGAGTGTCATCGCCGCCTTCGAACGCCGTCTGGAAACAGAAATCACGCACCCGATCTTCGGCTACAAAGTCTGCTATCGCCGCATCCTCGAAGTGCAGGCTCGACTTCTGGCCAGACACATGCTGGGAGAATTACCAGCATACCCTAACTTCATCACACGATGATACGCGTACACAGCCCATCGAGGGAGTCTGGCCATGCGGAATGTCCACCTGATCGCTTATGACATCTCCTGCAAGAAACGCTACCGCAAGGTCTATCAGGCCATGTGCGGTCACGGGGATTCCGTCCAGTACTCCGTATTTCGGTGTGAACTGACCGAAATGGAACTTCAGCGCCTGAAAGACTTGATCTGGCCGCACTTGAACCTGGGCGAAGACCGCGTCATGATCGTCGATCTTGGCCCCATTGCCGGACGGGGCGACGAATGTATTGAATTCTGGGGCGACCCACGAACCGTTCCAACCACTCGAGAAGCCACGATCATTTAGCCCTTAAGAAAGTTCGAGCGGTCCGGTGCCGTAAAAACCCCCGTCACCGCTCGCAGCCTGAAAGGCTTACCTCATCTTCATTTAGAAAGGAGCACCATTGGAGCACTCCTGTTTCCTGGCCTTGAATTGTCAACCCCTCGCAAACCTCGACACAAGTCTTGACCGTGTCGAGACTCCAAACGCGGGCGGTCTTCCATGCGCATAACGCATGGCCCCATTGAAGCGTTCATAAGAGACCTTAAACGGGAAAGAAACCACCAGGTCTTCCATGCGCATAACGCATGGCCCCATTGAAGCAATGGGCCATTAACAACGCTCATGCACAGTTTGCGTTGTCTTCCATGCGCATAACGCATGGCCCCATTGAAGCAAAGAGTGGAGTGAGTGCCCCTGTCTGCCGCTGAAGTCTTCCATGCGCATAACGCATGGCCCCATTGAAGCTTTGACTTGCCCCTGAAGCTGCTTAATTTCAGCATCGTCTTCCATGCGCATAACGCATGGCCCCATTGAAGCTCTGCTGTGCCTGCACCTGAGCGTCTGCGTAGTGCGTCTTCCATGCGCATAACGCATGGCCCCATTGAAGCGTGAGCAGATGAGACAGCGTGCTGCTGCGAAGGCTCGTCTTCCATGCGCATAACGCATGGCCCCATTGAAGCGAGAGTGGCATCAAGACGTATACGGTTCCGTCTGCAGTCTTCCATGCGCATAACGCATGGCCCCATTGAAGCGACCGTTATGTGCTTTCGTGTCTCGTCATCCCAGTAGGTCTTCCATGCGCATAACGCATGGCCCCATTGAAGCTGGGGCAATTGGCAGGACTCTATCTTTCTTGCCTTTCGTCTTCCATGCGCATAACGCATGGCCCCATTGAAGCAGGAAGTACCTTAGACCGGGGGGAGGCGTTGTTACCGCGTCTTCCATGCGCATAAAGGAACAGACCAATGCCCCGGTACCACCTCCTCTGACAAAGAGCCGCGTAAAAACTTACCTGACGGATCTCCGCGAACTTCTGAACCAGGAAATTTCAATGGCAGCAGCAGCGATTCGCCAGCTGACAGGACCAATTTCCATTACGCAGGAACCGATCCCCGGCAAGAAGCATGGGGCCCGCTGGATTGCGACTTTTTCGCCAAATTTGCTGGCTTTGCTGCATCAAATCGCGAAAGACAAGGATTATCCAGATTCCATGACTTTGGAGTTCCTGTCACACGGAATCTGGACAACTCCGATGGAAGTCTCCGCGGTGATCGATGAGATCCCTAAATACGAGCGTCTAGCCCCAATTTTCAAGGAGATGCGAGACAACGGGGCCAGCATTCAAACAATTGCCGCGGCTCACGAATTGACCTGGGATCAGGTGAAAAAGATTCTGCACTTCGCAGATACCGGCGAACGCCCCAAATGGCCCAAGAAGAAAAAGGAATCCAAAGGCAATGGCGCCAACCGTGAGAAGTACATGAGCCATTGCGATGAAGTGGTACGACGCCGCAGTGCGGGACAATCCTTTGCCAAGATCGCCCTCGAACTTGATCTGGCCGAACAGACAGTTCGTCGTGCTTGGGATCATGCCAACCTGGACGCGACTGCAAAGGCCGCTGCAACCGGAGCCACACCGAATCGCGGCAGCTACCGCCATCTTCCGACAGAGAAGATTCAAGAGGCGCAAAAACTCTTGAAGGAAGGCAAACTGACCATCCGCGAAATCGCCACCCAGACCGGACTGAGTCCGTCGACGATTCGGCGGGAGAAGCACCGTGTAGAAAAACAGTAGAGGTTTATTGGCCAGCCGGAGGCGGACACGTACATATGTCCGACTTCAGTTGGCGCAACCTTTGTTTCGAATAGGAAAGTATTAGGTTCGAATTCTGTTATCCCGACTATTTCCAGAAATGAGCCTTTCGGCGAGAACGTCGAAGGGCTTTCTGATTTCAGGGCAAAGAGTTACGCCGTCGAGCACTGAGTTCAAACAGACGATTTCCAATAATCGGCGTTTCATAATGTTTATAAATGTGTCCACAGCTAAAGTGGCAATTCGTCATAGTCCCAGTCGAACGCAACCGCTTCGCGGGTTGTCTCATAGGGAGTTTGGTTGCGAGTTCGTCTGCCATCTTCGGCAAATAAGTGGAGGTACTTTTTAGCTCGGGATGCAATCACGTAGAGAAGGCGACGGGATTCAGCTTCGTCATCTACAGCATTGTCTATAATCCTGGCCCAGTTGGGAATTTGGCCACGGAGTAGTCCAAAACAGATTACGACTTCGTATTCCTCGCCTTTTGCTCCGTGGCATGAATTAAAAATGATTCCCGATGGTTGGCGAAACATCTTTCTGAGTGTAGCGACGGGCTCTAGTTCGGATTGGTGTTCGATAAGTCGCTCCTCCGCCGACTCAAAGAAACTGGTGCGGGAGTTCAAAAGAAACGGATATAGGGCTAGGTCGAGCTCAAGGACTGCAAAGAATTTATCGAAGACATCATCTAAATATGCTAGGCCCGATTCTTCAACACTGGTCAAGTCATTGACCAGACGTAGGATGGCGCGCGAGTTTCGTATCTCTTCGGGGAGTTCGCTTGCAAGCGCGGCCTCAAGAGTTGTGACAAAATCGGCTGCCCAGCGGAGGCGAGTGCGGAATCGCGTTGGGGATGGCTCAGTGAGAAAAAGCCTGGCAAGCTTGAACCAAAAGGAGTCCTGTTCGTAGCGAATAGGGGATAGACCGGGCGCATCAAAATCAACGTCGGGCAGGAGGAGTACGAGCTGTCGTCCCAATTTAGTGAGAAGCCACCAAGACGGTCCAAGGATGCAAATGTTTTCAGGTTTTAAGCCTTGGCTCAAGTGGTAGCGGATCAGCTTGGCAATCGGCTGGGCTATGTCCTGGTGGTGGAATGTCTGATCGGCGAAGGTGATTAAGCCGCGTTCGCTGGCATGGTGGGCGAGGGAGACAACATTCTCTTCTCCCGCCTCACAGAAATTGGCGCAAAAATCCACGATCCTTTGCGTGGAGCGGTAGTTGCCGGAAAGCGCATGATGCGAAAGGTCTGGTCGGCCGAACTCATGCCGTATCTCATTGACAGTTTTTGCGATTCCACCGAGCGAGGAATAAATTGCTTGGTTCTTGTCGCCGACGATGAACAGGCGAGACTTGCCGTTAGATGCTCGGACGATTGAGGCGAGGATTCCAAACTGCAAGTCTTGCGTGTCCTGATACTCGTCAACGCAGATCAAGGAAAAGATCGCGCCGAGTGTGGCTGCGATCTCCGGCTTGCGGCGTAGTAAGTCGAAGGCAAGATATAAAACATGATCAAAGTCGAGCAAACGTTGCTCTTTTAGCTTCTCGCGGCACTCTTCGATCAAACTGCGACGGTTCGGTGCGGATGTGGCAAGTTGGCCGTTGCGGAGAAATCCCATTCTGATTTCGGCACGGGAATCCACGCCATGCTTCCCGCGGAGCGAATCAACCAACTTCCTCAACGCGGCCTCGTCTATTACGGAAAACCCATTCTGGAGGAGAGGATCGTAACTCGCATATGGTCGAAGAATCCATTCGAGGGCAAAAGAGTGAATGGTGCCGGTCCAGAGGTGCCTCTTGGAGTAGCCGTGTTCCTGCAGGCGGGCGGCAACCTCATCGGCTGCGCGGTTGGTGTAAGTTAGGGCGAGCGTACGTTGATGCGGCGATATGCCCTGGTCAAGCGTGGCTATGATCTTTTCAGAGAGGACTCGTGTCTTGCCGCTGCCTGGACAGGCGGTGACAAATACATCACCGTCAACCTGAATTGCAAATGCTTGCTGAGCGCTTAGTTCGGCCATTACCGGACCATTCCAATGAACTTGCTGAGAATGCGTTTAGGGTATTGGGCAACGTACTCGTCTCGAATTTCTTCAGGAGTGGCGGAAGAGAGCATGGAAAGAACTGCTCGTCTCTGGGAAGAATCCTTGTGGCAGCAGTCACAGCGATACTTAATCATTTGGACGATTGTCTTGTCGTTGATGATTCGGCGGCACGCGAAGGCGACAGATTCCAAGATGTATGGTGGAATGGTCGTGTTGGGTTTTATGTGTTCGGCCAACAAAAGAGCAAACCAGCCCTTGCCTTGGGATTTGGCAAGCCGAAGCATCTCGCTTGCCGAGACCTCAATATCGACCGACCTGATCTTGTTTTCGCACTTTGATTTGTCGGCCGTCCGTAGGTAGATCGTGTCCAAGGTTGCTACAACCTCGTCCTCGTTTCCAGCTCTCAGGAAGTCAACCTCGAATGTGTGCGTCGCATAGAAGGGTTTGACCCAAGGATTCTTCGTGTAGGTGGCTTCAAGCTTAGCATAGCGTTCACGTCCCGATTCCTGAGATGCTCTGCAACCCGCTTGAACCTTGGTGTCGGTTTTGGGATCGGAAGGAAGGGTGAGGAATGATGTATCGAGATCGGTCAGGATTGCACATTTTCTCTTGATTCGCTTATCGTGAAACAACACGGCGATATTGGAGAAAAACGACGAATTCATGTTGATTAGGCTGATTCCAAGTTCGTCTAAGCTGACACCTAACACCTTCTTAACCAGCGTGGGAATCAAGATCATTTCCGCGTCGCCTTCGGCTAGAATGACGCCCTTGGCAAAGAGAAGAGTGCTGCGAACTGAATCCAGATATCGTTCAATTCGCTGGCAGCTTTTGGAACTGAGGGCGTTTGCAGGATGGAAGACTTGAGCTTTACATCCTGACTTTGCGAGAATGTTGACACTGCTGATCTTACTGGCTGCTGAGATGTGAGTAGAGTGAGTTGAAACAATGACCTGCGTGTTTTCGTAAGTGTATTTCTCAAAGAGTGTCTTCTGGATGTGAGTATGGATGTGGGATTCGGGCTCTTCGATCAGTAAGAAGTGGGCGACACGATCGGATGCCGTCTTCAGTTCGTATTCAAGCAGTTTCAGGGACAGGTAAATAAGGTTGGCTCCGCCGAGACTGAGTTCATCAATTTCTCCTTTGTATCCTTCGTCGCCAGGATCACTGACCGTAAGGCAGAGTCGCTGGAGCAGTCGATCAAGTTCCTCGGGGATGGCTGAGCGGATATCAATCGTGGGAGAGTAGGTATGACCGACGGTGTCCTGGAGTGAATCTTGGACCCCCTGTGCGATATCGCGGATTTCCTCCAATCCGGAGATTTCGTTATTGAGGGTCGTAATTTGACTGAGGATCTTCTTGGCTTGGGTGATGCTTATTTTACCCTCGGCTCCTCGCAATAGATTGAGGAGGGGACTGTCACGGTAGTTTCTAAGATCGGCGATTACATCGCGAAGAGCCTTGACGAACGTGCAGGATACTTCACTGTGAAGGGGTTGTAGCATGCGGTCGCCGATGAGCGACGCATCGTCTTCATGGTCCGGAAAAGTCAAGCTGTCAAAGTCGCCGACCAGCTTACCATAGATCTCGTCGTCCAAAAAGTCAGCGGTAGCTCGTCCTGTGATTAGAGATTCGTATTGCTCAATGGTTAGATCGTCGAGGATTCGTCGAATTTCATCGTCGGCATCATTCGTTGTGGAGAGTTCGAAAAGCGTCTTGCGGATTATCTTGTTGGGGCGAAATATGAAGGTGTAAGTGCCGGAATTCGTGTCGTCCATGTGGCCGACGCCGTGCCGTATGACTTGACATCCTTCACTCGTATCTAGGTCATCGAAGTCAAGACTGATGATGATCCACGCCCCCTTCCATGAATCAAGGGAGCGATTGAAGTCGGACTCACGGAGTCGAATCGCTCCGCGAGAAAGGCTATCATCCAAAAGAAGTCGGATGGCTTGAAAGGCGTTCGTTTTCCCTGACCCGTTTTCTCCGATCAGGGTGTTAACGCCCTCTGAAAAGCGGAATTCTGCGGCTCTGAAGTTACGAAAATTCCGTAGGCGCAGCCGTGAAATATGCACGAACGGTCTCCGGTCGGATGAAGTGGGGACGGTGAAAGTCAATCACTCGGCTTCAGCAGCCGAACTCTCGAAGTGGTTATGCCGAGAGGCAACTGAATTTATCAAGGGTAAGCGTAATATAATAGCGGGCTCCGAAATTGCGTCGACTGGTATGGACGAGCGCGACTAGCACGAGAAGAATCACCGTCAAATAAGGATTTATTCGCTTGCGCATGTCGCATCCTCGTCAATGCGACGCCAAAGTTGGCGATTCACGTGACGTAGATTTCTCGGAAAAGCAGCGGCAGCTGCAATCTTGGAAGAAGCCGCGCGGTCCAACAGATGTGTGGACACACCATCACATAATTTCCTGAGTGAGTCATGCCGACCTATGGGGATGTTCCATCTTTCCCGGTAGAGATGCTGTAGAAATTCTCGCCTCATTAGTCGATCTATGGATTTAACCATTTCCATAAAGACACTTCCTGTCTATGCATTTCCTGGACACCAGCGGCAAAAAGTTCAATAGCCGTCTTGTCATCCCGACTTTGATAGGAGCGGGTTGTCGCAGCAGATTGCGACGAGCCGCTTTTCTTTGGGAACAGCAACTCATGACTGATTTTGCGATGCTGTCGGCAGGTTCAAACGCTCAGCGTTTTAGGAAAAACCGCAGGTCCACTTGCTGCACCTCATTGACACGCAATAGATGATCAAGTCCAAACCCCGTCTTCAATTTCCCAGTGCGGCCGATGGAGTCGGATTTGAAATGGACATGCTCTGTTGAGAGGCCATTGGTTCGCGGCGTCTCATCTAGCGCCGCAGGGAATAGGCCAGGGACCGGAGCGCCACTTCAACAAAACAACTAAATAGAACTTCCACGGAATCGGAGTGAGTACTATGCGGTTTGGCGAAGGAGTGTCGCATGTCGAGGTTATTGTTGGCCCCGAACCATTCGCAGGCCTGGTCAATCAGTTCTTCCAAGCATTCGCAGCGGTGGTTTCGGTTGAGGAAGCGGTGGTACACTTCCTCAACGTAGACCAAGCCTGTTCTTGTTCCGACGCCAGTTGAAAAGAACACTCCGATTCCGGTGGGAATCTATTTAGGATTCACTTAGTTCATGGTAAATACCAATCATAAAGATGATCCGACGGCCACATACCGTGGCTATCGAAGGCAGGCACTTTATTGCCTGTACCGACTCTTCGATGACGGACTGTCTGATGACACCGTGATTCAGCCCGAAGGCAACGAAGACCTAGAAATTCAAAGCCATTCCGGACAACGACTCGAGGTAATCCAAGTTAAGGACTATTCAGCGAATCTGACCGCGTCTCACTTCAAGCCATCGTTCTACACTCGCATCAGTGATCTCTGCGAGACTGACGCATCGGTCGCAATCAAGATTGTTTCCTTCGGTCCGATTGGCCCCGAACTTTTGATGGCGTATGACAAAAATCAAGATACGCTACCGCGTTCGCTGAACACGCTCACAAAGGACCGAGAAGAAAGCGACAAAGCCGGTAACAAGAAGATCATCAAGGGCCTTAGCGAGGATAAAGCTAAGGAAGTCTTCAAGCGGATCGAGATTGAGAATGTCGATGAAGACAGACTCACTCAAAACGTAATCGAGAAATTAAAAGCTACCATGACCTCTGGCAATCCCGAGGTTGCCTTTGAAAACCTTATGTGGTGGTTGATTGCATCGGCAGAAAGACAAAAGCGTTTAACTCGCTCGCAAACGATTGACAAACTGACGCAACTTGGCAAGTTTATCGCACACCGAAATGCACACGCTCAGGAATGGAACCTTTCAATCAAACCCATTGGGTCCACTTCGCCGGCCCCCCAGACTCGCGATAAACTCAGCCAAGAGTTTTTCCAAGGTGGTCGAGTCCGAGCGGAGCACGTTGCTGCAGGATTAGATGTTCCGCGAAACCGCGCCATCATGAGCATTCATGAGGCATTTCAGCGAAAGGATGTCGTAATTCTTCGAGGTGCGTCTGGCCAAGGCAAGACAACTTTGGCCTACCGCTACCTGCTCGATTGGGCGGCGTCAGACTTTCGCTATCAAGTCGAGAAGGCAGCAAGTCTCGAACATGCCCGCCTCATGGCCGCAGCGATAGCCGCACACGCGGATATCATCGACGTGCCGTCATTGATCTACATTGACGTGCGGCCCGGAGACAACTGGTGGGTCGAGATCGTCCGAGAATTGGCGGGAGTAAACGGAATCCGCGTTTTGGTGACAATCCGAGAGGAGGATTGGTTCCGATCGCGCGTTTCCGCGGAGGAATTTGCATTCGCAGACATCGAGATGGAATTCACCGATGAATCGGCCAGCCAAATATTCGAGAATCTTCGGAATGCGGGCTATGGCGACGAGCAATTGGATTTTGAAGATGCATGGTCAAAACTCGGCGACAGAAAGTCGCTTTTCGAGTTTGTTTATTTGGTCACTCAGAACGAACAATTATCGCAAAGGGTCCAAGCTCAGGTCGGCATTCTCAAAGACGAAGTCAACAAGGGCAAATTGGTCGACAAGGAACTTCACTTACTAAGGCTTGTTGCGGTGGCTTCCGCTTATGAAGCTCGACTCGAACTAAAGGCTCTTGCTGAGTCTATTGGTCTACCAGAACCAACGAGGGCACTGGAGCGATTTGGTAACGAATACTTACTCCGCACATCGGCAGACGGAAGGCATGTTGAGGGTTTCCACGCAATTCGGAGCGAAATAATTGCACAAGAACTGACTGATACAGTTCTTCAACCTCGTGGGACGATTGAATCACTGCTTCCGCCGCTGGTAGTAGAGGACGATTTAGAAAACCTACTGCTCTGTTCATTTTCTCGTAATGAAAGTGCCATTTCCGACGTCATAAAAAGTCTCGATGGAATCCAAATCGAAACATGGGTTGGTGTACGAGCAGTGCTGGTTGCACTTCAATGGATTGGGATAAAGCGATATGCTGCCAAGAACATAACGCTTGTCGAAGAAGTCCGGTCACTTGCTCCAACATCTTGGTGGTTCACATTGGACTGGGACTTGGCACAGGTAAAGGGCGGCGATGGTTTTGGCATTCTTCAGCAGTTTGCAGGCACGTTGCCACGGTTTGCTGCTGCCGCCGCGGTTTCAAGCGACTATCAGGATCGCCAAACCGACAAGAACGAGGTTTTCGATCTCGCTCGACAGTGGCTTGGCTCATTCCAACTACCGAGCAGCACTCCCAATTCGGCCACCCAATTCTCTGCAGTCGGAGAAATACTCTACTGGCTGGGGCATCTGGAGCAGCAGAATCACAACCTAACGGCGTGGCTGAACGACCAAACCGTAATGGATGCCTGGAACGTTCTGCCATTGCATTTATTTTCACGTTTCGCGGCAGGCGTCTTCAAGTTCAATCCCCAGTTGTATACGGGTTGGGTGGAGAAGCATCGCAAGGAAATTGAACAACGAATTCGCTCTGATGCCTCAATCATCGCACTCGTTGCGGAGGATGACTGCTTGGTAGCCCATTTTGTCATCGACATCGAGCGGAAGGCGTCAGATTTGCTACGTTCGGAACTGGAGTCCAGCATAAACGACTTGGCAGTACAACGAGTCGAGGTTGTTTCCGCTTGTCTGCCGGGATACGCGCGGTACGGCGCTGCCGGTTACGGACACCAGATGAGTCTGTTTGAATCGTTGGCCGATGACTCAACCAAGAGAATGCCGCTTGAAAACATCAAAATGCCGTGGTTGCCGGAATTCAATGCCCTCTCTCGAGGAGCGGTCGAGTACGAGTTTCGCCCGGACTCATGGGAGGAATATTTCTCAAAGGTTCGGGAGACTCGAAAAAAGGTTGGATTCGCATTCAACAATCTTCAGCAAGTATTGGCAAAGGGCGGCGACGTAAAGCTCCTTGACTCTGCTACTTGGGATGAAAGCAAGAAATGCCTCGGTGGCGAGTTTTTGCTCCCCAAATCTTCAGTTGATGAATGGGGCTTTGTAGCAGAGTCACGCGCATCACAGTTTGACGGAGGCATGTACAAGAGATTTCGTGCGATTTCCACCTTAGACCCATTCAACAAAGCGTTCAACGAATACACGCGTACTCTTGGCAACTTCTTTTCCCAAGCTATACAGGCTCTCGTACTTGTGCCCAACTTGAGAACGGCGGCCAACGAAAAAGTGCGCCAAGCCATCATCGATAAGGGCAAAGAGATGGGAGTATTTGAGAACTCGATTCGACTGTCCGTTGCAAACGGGATGGATGCGTGCATTGCCCTTAGAGCGCTTCAGGATACAGAACGTGAACTACGACTCGGCGATCGCTTAAAGTTCGACAGTAGATTCACACAGAACGAACTTAACACTTTCACTGAGGCTATGCGGTTATGGATGTTGTTTTGCTATCCCGCTCAGGTCCTTCCAAACACAGTCAAACAGAAGCCGAATAAACCCAAAAACACGAAAGATTCGCGTCCAAAAGAACTACGAGATTGCCTACAGGCAACGGTAAATCGAATTTCACAAGAGCTCAAGAAACTTAAAAGGAGTGGCGTTGTTGCGAGAGTTGTTAGTGAAACTGTGCCGTGGAACAGAGAACCCTGTCTTTGGATCAGCTTTGACACATCGCATCCACTTGGTTCGCTTGTTGCGGTTGAGGCAATTTGGAAATCGCTAGTTGAAGCCTTTCGCCCCGATCGAGACAAGATCGTTCGCATGAAAACGCTCGACTACCTTTGGTCTAAGATCGTTCTAGTGCCCTTGGTTCAGGGGCGCAGCCTTGACCGACAGGCTTACGCCAACATGAAGGGTGCGTCGTATCCGGTTTATGAAGACCCTGTAAAGCAATTTTGGCGATTCGTTCCGGAAGAGATCCCCGCGTCGGCGTGGAACCAACTTGGGTTTTCCGAGTGGAACCATCCGGAACGGAGGAAAGTCTTCGACGACGTCATGAGTGCGTATGGGATTACATTCCAACACGTCGATCATATGGCAGATTTCACGCGATGTAAGGTTGATCTAGATGACGAAGGAGAAAAGGTCTTCCTCGAATATGTGCAACGAGCGGCGAGACGTGTTGAACCATTCATTCAAGAAACGTTCGACTCTTGTGCAAAGCTTCTCAAACATTTTCCAGAGCTAAGTGAGCAAGTCATCGCGGATCGCCCGAACATCGTCAACTGCATGAGTTTGATTGTCGAAATAGAGGCTGCCATTCGGCCATCCGAAGACTTTGATGAAAAAGGTGGTCTTACAATTGATGCAATGGTAGATTGGCGTATAAGGCTTAAAGACGGCCTAAACCTGTTGGGTGAGGCGCAGGCTCTTTGGATAGCCGACTATTTGGGGTTTCCCGGATTCGACTATCCGGGCGATTCTCAGCGACCTCAGTAAACGGTTCACGAATTTGCGTCGATCACATTGACCGAAGACCATTAGGCGTCGGCCTAGCGCACACATGAGAGCATGTCCAGAGCACCTGCACCGCCGACTCAACTCCGTGAGATGGCCCCAGTCATTTCCCTTGGGAGCGGCTCGCATTGGAAATGCACGTCATGCGAATTTCACCACAAGTGCTTGATTAAAACAATTAACATCGATGGAATGGAACGCACACTCCGAGCAAAAGATTCTATTGGCGTCCTTTCGCCCCGGCTATATTGCAGTGGCATAGCATTCGCATGGCGGTGGTGTAGAGTTTCGTATTGGAACAGGGATAGAAATGTCGAGCGATCAGAAGCCGGTGATGACCTCGGATTTCGACTGGAAGGCCGTTCCCCAGGTGCGCTGCGGCGTATTGGTGAGCAAGGTGACGGAATACCTTACCGCGCACCCGCGAGAAGTCGTGGACATGGAGCTCGGGGACTGGACCTTAAAGCAGAACAGCGGACATTATGCGGTGGTACACTGCACCGGATTGCCCAACGGTGTCCGCTTGAACAACCTGTCGAAGAGCCTCGACGGCACGATGCCAGTTTTGGTCGGGACCGGAAACGGCCGTGTGTTCCTCATCGACGGCGCACACCGCGTCGCAAAGGCGCTCATCGAAAAGCGGAAGACGCTCCGCGCTGTGATCTTGACCGAAATAGAGACGCGGGCGTGCGTCCGGGACGGACAGATAATGCGGTTTGATCGAGAGACGCAGTATGAGGTAGTTTCGCAATCCTTTGATGATGGTGTACAGGCAAGCTAAGTGGACGAAGCCTTCGAACAGTTTGGCGTAGTATTCCCACCGGGTAATCAAGCGTCGACAATTCTGCAGCCAGCAGAAGGTTCGCTCGATGCGATAGCGGCGCTCGTACCGTCCGAATGACCGGCCATGCTGCAGACGGGGGCTGGTCCGGTTTTCCCGGTGCGGGCAGATGAGTTCGATCCCGCGAGATTGAAGGTGCTCACGCAGCCAGTCCGCATCAGCAGCCTTATCGTAGAGCAGGCGTCGGGGCTTGCCATGCGGAGGGCACTGATCGATCAACGTCTCGATCGTGGTCACTTCGCTGTGATTGGCAGCGGTGGTAAATGCCGAGAGTGGCGTCCCTTTCCCGTCAGTCATCAACAGGATGCGGTTTCCATTTCCACGATGGCAACGCCCCACGTCGTCGCCACCTTTTTTGCCCGTGAAAACGAGCCATCGCCGATCGCTTCGTCCCAGCAGATGCCGCATAGACCTCAACCAGCGCCCACCATCCGTGGGAAACTCCACCACTTGGACAGGGCAATGAGCATGAGAGTCTCCTTTCCCCATGCTCATATGCACATTCCTTGCCAAACCTGTTCAGTGTTTCAAGGGCTATGAAACTGGCTCGTGGCATTCCAGCCTTTCGGCCGAGACGCTATCGCAACTTCGCATAATATCAAAGCCCTCCACTCAGGAGAAACTTATGTACTGAAAATCGGCTTCTCACCCCTGCATCAGAATTTTGAGCATCGCCAGGGACTCCATTGTGGAGTCCCTTTTTTCGTTTTTAGACCAGGAGATTTCCATGAATCACTTCAATTCCAAGCACAACCCTAAAGCACTTAAGCGAATCATCGGCACTTGGCATGCCGGTCGCCGGAGTGTCCCGATGGGACGCATCTTTGGAGAACGAAAGATTGCCAATACCAATCAATTCAATACCGCACGGAAAAGTGGATGACCGCCACACGACCATCAAAACAAAGCGATCTGCAACAAGTGACTCAGTTTCTGGACGTGGTGGCTTACCTGCTGGCCCGCCATCATCTCATCAATTTCCGCGATCAATCACAGAGTTCACAACCGAAACCTTCGAGTTCAGATCGGGAAGTTCATTGCGACACTGTCGGGGCAAAACCGAAAGCGGTCCCGACGCCTGCTCCCAGTTCCACGGGAGCATTACCACCGAAAACCACACGTACATCACGGAAACATGGCCGAAAACCCAATCCGAAATTACATTCAGCAACTCAAACACCTCAATCTCCTCCTCCGGCTCCATCTGGAGGAAGCTGAAGTCCGTATCCCCGAGATCAACGATCTCATCGGCCAGCTCTTTACCATCGAGCTGGTACCCGAAACCGCATTACTGGGGCTGGTGATTTACGAACGGCATTACAGTGCCCTCACCGGCCCGCATGATTCCAGTCAGGTTCTCCAGTCCGCACTCCTGATCCCCGGAGGCTTCGGCGTTATTCTGTGGGACTGCGAGGACTACTTGCGATTCAGGAATGCTCCTCCAATCGATCAGGGAGAGTTATTCCTCAAGTTTGTTCCGTTCGACCAATGCGGATCAGCCGTTAAAGCCCTTCTGCTGCCTCAAATCGAACCGTTGATGGAGCTGCTGTTCAAGCGGTTTCCTGCAACATGATCGATCTGATTACTGTTGACGATGCCGGAAACGGCTGAAATGATTCTGGAGTAAAAGTCACGATCAGGATGGCGTCCCCCTGATCGTGATCTCCGGATTTACGAATTTCTCGTCTCTGACGGAGTTTAACCTTATGCACGTGATGGACCTCAAAACCTTGAGCGAGCGGTCTGGCATCAGCCCCCGCCACCTGCGCTATGTCCTGGACCACAGTCTGGTTCCCGGGAGCCTCCTCACGGAGAACTTACCGATCCTGGGACGGACCCGCATTGTCGATGAGATGTCGGCTGTATATATCGCCTGCTCCGGTCACCTGCTTCACGCGGGATATCGGGGCGAAGCAGTGCGAGACATGATGACTGCATTCGGCAGCATCCTCGCCAAAACTCAGCTTCATTTGCCGCACTTCCGGGAAGTCGTCGAGTTGAATATGGACGGCCAAGTTCACTATGGAGACGGTCACTATGTACGCTGGATTGTAGCGGGGAAGATCGGCCCTTGGCAGGACCCGACCCGGAAGGGAAAGACTGTCGAGCTAACTCCCAAATCCTACTTCGTACTGGATGTGGGCGAGATTACCAAAGCTGTTCGCGTTCCCGATTCGACGCGAAAATCTCTTGACAGCTGACTTCCCCTGTACCATTATTTCCTGAATGGGCCAATTTGGCCCGTTCAAGCCAATTGAAGTCGTAGAGAATCGTCGAGGAGACAGTCCCCTCCGTTGTCAGGTAAAGCAAATGGAAACTCCCAACGAAGAATTTCTGACGGCCAGGGAAGTTGCCGCATTACTGAAAGTGAGCGTTGCGACGGTTTATCGAATGGCTGAGGGAGGAGCCTTACCTTACTTCCAACTTGGCGGTAAGGGACACTCGATCCGCTTCTTAAAGTCCGAACTGCTCGCCGAATTTCGTCACATCAAGGCTAAGACAATCTCTGAAATACAGGAATCGGAGCGGCCAATCCCGGGTCCCAAGCCGAAATGGCTGACCAAGAGCTAACCCCCGAGTGTCAATTTCTGATGTTCGCCGGGACATGTCGTCTCGGCGGTTACTCTACCCAACATGCCAGCGCCATTTCTGACGGTTGCTGGAGTTCTCCGTCTCACCAGGGATGATCCGTGAGACGAGAGCTTACTCTTCTGAGGAGAATAATCATGAATCATCGACATGCGAAAGCAGCGTTTGAGCAAAACTATCCAGTGTCAGCACTTCACCTGGAAGATTTTTAAGCGAGGCTCTGTCTACTACGCAGATGGACGGAGCGGGTCCAGAAATCTGGGCAAACATACATTAAACGCAAGGACCGAAGAGAAAGCGATCCAGCACCTCCAGAAACTCGATCGTGACAAAGCCAGAGAACTCGGTTTGGTATCAGAGGAGCAGACCAATCAAGTTTCCGATCAAAACAAAGACCCCATTACGATCCAGGAAGGTTGGGAGAAATTTCTGGGCTACTGCAATCGTCCTGCCGGACTCGGCGGCGTCAGCCGCAATACCAACAAGAAATACCGATCCGTGAAGGACAAGCACATTGCCTTCTGCCAGAACACAGGCATCCTGACCTGGCAGGACTTCAGCAAGAAACAGGCGGAAAACTACGGCCGTTGGTTAGAGAAGAACAACTACGCACCACGGACGTTTTACTTCGAGCTGATGCTGCTGGTCTCCATCGTGAAGTGGCTCATCGGAGAACATCTCCTAGATGCGAAGTTGCGGTTCCACCTCAAGTTGATCAAGCCCGTGGGTACGGATACCTACTGTTACGAGTTTGCAGAGGTCCAGCGAATGCTGGAACATTGTCAGACAACCATCGCCGGAAGATGGATTCATCCCATTCTGATGACTCTGGCCTGTACGGGTAACCATGCAGATCGTTTCGCTGTCGGACTGATTGGTGACACAATGCAACGCATCTACACGGACGGTCGGGCGGATCTTGCGGCCATCATCCCTGAGAGCTGGGCAACTCCCAGACTGAAGATGAACCATCGGTCGCCAGTTCGTGTCGTGCAGCTCATCAATACGATTCGGTCCGACTCCGACACTGAACAGCAAAAGTGTCGATCTGACGCCTTGCCAGGCTCGGCACGGTTGTTCCTGTGCCCGGCGGAAACGGAGAATCCTGAAGCTGTCGAGAGAAATGTGAGGGCCAGGATGGCTGAAATCACCAATGACCCTGCATGGCTCAATACGTTGCACGTGAAAACGCTGATTCTTGAACATCAGATGGCCGCGCGTCGTATGAACTTCGCAGAAATATTTGAACCACTTTACCGCATCGAAATCTTTCGGACGGGTCTTCTGAATGGCAACTTGCCTCTGCTCGCATTCTTTACCGATTTGGTACAACCACTGGTCAACGCCGGACAACAGAAGGACCAATTCAAGCTCACAGCACTCCTGCGAAAACATTCCGCACTTCTTAGCGAGGAAGCCTTTAAGACAGCCGGAGCTAATCAGCCGGATAGCCTTCGTCAGGCCAAGACTGCTGTTCACCAACTCCTTGAACTGTGGTCTGGTGATGGAGATCCCACGCTTGCACAAGTGCTGGAATGCGTACATTCCCATCGACTTTTCTCGATTCCTGACGCGCTCACGCCATTCGTGACACCCACCGAAGGTGACGACGATGACGAACAGGAGGATGGAGAGTCCCAGGAGAATGAGGCAACGGCGCATCTCGCGGCCATTCGCACCTGCCTTCAGGCTCCATTCTCGCATGTCCGGGCATACCATGACTATGTGACGGAATCGGCCACATTCGATACTCACCACGGCGTGAAAGGGAGGGAGTTTGACCGCGTTATGGTGATCATCAACGATGCTGAATCGAAGGGCTTTCTATTCAAATACGGATCGTTGCTCGGCACAAACTCAGCGTCAACCTCACGAGGGAGATCGCAAGAGGTGAAAGAATCAGCGGAAGACCGGACCCGTCGACTCTTTTATGTGACGTGCAGTCGGAGCAAGGACAGTCTTGCAGTAGTTGCTTACACCGAGAATCCGGAAGTCGTGAAAACACACGCTCTCAACAAGCAGTGGTTTGAACCCGCGGAGATTGAGTTGATCAATCCGTAGGTCAAATGGTTTTTCAAGGTATCTGATCTGGGGCACGCCGATGAGCCTGAAAAATCGTCCATTGCCATAAATCCCTTCAAAATGAGGAATCGAAACACTTCTCACGAACCGCGATGTAAGAGACAAAGGCTTTCTATTCAGCATTTTGCATATTGGCCAGTACGACTCATGGAGTTCTGAACTATGACAATACAGCGAGAAGGCATCGTGTCTGTCTTGGACTGTTTGCTAAATCGTGGGCTTGGAACCGAGGAAGATACGCTGGAGTTCGTCAATATGAAGCACGACGCTCTGGTGACAAAAGTGGTAAACTACCTCAATGCACACCGCCACTTTCTGGGGTATTGCCATATCGAGATAGGACAGGCGCTAAATGACAAGGGGGTTGATGTCATCTTGACCGCCCCAAAATGCAAGGTTGGCTTCCAGGTCAAGAGCCATTTTGATGTCACAGAGGATGACTTTGCATCCAAGGTCAAGCGTCAGTTTGCTGAAGCGCTGTCATTCGAACTTGACCACTACTACATCTTGCTTTGCTCGGCCATGATGAAGAATGGCAAGAAGGATTATAGACAACGAGTGGCGCATTTGCTGAACGAGATTCGCCTTTTCAAAGGCGTCACATTTGACGCTTTCGGTCCTCTTACGACCATTCAGTATTTTCGATCACCGGTCGTCATTTCGAGAGATGAATTACTGAAAAGAATGGTGATTACCGACGATTGCCTTCACGAATATGAGAAGGGCTACGAGCATCTCCCCGAAGTTACTTCCACTGAGATTATCGCTGCTCAGAAACGCCTTGATGAAGAATTTGGTGACGATTGGTGGGACATTAAGGGTGGGACAGCAGCATGGCAAGGCCTCCAACGCCTGATCGAACAGGCGGAAGCAAATCAGTTTATGACCAGCTATTGGCCCACACTTCCGCCTGAAACACGGCAGCAGCGGTCTGGCTTGATTTCTTCTATCCAAATGAGCCTTAAGGCATGTCGGAAATGCAACTCTTGGGGAGACAGGAGTGAAGGAAAGTTATCTCAATGGTTAGATCACGTCGAAGAATCCATGATTCCGTACACATCGGTGCCAAATCTACTGAAGATCGATGAAAGCGTTGAGAAGTATTTACAGATTCATCGGGCAATGGATGATGGACGACCTCATCCTTCTACAGCATTTGCGATGAAGAATGTTGCACACTTCGTCTTAGAAAGGGGAAAGTTGGACGAAGCAATGGCGATGCTGAAAGACATCATGCGGAGGGAGGAAAGGGCTATTGGCCCAGAGCACCCCCAATATGCACAAAGCTTAACCCTTCTCGGGGCAATTCATGCGGATCGAAAGCGGTTCGCTGAGGCGGAGGCTACGTACCGTAGGGCAGGAGACATCGTCTTCCACGCCAACGGGATCACGCCCGATATTGGCCTGATTTACAACAACCTTGCATCTCTGTATCAAGAACAAAGACAAATCGAAAAGGCAATTGAGTATTACAGAAAAGCAGAGGAAGTATTCCGGCTCACTGAAGGACCGGGCCATGTGGACGTGGTCACAGCACTGGTAAACCGGGCCTTCTGCCACGGAATGCTGGCCGACTTTGGGGCCGCGTTGCAGTGCTACAAAGTCGCGTTGCCGATTGCTGAACGAGTCTACGGACGTGCCAGTAACAATGTGGCGTCCATTAAGGGAATGTCAGCCCTCGCGGAAAATCGAAGCGGTAACGACGCAGGTGCACGAAGGCTTTACACAGAAGCGTTTGCGATTTACCAAGAAATGGGGTTTCCGAAGACTAATGATTGTAAGGTGATTCTGCGCAATTTCGCAGCTTGGCACAGAGACATGGGCGACACTGATCGCAGCAATGAAATTCGCAAAATCCTGAATTCAATTGAAGATTGACTGTGTAGCGAGTGTAGACCGGGGACCACATTGACGCCGCCTACTGCCTTGCTGTTCAGGTCTCTGAATGATCCGAATAAGGAACTAAGCGACTGCCCGCTATTCTCCCGATAGTTGGAAGCGAGTTGCAGCGGTAGAATTCGATAAGCCGGAGTGGGAACAGTTGGGCGAATTCTTCTGCCAGATGATCCATGAAGAACGACTCGATGTCGCTCTGCAATGTCGGCTCGTTCCCCTTCACCGCCAGCACATCATCCGCACCGGCATCCACAATCTTCTCGGCAATGTCCGTTTGGCAACTTATGGCAACAATTGTGATCAAATACCCGGAAATCTCCAGCAATTCTAGAGCGGCTTCGCAAAAGATGTATGGTCCTGTCTCGTGGAAGACCAAAGTTTCATCTGACAAAACGCGATCTTCGCGGACACATGAGAGACCGAACCGGTCTAGGAGTCTGGGAATCGCGGTGATCTCGTTGCTCTTCTCCTCTACGACCACCTGTTCCAGACTGATGTGGTTGTCCGAGCGAATTGACAGTCGTCTGGTGGTGGATGCCCTGAAGATGGCGATTGCTCGTCAATGTCCAGGAGAAGAACTGCTGGCTCACTCCGACCGTGGCGTGCAGTATGCGAGCGAGCACTACCAGAGACTGCTCAAGGAACATGGCATCACGTGTTCAATGAGTCGCAAAGGTAACTGTTATGATAATGCTCCCATGGAATCTTTCTTCGCCACCTTGAAGAAAGAACTGGTGCACCACGAGCAGTATCAGACCCGAGCAGAAGCTCGGGGGTGGTGGAGGGTCTTCCAGTTCGTCCTCTTCCATTTCGCCGAAGCAGGGGACTCAGCAAAGCGATCCGCCTCCCGCATGCAATACGACGGACTGCACCTGTCCAATCAATGGGGGGACCGGCTCCGGAGGTTTTGGCGGGTTCGGAGGCGGAATCGGTTTTGGCGGGCTGCCGAGATCATCCGGTTGGCCCGTTAACTATCTCAATGGCAACATTGTTCTCTCCGCCACTGACATCTCTTCCAGCGGATTCGGAGCCGCTTGGGCGCATCACCGGACGTATTCTAACCAGTTGTTGCTGTCCTCCGCCGAAATGGGCCAGGGAACCAACTGGGTCGTCTCCAACTGGCCCTTCCTGGTCGAAAAGGCGGACGGATCGATTGCCCTGGTGCGTGGCACGACCGCGTCCCTCTGGTTCGATCTCAGCAGCGGCAGTTACGTCGGACGCTATGGCAGCCTCACCTCCTTTTTTCAGTATCACTCCAGAAGCGACTGGAACGTGATCTTTCTCGATGTGGGTTGCAGTGAATCGGTTCGCAAGTCCCTCGAGCGGATCGGCACCTGCGTTCCCTATTCGCCGCATCGGATTCCCAATTCTCATGGTCTGGTCTTTCCGGCGGCCCTTGCCCGCTTGGCCTCGCTGGCGGAGCACATTCCGGAGCAGGGGATTTATCTCTATGTGGACACAGACTCGCTCTTCTTTGCCAGCATGGAACCAGTCCTTCGACAATTTCGACGCAGTGGACTCCCGTTGGCAATTGCGATCGAGGATGATCCCGGCTTCTGGCCCGGGCAGATGCAAAACAGTTGGCTCGGCGAGATTCCCCCGGAGTTCCTCCGTCGCTCCCACTGGCAGAATCGTCCCTTGCTAAACACCGGACTCCTGCTTGCTCAGGGAACTCAGGTGCGGGCCGCAGCTCAGTTTGCACGACAACTTTATCGGAACTACTCCGATCGGCTGCAACATGCGGAGCAAACGATCCTGGCCAGCCTGATTTATGAATGGGAGATCCCCTATTTTCCGCTCCCGCATCACATTCATTGTTTTGCGAGGGAAGAGTACCTTGAGCAGGATCGGCCAGGAGTTCGCTATGTGGACGCTGCTCCTCGCTACTTGGATCATCTGGTGACGATGCGGCACTTTTGCGGCCGTACGAAGTCCGTACTTCGGGACTTTCGGACTCCTTTGGATCAGAAGTATGAAGCAGGCTTTCGACAGCTACAGGCATCCCCTTCTTGACGAGGGAGCGAGTTGAAGGGATTCAAGGGCCTCGAACAGGTTCCACGCGATACGCCGTCTCTTGCAACAATCCTAATCCCCGCCTGGCGAGTTCAACCGTGCGCGCGTCGGACGATATCCGTGCAATCTCCTGAAGGATCTCCGCCAAAGAGTGGGAGAGGGGACGATCCGGCACCTTAGCGGCCGGTTCACGGAGGTCCTGGTCGAGAGGAGAGTTCCTCCTCGACTCGGCCACGGAACGGGCATCGCGTTCCGGAAGGCCCCATTCCTCCCGGCAACGCAGAAATCGCGCCGGGTTCCCGGCCCAGACTTCGCCGGCTCCCACCGGTTTCGTGAGGACGGAATAGGCCCCGATGACGGCCCAGTCTCCAATCGAATTCACGCTCGGCAGAATGACCGCGTTTTCCCCAATAAACACGTGCTTCCCGATGACCAGCGGACAACCGACCGGCGGTCCGACCTTCCCCAGTCGGATGGGGCCGGTCAGATTGGCATGCGTATGTGTGATGACGGAAACCCGATGGGCGAGATGGCTGCCATCCCCGATCGTCAAGTCTCCCGTCAGGTCAATCTTCACATCCTGACCAAAGCTCGCCAGGTCAGAGATGTCCACCTGTGAAGGCGGTAACCCGGGATGGCGTCGCGCCATTAGCGGCTGGGGCATGGAGACTCTCTTTCGGTTGGAAGCTTCCCGCGCGCTTCTGATGGCACGCCTCAATCAAAACCTCTTCCCAGGCATCAACCATCCGCCGCGCGGATTTCAGTTCCAGAATCGCCGTGCGAACTGCTGGAAAGACCACTTGTTGCTGGGAGGTGAAAACCGCCTCGATCCGTTCGGCCCACAGCTCGGGTGACGCGTCCAGAGGAACGAAGAGAATTCCCTGAGGAATTCCCCTCTCCTCGAACTGCCGTGCCAGTTCCGGAAGCATCCCCACGGGAGTCGACACGACAGGACATCCCGCCCCCATGGCCTCCAACGCCACCAGGGGTCCTCCTTCATGAAGGGACGGAATCATGAGGCAGTCGAGTGCCTGATAGACATCCCCGACGTCAGTCGTAAAGTCGAAAGAGACACGTCCCTGCGTGAGCCGCTTCACCACGTCGAGCTCGCGCGCCGGTGCCGCCCCGCCCTGCGGCATGAACTGCGGACTACAGTAGACGGCGTGATAATTCGCTCCGAGCGACTCAATCGCATGTGCTAGCGCCAGCGGATTCTTCTCTGCCGACCAGCGTCCCACGAAGCCCACCGTTCGCACCTGTTCGTTGTCAATTTTCCAGTGTCGACGCATTTCCTCACGGGATCGACGTACGGCCATTCTCGGGAAATTCACACCATTGTGAATCACTCGGACGTGATGTCGGTACTCGGGCGGGACCAGATGTTTCGCGTCATCACAGACCGTGATGGTCCTCGTGGCGAGTGGCGCTGCGGCAGCGCAGGTTTTGGTCCACGCACCCGTCCCGTGAAGCCCGAGCACGACCGGCCAGGTTCGGCCCTGCTTCGTGAGTTGTCGCAAAATGTCGCCGCATCCCTGTCCCCAACAGTAAATGACGTCAAACTCGTCGGCCAGCAGTTCGATCGCCTCCAAAGAGGAATGAAAACGTCTGATTCGGTGACAATTCGAGACGGGGCTCAGCGATGTTGTTCCGTAGACCGGAATAAACTGCTCGACAGCATCAACCATCGGATCGTCAGAACCGCCGCCTTCAACGATGAGGGCCGCTTTCCATTCAATCCGTTCGGCATACTGCAGAAGGGACAGGAAATTTTCCAGCACCCCTCCCGAGTTGCAGGTCTGCGTCAGAAAAAGAGCGCGAGTCCGAGGTTGCGGGCGTAACTCCGTACGCGCGGCCTCTCGGAACAGATCGAATCCGGGGCTGGGAGACGTTAAAGTCCGATTCGCATTGTGACGTCGATAGCGGACGCGAGCTTCGCCCTTTTTCAGCTTCCATCCGGCGCGATGGATCTCCAGCCAGGTTTGATAATCCTGACCATGAATCCCGACATTGGCCAGATTCTCAAAGCAGCCGCTGCTGAGGAGCGCCTCTCGACGGACCATGGAGGCACTGCACATGCAATTCCCCAGGGTGATGTCCTGTATCTCGGGGTTCGGAGACCATTGGCCGCCAATGTTGCCAAAATGGTCCACACCGGGAGTTACCGCCCCCACGGCGGGATCTCGAAAGTGCGGCAGCAGCAGTTCAATGTAGTCGGGAGCCAGGATGTCGTCCGCATCCAGAAACGTCACGAATTCGCTCTGTGTTCGGATCAGACCCGCACGCCGCGCCAGGTAAACGTCCCGACTGAAGATTTCAACACTTCGAACTCCATAGCCTAAATACTGCCCTGCGACAGCAGCACTCTCATCAGTACAACCGTCCAGGATCACCAGAATCTCTGCGGGGAGCCAGGTTTGAGCGAGAGCACTCTCAATCGCCTCGCCCAGAAACCGCGCATAGTTGTGACATGGAATAATGATGGCAACTGACGAACGGTGGATTTCCCTCATGTCAGTAATCCTGTACGGTTTTGGGAGGGAGGCCGCCAGGGTGAATTGGCCTGCCCCCCCGATCGGGAGGTATTCTTCTGACGGTCCATCATAGCCATCTGTCCTGCGAACTTCGCGTCCTCTTCCCAGAAATGAGGAGGCAACGAATCATCTCCTCAAGGATCCACTCCTCATAATCCCGGGAAACGGCCGCTGACATTAGAAATGAGCTTCACCCGAGCGGGGGCCGGTCCGCCTGATGCTCTTCGGGAGACATGTATCACTCGGAAGGAACAAGACCTCGAGGCGATGCTCAGTGGATGCGATGATGACTGCCTTGATCCATCCTCGCAATTCCGGCGCCTGCTGTTGAAGTGGACGAGGGGGCAAATCGTCCAGGCCGACGCCAGACGAAATCCTCATCGCCGCAACGTCCAACGTTTATTTACAGTTCACGGACAAAGCACATATCGATGTTGTAGCTGAAGCGACCAAACCGATGTTTTGTACAGCGTGAACTGGCCGTATCAAACGGTGCTGCCGTTGGTTATGGCAGGTACGGTTGAGTCCCGCGATTTCGATGCACTTGATCTGTTGAACGCAGTCAGTCTCCAGTCTCGAGAACAGCACAACTGGTGAGTGGATTTCTGTTACAAGCAGAACATCGCTCTGTGAAGCCCCCCTTGCTCGCCAGGACGAGTTGTCTGTGAATTAGATTCTGTGGGAGTGTCTTGGGGGAAATCAATTGAAAAGAGTCTGGCGGAGGCGGAAATGACACCGACGCAGGGGCAATATCTTCCCGCAGATAAATCACAGCTACAAGCCCATCGCTGGGTGAACGCCCTTGATGAACAGCCTATAAAAGACCTGCTGCTGCAACTTTTGATCAGTGAGACAGCCAGTATCAAAGCCAATGTTCTCGCCGAGATTCGCCAAACGCAGACTGCTACCGGTTGGCCGACAAGTGATCTGCGGCGAACTTTGGCCCAGCTGCTGCAGGAAACGAAGACTCTTCGGGCCGAAGAAAATGCGAAGCAGGCTCGCAAGGCTCAGGAAAAAGCTCAACAAGAAGCCGCCAAAGCTAAGCGCCAACGTGCCGGCAGAATGAAGAAAATGCTCAAGAATCCGGACAAATGGCTTCGCGAATCGGAGCTGCGCGTCGATGCTCGAGGAACTGACAACTATCAAGCGGCTGCGGATATTCTCCATGTTCTTAGCGAAGCCATCGGTTGCGACGAAGGAGACAGGATGACGCGCCGTCAGGCCTCAAAACTGGCGAAGAAACATCCGACACTCAATCGTTTGAAGAGTTCATTGCGGAAGCTCGGCCTGCTTGAATAGCACTGCAGTGGTGATTTCATTTCCCTTGGAAATCGGCAATTCGATTCCAGTTCGCCATTCTCCCCACCGCCGACTTCCAGCCTTCGATTCTGACAATAAAAAATCGAGTGACCGACTGGTCGTTTCGAGTTTGCTTCGCTTTCTCCCTGCCGACTCCATCTTCAAACACCGATTTACCTGCTGACTTCAATGTCGATGGAGCAAACGCATTTCGTTGATGGCGTCCGCAACGTGGTCGCATGATCACGCCGCGTCGCACTGGTTCAACCTATGACACCGATCTACACGAGCAGATCACCTCCGCGGTTCCGGACATCGTTTCCGAGGAACTGTTTGCAGCCGTGCAGCAGCAATTATCCGAAAACCGACTGCTCGGAAGTGAACGAAGACGTGGTGCATGTTATTTGCTGCAAGGATTGCTGGAGTGTGTCTGCTGTAGCTAAACGTATCATGGCAAAAAGGTCAGCCGCGGCAGTGCGAAAGGACGAGTTCCTTATGCTTATTATCGCTGCTTGGGAACAGATGCCTATCTGGAGTTCCCCCAGCAAGGTAATACAGCCGATCATAGGAAAGACATCCCGCAAAATGCTGATGGAGTTCCGTCATCCGCAAAACAGTACTGGGGCCGCCACTTGTCGGCACGAGGATCCAGCGTGGCTTCAAGCGGAACGGTCACTGACGAGGTGGTAACGGTGTACATTCGACTTCCGGAGAGAACTGGGCCCATGGATGGAGGCGACTATTTCCAAGTGACACCATCGTTAGTGACAGACTTCAGTCCGTAGCTCACAATTCTCCCGAACCTACCGGATTCAGCCGGTATTATTCAGTGCCCAATGAGAGAATGCCGCATGAAGGTCGCTTTCTCTGGCTCGATCGGGAGTCGCTAGGGCAACTCGCTGTCTGGTCGTGGACCTCAAGATTACCGGAGGTGTCACAGCGACAGACCAGAAGAGTGAGAAGTCAAGCCTAATGATGCTTAGCGCATTAAAAAACCGTAGGCCGCAGGTCATGCGGGCTACGGTGGTTGTTGATCAGTGCCTACGATCAGTCTCTTTTGCAAGAGCCTGTCTTGTTGCGAAGAACTCGCGGGAACGGATCTGTTAGACTGGATATGAAAGTAACCTTCATGGAAGATCATTTCAAGTCAGACATCGCGATTACTCACGTTTCCCAGATCTTCATTTCTGCTCGCAGTCCGCAACTATAAAATCCGTTTTCAGAGCCAATGATAAGGCAAACACTCACGACATCGATTTTATACGACATGCTTGACTAAACTGCAACTACAAAATAAAATCGAGTTCGGTCTGGAAGAGCCCGGCCGGATTCAACATAGAACGGGGCTCACTACCCCCTATTCAAATTGCAGAATCGAAAACGGGGAGCGCCGGGAGCGTGGCCAGACCGGTAGGTCACGTTGAGACGATGTCCAAAGTCTTTTCGGGTTGGTGTCCAAAACCAACGTCCCGGCCCTTTTTCATGATAACTGGTTTGGCAAAACGTTTCCACTCGATACTGTCAACTGAACCTGCATGAGAAAATCACCAGCATAAGATGGGATACTCCCCTTCAGTTGAATGAATTAATTAAACAAAGAGCGGGCCACGCTTTCGTTTGTTTTCTTGCTGAGTACCTTCTGCTCGGCGACAAATGTTCGGGCTCCTGCGCGGGGTGCCAGATGATTGCGCTTGGACTTGATATCGGTTCCAACTCGGTTGGCAGTGCCTGGGTCGACACTAAGAAGCAGGAGATCGTCGCGGGTGTCAGCGTGTTTCCTGCGGGTGTCGACGAAGCCGACGACAAACGAGGAGCCCCGAGAAATCAGGACCGGCGAGCCAAACGTTCGCTGCGTCGCAATCTCGCCAGGCGTTCCAATCGCAAGCGAATCGCCCGTCGGATCTTGACAAATGCCGGTCTCCTGCCAGCCACAAACATTGAGTTGCAGATGCTCTTCCAGAGTGATCCCTGGGAGTTGCGACGACGTGGACTGTCCGCACCACTCACCGCTCACGAGTTTGGTCGCGTGCTCATTCATCTGATGCAGCGGCGGGGAGCGGTGGGCTTCGACGCCGATCTCGATTCCGAAGGCAAAGTCAAGCAAGCCATGTCGCGTCTCCACCTCACGATGATGGAGCAATATGGAACCACCGAACACCAAAAACTTGCTCAAGAATTGAAACAGGAGATTGAGTCGCTCCAGAAACAGATGTCCCGCACGGCAGGCAAGGAATCGACTCCTGAAGCCGAGGGTGCACCAGAGAAGAAAGATCTTCGTCGTAACTATGAAGATGTCTGCGACGAACTCAAGATCCTTTGTCGCACGGTCATGGATAGCCAGTCTGTAACGTTTGGTCGCTTCGTCGCCGACTTGCGAGATAAACGACGGCACCTCCTCACCAATCCGGATGGGTCACCAAAAACGAGTGCGCAGGGTGGAGTTTCTCTTTACGAAGATCCGATTCGGAACCGCGCAGACCAGTTCGAGTTTCATGCAGACCGATCCATGATCCGGGATGAATTCGAGCAGCTTTGGGAGCGCCAAATCCAACGTGACGGGGCACTGGGCTCACTGACGGTCGATCAGCAGCAGGCATTGAGAATCTCGCTGGATAATCCAACTCGTGATTCCAAATGGCGGCATCAGGGAGCGATCTTCGGGCAACGCCTAACTTACTGGAACATAAACACTCTAGGTCGCTGTGATCTGGAGCCGACGGATCGCTGCGCCCCGATTGCAGATCGCCACGCTTCGTATTATCGAGTGATCGAAACAGTCAATAATCTGCGCATCCGTTTTCCAGAAAACGGGTTTGCCCGCTGTCTGCTCCCGGACGAGCGTGACAAGGTTATCGCCCGATTGCAATCTCAGAAAACAGTGTCGATCGCAACGCTCAAGCAGGTGCTGGGGATTGATACGAAGACACTCAAAAAGTCCGAAATTCCCGCACGGTTCTGGCCAGTATTGAACTTCGACGGAGGCGATGACCGAGAAATCAATACTGACTGGTTTCACCGTGAAATTGTGATCGGAGCGATCGGAGAAGCGGAATGGGACCAATGGCCTGAGAACAAGAAGGAAGGACTCAACAAAGCCCTGCTGAAGTGTGATCCTGCGATTTTGGAAGACGCCGAACGCCTGCATGCAATTGCAGTTCGGATGGGACTGAACTCTTCAGTGGCGGATCAGCTTGTCTCAGCATGGAAGGCTCGCCCCAAAATGGAACGGAGAGTGAATCTTTCTCGGACGGCACTCGTGAATCTTCTGCCCTACTTGTGCACTGCGTTCTGTGGTCTCGATAGAAAATCAGGAAAGATAATTCGCTGGAAATGGCTTAAGGAGTCCGGTTTCAATCCTGTGAAACATCGCTGGCCCACGCAGATCGAAGCCCGTGAAATGTTCGCCGATGACCAACAGAATTCGGCAACGGACGATCAGAGAAAACGATACCGTTTAGGAGCAAAAACGCTCACAAAGGCGGATCGCCATTACATGCTGAAGCACAAGAATGAATTGCCCCCTGCTCCGATGCTCAGTAATCCCGTAGTTCGAAAAGCCATTCATGAAGTTCGCCGGCATGTCATCGCTCACATGCGAGCCCACAAAGGAAAGAAGCCGGATCGAATTGTGATCGAGTTCGCACGTGAGGCGAAAAAGTCCAAGAAGCAAGCCGACTGGATGCTCGCGCTTAATCGCAAGCGCGAGCGAATTCGCAAGCAAATTATTGAGAAGTACATCCAGCCAGAATTCGGATCCTCTTTCCACACTCTCAGCCATAATCAACTGCAAGCAGCAATCGACCGTGTCATTCTGGCAATCCAGCAGAAAGGAATGTGTGCCTATAGCGGCGATCAACATGGCCTGATTACACCGTTGATGGCAGCGCGCGGCACGGGACTGGAGATCGACCACATTGTCCCTCGGGCATTGGGGGGAAGTAATGCCTGGAGTAACCGAGTCTTATGCAGGAGAGAGGCCAACCGGAATAAAGGAAGACTGACCCCGCGTCAGTGGTGGGGCGAAGAGTTTGATCAGAAAAGTCGCCCAATGGCTTTCATGGAGAACCACGAACCGGCCAAGGGAGACCCGCAAGAGTTCTTCACGAGGAAGGACTACGCCGCAAAATGGCAGAACTTTTCGCGAGAAGACCAGCCACAGGAATGGCGAGGAAGTCAACTCACTGATACCGCCTATGCCGCTCGACAGGTGCAGTCTTATTTGCAATCGGCTCTGTGGCCCACCGAAAGGTCGCACCTCGAAGGTGGCAAACGGCGGATCTTTGTCACCATTGGCTCGTATACTCATCAGCTCAGAAAAGACTGGCAGCTGTTCCAAAAACTGATCAAGCCAAGCGAATCGCCCACAGATGAAGTGCAGCAGGCCTCTTTGAAAAATCGAGGTGACCATCGCGAACACGCGGTCGATGCTGTCGCGATTGCCTTCACCGGCATCCCTGTGAACGAGACCCATCTTGAAGAAGACGGGCTGATCCGAACTCGGATTCAAGATCTGGCTCACCATCAGCAACAGCAGGCGAAGTTTGCTCAGGAGGTTAAAGAAGGGAAACGTGAACGAAAGCCCGATGACCGCAAGCCCCTTCCCCCACCTTGGGGCGACATCAAGTCATTCAGACATCAGGTCATGTCTCAGATCTTCAGTGAATATGAAGTGTCGTCATCACAGTCCGCGAAGAAAGCATCGGCGGTCACTTCGATCGTCGTCTCTCATCGCCCTGTAGGACGCAAAATCCTTGGCAAATTTCATGAAGATACACTCTTTGGGCCTGTGCCAGGGATGGAGAACATCTATCTCGGCCGAAAGGCTGTAGTCGGTCTCTCACCGGCACATTTGCGACTGCCAGAACCCGAGAAGAAGGCGGATTCTGTGAAGCGGCTTGCAGAGGAACTCGTTCAAAATGGGAACGCCAAGACAATCCGAGATGCCAAGATGGTCGCCAAAGCACTGGTTGAGTCTCCGGAGTTTGTGGCTCCATTAATCGACCCATCCCCTGGAAAAAGCGGTTTAGTGCGTGATCTCGATCTGCGGCGGCAAATCAGAGCGTGCCTCGCGGCCTTCGAATACACGGAGAAAGACCGTGATGGAAAGATCCGGAAGCAGTATCTCCTCAATCCGGACGAATTCACCGACAAGGAACTTTTGCAGGCTGTTGCAGCAGGAGCCATCCGTCAGGCCAGCGGTGTTCCCATCAAACGGGTGAAGCTGTTACGCACCATGTCTGATCCGGTCATTGTTCATCGCAAACGCTGGGACAGTGAACAAGGAAAGTGGGTGCGTGATACAGGCAAAGACGGAGAATTACAGCCTCACGAACGCTCTCGCGCCGACAGGGCCTACGTGGGCGGAAACAATCATCACATCGAAATCAGGGAAGATTCCAAAGGGAGATGGTCTGGCACGGTTGTTTCAATGCATGAGGCGGCCCAGCGTGTTCGCCAGAAAAAGCAAAGTGCAGTCAATCGCTCTGATGACTCAGAGCAGGGGCGATTCATCATGTCGCTGGCCGCTGGCGAAACGGTCTTTATGAAGAATGAAGAGACGGGTCAGGCAGATTACTTCGTCGTTTTTAAACTCGACAAGTCGCGAACGATTTATTTCATGCACCATTGGGATGCACGTCGAGCGAAGGGGGAAAAGGATGAAAACGGAATTGTCTTACCAGATTCGAAGCGGCGTGAAATCGGAGTCGCCGCATCAAACTTGAAAAACCTCGCACCAGAAGGATCTGAATTCCCTTTCAAAGTGAGTATCAGTCCCTTGGGACAGGTTCAAAAACTTCTTGAGGATTGACGATTCTCGCTTGACTTAGCTAATTCCTTGCTGAAAGCTTGAGTGAACATTCGCTTGCAGGGAGGCGCAGAACACAATATCAAGGCGTCTCCATGATCAAGCGAACAATCGAGATTTCGCAGGAGCCTGCACATTTATCAGCGAAACAACGTCAACTGTTGCTGAAACGCGAAGGTTCGGTCATTGCGAGTTTTCCCAGTGAGGATCTCGGCGTTGTAGTCGTTGAACATCCTCAAACGACCTATACACACTCGGCACTCGTCGAACTCGCTGAGCAAGATGCGGTTCTAGTGATCTGCGGTCGCAATCATCTTCCCTGCGGAATGCTCCTACCTGTCGGGGAGCATACGGAAGTTGTGTCGCGTCTCCGGCTGCAGATCGCAATGACCGCTCCAACGAAGAAGCGTGTTTGGCAGCAAATCGTTCGCGCCAAGATTCTTGCGCAGGCGGAAAATTTGACACCAGACTCCCCGACTGAACGCCGTTTGAAGCAACTCGCCGCGAGAGTCCGGTCAGGCGATCCTGACAATCGAGAAGCGCTTGCTGCCCGCTTCTATTGGTCCGCCTGGCTGATGGAATCGCCTCAGGCCGCCGAGGAGCGCCATCCATTCCGCCGCGATCCGGATGGAAATGGCATTAATGCGATGCTGAACTACGGTTACGCCATTCTTCGTGCTGCGCTGGCTCGTTCCATTGTCTCTGCCGGGCTGAATCCCGCTTTAGGTGTTCAGCATTCGAACCGTAGCAACGCATTTTGCCTCGCTGACGACCTGATTGAACCGGTACGACCAATCGTTGACCAGCTCGTTCGCAATCTCGTGTTTTCAGGCGAGTCCGAGATTACACCGGCAGTGAAGGCCGAACTCCTCGGCTTGCTGACTAAAGAAGTTCGAACAGGAGATGTTACGGGACCACTGTCAATTGCACTACAGCGCTATGTCGTTTCGTTCGTCTCAATCATGGACAAAGACGCCAAACAGCTATCGGTTCCAGTTCGATGCAAATCAGCAACTATCGCAGCATGTGGCTAGTCACAATGTTTGACCTTCCGACAGACACCAAACGGGCTCGCAAACATTATGCGAGATTCCGTCAATTTTTGTTGAAGGACGGATTCCGCCAAATTCAGTATTCCGTCTACGGTCGACACTGCATCAGCGAAGAGGCGGCGGATGTTCACTACCGTCGTGTCGAACGTCAACTTCCTCCGGATGGAGAGGTGCGAATGCTGGCGGTTACCGATCGGCAGTTCGAAAAAATGCGAATCTTCTGGGGAAAAACTCGTCAACCATGCGAAAAAACACCAACTCAGCTTACGCTTTTCTGAGCAATAATCGGCCGCAACGCTCGATCACCACTCAACTTGCAACACGACTAGTCTAACAGATCCATCCCCGAGAGCAGTCCGCAACCTATCGTGTTTTTCAGCATAATCCAAAACAGAGTCTAACAGATCCATCCCCGAGAGCAGTCCGCAACCCAATCCAATCAGGATTGACGTAATCACTCAGTCTAACAGATCCATCCCCGAGAGCAGTCCGCAACTAAGCGTTTTTGCTTGCGACAAACGAACTAAGTCTAACAGATCCATCCCCGAGAGCAGTCCGCAACAGCAATGCACCCCGACGACAAGAGTAAGCCAGTCTAACAGATCCATCCCCGAGAGCAGTCCGCAACCAATGAAAGAGAGAGTCGCATGGCTGAAGCAGTCTAACAGATCCATCCCCGAGAGCAGTCCGCAACATGACGATCGTTTATCGGATTGACTTTGGAGTCTAACAGATCCATCCCCGAGAGCAGTCCGCAACAGTGGCAATCATCATAATTGGATCAGTGGTAGTCTAACAGATCCATCCCCGAGAGCAGTCCGCAACAGGTCCGCAGTGCAGATCCCCAAAGCCATCAGTCTAACAGATCCATCCCCGAGAGCAGTCCGCAACACGGCGGCGTATTGTTGGGCGACGGTTCGCAGTCTAACAGATCCATCCCCGAGAGCAGTCCGCAACTAGGTCATCAGGGACATAATGACCGGGGTTAGTCTAACAGATCCATCCCCGAGAGCAGTCCGCAACGGAACTGGATTCGTGTACCCATTCAGCGGGAGTCTAACAGATCCATCCCCGAGAGCAGTCCGCAACTAGCGGGCGTTGGTGATGAACTTGACATCCAGTCTAACAGATCCATCCCCGAGAGCAGTCCGCAACACAACCCATGTTTTTCCGTAAACTTCAACTAGTCTAACAGATCCATCCCCGAGAGCAGTCCGCAACCAGTTGGGAGTCGCATTGAAGATGAGCGTTAGTCTAACAGATCCATCCCCGAGAGCAGTCCGCAACTAAGGCGGTCCGTCCTCAATGAAAATCCAAGTCTAACAGATCCATCCCCGAGAGCAGTCCGCAACGAAGCGTTGCAACGGTAAACGAGGAGGCACAGTCTAACAGATCCATCCCCGAGAGCAGTCCGCAACCAGTTGGGAGTCGCATTGAAGATGAGCGTTAGTCTAACAGATCCATCCCCGAGAGCAGTCCGCAACCGATTGGTTCTGTTGAGCTATTACCCGGCAGTCTAACAGATCCATCCCCGAGAGCAGTCCGCAACCGACAGCTCCGTCTACGCATTCGTTGAAAAGTCTAACAGATCCATCCCCGAGAGCAGTCCGCAACAGCAGGGGGAGGATAGTGAACGAGGGAACCAGTCTAACAGATCCATCCCCGAGAGCAGTCCGCAACGAAGAAAGAGGCAGGTAAAGACAATGCCTAAGTCTAACAGATCCATCCCCGAGAGCAGTCCGCAACAGCAGAACGAAGAGCTTACAGGGGCAATTTAGTCTAACAGATCCATCCCCGAGAGCAGTCCGCAACTGCAAATGCAGGCCAATCATTACGTGAGTGAGTCTAACAGATCCATCCCCGAGAGCAGTCCGCAACGCCCTTAGCTGAAGATTGAAATCGAAAGATAGTCTAACAGATCCATCCCCGAGAGCAGTCCGCAACACGAAACTCCGGGAATAACCGTCTGCCGCAGTCTAACAGATCCATCCCCGAGAGCAGTCCGCAACAACAGGTCTCGAATTGAGACCGGAGAAACGAGTCTAACAGATCCATCCCCGAGAGCAGTCCGCAACTTGTTGTTGTAGTCCCGAACGACGAACAAAAGTCTAACAGATCCATCCCCGAGAGCAGTCCGCAACAACGCCGACGAGTTGTACGTTGAGCATCATAGTCTAACAGATCCATCCCCGAGAGCAGTCCGCAACTAAGTCAGTGGAGGATAGCGGGCTCGAACCAGTCTAACAGATCCATCCCCGAGAGCAGTCCGCAACCGTGGCTCTTCTGCAATGACCGGAGACTGGAGTCTAACAGATCCATCCCCGAGAGCAGTCCGCAACCGTTGTCGGTGTGACCGATGGCGACACGGTAGTCTAACAGATCCATCCCCGAGAGCAGTCCGCAACAAAGACCACTTCTAAAAACCAACCTGCAGAGTCTAACAGATCCATCCCCGAGAGCAGTCCGCAACACAAGCTGATGGACAAACTCATGGACTTCAAGTCTAACAGATCCATCCCCGAGAGCAGTCCGCAACTTTCGCGGCTGTGGCTTCTTGAAAACGGATAGTCTAACAGATCCATCCCCGAGAGCAGTCCGCAACACAAATCACAAGGCTCTGAATGGCCGCTCGAGTCTAACAGATCCATCCCCGAGAGCAGTCCGCAACTGTCAGATCGTAAGTTAGTCGAGTCGATCGAGTCTAACAGATCCATCCCCGAGAGCAGTCCGCAACGAGTGGAGATCTTGCAGTTTCATTGCAAACAGTCTAACAGATCCATCCCCGAGAGCAGTCCGCAACAGGCAATTCATCAAATTCAATGCCGGCAAAAGTCTAACAGATCCATCCCCGAGAGCAGTCCGCAACTACATCCTTCCAGGGACGTGTACGTCATCCAGTCTAACAGATCCATCCCCGAGAGCAGTCCGCAACCATTCTGCATGTACACCGCGATGGGCTTGCAGTCTAACAGATCCATCCCCGAGAGCAGTCCGCAACCCTGGATTCCGGTGGAAACGTTCTTGTTCTAGTCTAACAGATCCATCCCCGAGAGCAGTCCGCAACTCGTCCCAGCCGGAACGTCGAAGTTGTCGAGTCTAACAGATTCATCTCCGAGAGCAGTCCGCAACACCAGCAGGTCGACCCCTTCACTGGTCGCAAGTCTAAGAGTCTATCCGAGAAGTGATCTTGCAGTAAATCTCTGTTTGCGAGGATATTATTGCCTGTCCATGGATGACTCGTCTGGTTGATCCGCAAACGAACGCACATGCTGGCACGCAAGCTCTATCCCAGTGATCTTTCGGATGCTCAATGGGACTTGATTTCACTGATCATCGCTCCCGCCAAACCCGGTGGTCGTCCTCGGGGTGCGGACATGCGGGAAGTGATTAACGCGTTGCTGTACCTGGAACGCAGTGGTTGCCAATGGGACATGCTTCCCGCAAACTGCCTCCCCGCAGCAGCGTCTTTGAATACTTATCCACCTGGAGGGATAACGGCACCTGGAAACTGATGGTGGATGTCTTGCGGGAAGGGGTGCGGGAGTCGGTGGCTCAGCAGCGGAATCCAACTCCCAGTGCGGGCAGCATCGATGCCCAGACCGTGAAAACAACCGAACGAGGTGGCGTGCGAGGCTTCGACGGAGCCAAGAAAATCACGGGCCGTAAGCGAAATCTGGCTGTCGACACGCTGAGGTTGCTGCTGGCCATCGTGGTCACCAGTGCAGCGGTGGATGACGCGAAGGCCGCTCCCCAGGTGCTCAGCCAATTGAATCAGAGCGAGTTCCCCCGACTGGAAGTAATCTGGGCGGACAGCAAGTACCACAACCACGCTCTGCATCACTGGAAGTTGCAACAACCTGACTTACCGTGGCGACTGGAGATCGTGAGTCGTCCACCAGGGCAACAGGTATTCATTCTGCTTCCCAAACGCTGGGTGGTGGAACGAACTTTTGCCTGGCCGGGGCGGTCCCGGCGATTGAGCAAAGACTACGAACGCACAACGTCATCGAGTGAGGCCCTGATCCAGCTCAGCTGCATTCACTAGATGCGCAAACGCCTGGAACCTAAAAGCACACAGCCACCGTTCAAATACAGACTTGCATCGCAAACAACCTTCTCGGATAGCCTCTAAGCCTATCCACGTCGTGGCACGCGTGGTTGCTCCCGCCCTTGAGCCACGCGAGCGTCCTCTGGGAGGTCATGGGCGATGTGCTCGAAGAACCCCGTGTTCAGCCAACGGCACACCTGGTGGTAGACCACCGGCCAAGGGGGGAACTCATGGGGCATGAAACGCCACTGAGCACCTGTCCGTAGCAGCCAGCGTATGGCATTAAATACCGCTCGAAGAGAGTGGGAATCCTCTTTCACCAGCGCCAAATAAGGGGGGCCAGAAGGCCCCATTATTTATTCGTGACGCCACTCGGCTCAGGCGTCCGTGGCTTGCTCATCCGCGGAAACGACTCGAGCCACTACACTTAAGTCCACAATCGACTCTGCGACGGGACAATGGTTGCAAAGTAGCAGCCTCGACACCATTTATATCTTCTATCAATTAATTTAGCGATTCGGGCGATCGTGCCTCTCCAGATGTTGCAAGGCTAATGCACTACTCGTAGCCTGACGATGTGCTTCGTTTCTAAAGGTAACCGTGATTTCTGACGTTACTTGTTCAGTAGCCACCAATAGACAAATCGTATTTGAGATGACCTTTTCCTTTCTCTTTCAGGAGTGGATTTCATGGCGACACTGACAGATTATAAGGGACTTGATGTCGTGACCGACGCCACAGGTGATGGCGGTATCGCACTCACCGATAATTTTAAGGAGTTGGCTGATCGCGCTCCCTACCAAGCCTCGAACAATCCAGGTACCAATGATGATTCGTCCAAAGGCTTCTCTCCGGGGGATCAGTGGCTGAATACATCGACGCAAGTATTCTGGACCTGCATCAGTAGCAGTGCGGGGGCAGCGGTCTGGAAATCGATTCTCAAACGTACGGCGACCGTTCTGGAACTGATCCCGCAGGAGACAACAGAGGGCGTGCAGGTGGCGGGAAACCTGCAGGTCAATGGTGTTGCTCAATTCGAGGGGGCCACCTTTAATAGCCCAGTCCAAACTCAGGCTGGAAGCGCAGCGGCTCCCGGGCTGCAGGTGGGACCGCTGGCACAGGGATTTTATCAAGTCGATGCAAACACTTTGGGACTGGCGATCAATGGGGCCGACAAAGTCAATTTCACTTCTGCCGGATCGATCATCTCCAGAAACAATAATGTTTCCAATTCTCCGTCGATCATGATGGAGCATTTCCGAAGCGACGCCGCGTCCAACGCAGCGTTCGTTCACCGAAAATACCGAGGCACTCAGGCCGCACCGGCGGCCGTCACAATGGGAACAATGCTGGGGGCATTCGCCTGGCAGCCGTACAACGGCTCCAGCAACGCGGGAACTGCGAGCATCGTCGCGGAAGCGACAGAGAACTTTTCCCCATCCGCAATGGGGACACGCCTGAGAATCCAGACCATTCCGACGGGACAGGCCACGCGAATTGACTCACTGCGATGCCTGGGACCCCGCGTGGGGGTCAACATGACGTCGGATCCAACTGCCAGTCTTGATGTCGATGGTGACACGGTCCGCCTGCGAACGGCGAAAACACCGGCGAGCGCATCGGCAACTGGGAACCAAGGAGACATTTGCTGGGACGGTGATTACGTCTATGTCTGTGTGGCCGCCAATACCTGGAAACGAGCCGCACTCACAACTTGGTAAAGCACGCTCTATTCTGGACGGTGGCGACTGAGGACTCAGCTGGAATGAAGCCTCCGTCGCCCCATCTGGATCGGATTTATCTTCCTGCAGTCCAATTTAGACGGCCCCCAAACCCTTTCTCTCGGAAACACAATGGTTTCTGATCGCGGACCTGTTTCCGGAACCTCCTGTGGGTCCGCTCGGCGGACGGCCTTGGAGTTCCTCCCGCGAGTGCCTGGAAGGGATTCTCCGAGTACTGATGACAGGAGCGCGTTGGAAAACCCTGTCATTTTGAAAGGGCCAGAACGATCCCCCTCGCCAGCCACTAGCTGGAGGCGGCATTGCGACTGGTTACGCAACGGAATCTTTCGAGCCGCATGGGATCGATTGCTTAGCAAGTTGCTGCAGCGACGCGGCATCGATCGGGTAGATGCGATCGGCGATGGCTCTTTTGCACGAGCAGACAAGGGGACGACGACGTTTGACGTTGCCATCATGGAAACGGGATCCGCATCCTGATGATCACTGATCTAAAAGGGACCGCACTCACGTGGAGTTTCCCACTTCTACCAATCACAGCCAAGTGACCACGATCGAAACGTTGATCGATCAGTGTCCTCCGCATGGCCAGCCCCGAGGCCTGCTCTACGATAAGGCTGCCGGTGCGGACTGGTTGCGTGTGTATTTTCAGGCTCGTGGAATCGAACTCATCTGCCTGCACCGGGAAAAACGGACCAGACCCCGCCTGCAGGATCGCCGGTCGCTCAGGTGCTACGAACGACGCTACCGAATCGAGCGAACCTTCAGCTGACTACAGAACTGTCGACGCTTGATTACCCGATGGGAGTACGACGCCGAACTGTTCGAGGGCTTCGTCCACTTAGAACGTGTTTTGAAATTGCCTTGAATGAGAGAAACGGCTACGGCTCCTTTGTGAACATCTTGGCAATCCAAGGAAGGAGCCGCAGCCGTGTTAAGGACCAATTATTCCAGCAATCTCTCGGATGAGCAATGGCAATTGATTCGTCGATACCTCCCCAAGCCATCTCGACGAGGGCGTCCCCGCATCGATCGGCGCTGGGTTCTCGACGCCATTTTGTATGTCGTTCGAACTGGCTGCCAGTGGCGGATGCTGCCTGCCGATTTCCCCTGCTGGAGTACTGTCTATGGCATTTTTCGAAGCTGGGTTCGCAGCGGCCTCTGGGAGACCATTCACGACCGACTCCGAGAACAGGTCCGGCAGGCTGTGGGAAAGAAGAAACGACCCAGCGTCGCCATTCTCGACAGTCAGTCGGTCAGAACAGCAGAAGGTGGGCTCGAACGTGGATACGATGGAGCCAAGCAAATCACTGGCCGGAAGCGGCACATTGCCGTGGACACGCTAGGGTTGATCATGGCTCTTGTCGTGCATGGAGCCTACTGGTAGGATCAGGATGGAGCCTGCTTTGTGCTGATGAAACTTCGGCGTGTTTGTCCCCGTTTGAAGGTCCTGTTTGCCGACTCAGCGTATGGCCGGAAGGAACTGCCAGAATGGGTCCGGGAAACATTCGGCTGGGTCTTGCAAGTGGTGCTGCGGCCGGTGGGGATCAAGAAGTTTGTCGTGTTGCCCAAGCGGTGGATCGTGGAGCGGACCTTCGCCTGGCTGGCGAGATATCGCCGCCACTCCAGAGATTATGAGCGCACGCCCGAATCGAGCGAAGCGGTCACGTACATCGCCATGACCAACCTCGTGGGCAAGCGACTCGCAAGGATGAAATCCTAATTTTCAAACACGTTCTTAGCCTGTCTGGACACCGTCATTAAGGGGTTGTGAAACCAGTTCATGCCATCCGAAGCCAGCACCTATCTGTGCCATATCAGCTAAATCTCTTCAAAAAACGTGGCATATAAGATGAGTGCTCTCACATAACTATCGGGAGGGTGAATTTTTGCGTGTCATGCCTTGTGAAGACTGGTTTCGTCCAGTCTTTGCAAGGCTATTCTTGTTTTGGGATCGGCGATCGGTCCCAGGTTTCACTGATCTGAAAGGAGCCCACATTGCTGGCGAAGCGACATCTCGCGATCATCCGGGCGGCGCTGCAGTTCTTTGATGAAGAGCTGAGTGCGCATGCCCCGGACGTGGCGCGACCCTATTTTGAAGAGCCATTGGAGGGGGAGTTGGAAGCCGATGAAGTGGAGCAATTACGAGAACTATTGCAGACCGTGGAACTGAGATATCTCTGCTGTGAGGGAGTTGGAGCGACCATGACGAGCCAGGAACTACTGACGTTCGAACGGGCCCTGAATGTGGAGAGATTACTCAATAATGGTCGCCTCGCGACAGTCCTTCTCACCTCTGTCCCCTGATCTCTGACCTCTTCCTCTCACAGTCCTTCCATTAACTCCGAGAGCGTGATTCCCAGCGTTTGAGCGATGACGTCGAGATTCCGCAGCGCCAGATTGCGCTCACCTCGTTCGATCCCGCCGATGTACGTGCGGTCTAGCCCACAGGCGGCGGCAAAGGCTTCCTGGGAATAGCCTTGCTCCTTCCGCAATTCGCGTACCCGCTCTCCGAACCGCTCCAGAATGTCTGCTCGCTTGGCCATACGAGCATTGGACTGTTGACTATTGGTATCACTCTACGGACGATAAGTATCATTTCGTTTTGATGACCATGCGCAGCGGCGATGAAGGCTGGTGTGCCAACTGTTTCCCCAGCACCAAGGGCCTTTCATGCGGATGAGTTCCAACTTCCTTCTCCTGATTGCAGGCAGTCTGTTGCTGGTCGGATATTGGCCTACCGCTACTCCCGCCGCCGCACCGGTTCGCCTGGCGATGCCGGTGATTGTCAATCAGCACGTCAACTCCGGGTGGTTCATTCCGACGGAGTTGGGACTGGAGATCCGCAATGACTGTCCATCCGGGACCGTGCATGTCGAGGTCTCTTCCGTGCAGGACATCGGCGGTCACTCTCCCTTCGGGGAATACGGAGCAGAGAAAGTGTTGCAGGAGATATTCCCCCGCAGCCTGGAACAGGAACCGGTCCACCACCAGAACATCGTGCGAACACAACACGCGGTGGAAAACGCCCTGTTTCAAGCGAACGTGACAAGGCTCTTCACGAATCTGATTCCGCAATACCGACCATCGCTCTTCAGCAATAAGCAATTGAAGACTGAAGTCACCGGGATCTCGGTGAGTTCCCCTCCACTGTACGCCTGCGGATGCCTTTGCCTTGTTTCAAATCCAACTCTCAGGAGAACCTCATGACCTTGTTTCGTTTGCATTCCCCATTTTGCTTTGTCTTTTCCCTGCTGATGCTGGTTTCCGGTTCTGTGGCTTGTGCTCAGACCGAGACCGTAGAAGCGGAGATTGTTTCCGTGAATCTCGCCGCTGGTTCGGTGGAACTGTCGTATCAGGCCGCGTTAGGAAAAACACAGTCCACGCTCGATGTCAGCAAGAAGGCCAAGATCACCATCAATGGTGAACCAGGAACCTTTGAAAGTCTGCAAAAAGGTCAGAAGGCGACCGTGATCTACAACACGGAACTTGCCGTGGTCACTTCTATTCAGGCGACAGGTATGGGTGATCCGCAAGCAGCCGAACTGGTTCGATTGGATGATCTCAACGGTTCGTTCGCGACACTCACCGCTGATGGCCTGACGATCTGCTACGAAGCACAAGGAGAAGGAGAACCGCTGCTGATGATGGCCCAGCGGAACAGTACGAAAGTCTCTTTTGAGAATCCCCAGCTACTGTTTCCCGGTCGCCATCCAGCACTGTCCGGAGATGGACTGGAACTGGTCTTTTTGCAGATCGCTCCCGGCAAGAAGACACGGACGCTGCATGTCGCGACGCGCCAGGCATCGACCGCGCCGTTCGGCAAGTCGTTGGAAATCCGGGAACTGAGTGCGATCGACTATCCCCGTGGGTTGTTTCTCACGGAAGACGGTTTGACGCTCTGTTTCCGGACTTCGAAAGAGACCAGCGAACTGGTCAGCTGCCGTCGAACCAGCCGCACGTCGGCCTGGACCAGTCCCAAACCTCTGCTGGCCTCCTCCGTGGAGCACAAACTGGGCGGCCAACTGACCTGGCCCTGGATCTCCGCAGACGGCTTGAAACTGCTGGCCGTGCTGGAGACCGGTGGAAAGTCCACAAGCAAACCGAACCTGTATCGATTGAAACGGGCCAGCATCGACCAGCCTTTTTCAGATCCGGCCCTGATCGAGAATGCGGCAATCTCATTCATGGTTCGTGCTCCGCGATATCTCCCGCAAACGGGAGAACTGTTTGTGAGTGGCGTTCCCAGGACGGCCCAAGCGTTTGGGATCGGCGTCGTGAAAGGATTTGACTTACCTGAGTGATCTTTGAATTTCGCGAATTTTTGAACAAGCGGCTGGCGGTCCTCATTTCAGGGCCGCTGGCCGCTTTTGTTTTGGGTCTGCTGGCCATGCGGCAGACCGTCGGCAGTGAGCAGGACACTCGAGCGTGTCCGGAATGGATCGTATCGTAATCGTCGCTCCGCAGGTGCGGGGCGGCTGTGTGTTTTCAGCACGACCGCCCTGTAGTGGGGTGGCGTGCTTTCTTCTTTTTGAAGGAGTAAACAAATGACTCCACTCGATCTTGATTCCGCCATCGCCTGTGCCACCGGCGAATCCCTGTGCGAAATCCGCCGTCGCGGGTTCTCAATCGCCAATCCCCGTGAAGTCCGGTTCGACCCTGAACCCGATCAGCTCGTTCCGCAAATGATCGATTGGGACGACTTCGAGCGGCGCGGCAATATCCCCATTCCGGTTTCCACTCGCCGGGGATCGCCCCGATCGAGATGACATGTCTCATTGCCATGAGCGGGAGCGGCGGGCGAAGGCGTTTTGCCACCGGTACCTCAGCTTCTGGGGAATCGTCTGCCTCGGCTGTGCCTTCGTGTTCGGCTGGCCGGTTCTGCTGGCCTGGCTGGGAGCGGCCTGGGCCCTGACGACGTTCCTGCAGCTCCTGCTGGGCCACGGAAACGACTCCTCCCGCAAGCCTCCCTGTTCCAAACACCGTTAACCACTTGACCTCCATGAGGAACCATGATTTCCGATGCCAGAACCATCCCGAAATTTTCCCTTGGGCAGATCCTGATCACAACGAACGCTCAGGAACAACTCAGTCAGGCTGATGTGCAGACAGCCCTTCGCCGTCATCTGGCTGGTGACTGGGGTGACTGCGATCCGGAAGATGCCGTGGCCAATGAGGACGCTCTCCGGCACGGAGAGCGTCTGCTGTCCGTTTATCAGACAGCCAGTGGTACGAAATTTTGGATCATCACCGAAGCCGATCGCTCCGCCACAACCGTGTTACTGCCTGAGGATTATTAGCAAAAAATTTTGAGGAATCAGGTGGCCTGACATACGGGCCACCCTCACAGATCGATTCCTTATCCCATTTCTTTGAAACACAGGACCACTGATGAAGATTCTCTTTTTGAACAACCTGGGCGCCGGGTTCGCTGACCAGATCGACATCCCCGAAGGGACCACCGTCGCTCAACTGTTTGAGCAACGTGTCTCCCACGGCAGTCCCGCCGATTACCTGATCCGGGTCAACCGGCAGCCGACCACATCGGATTACGTGCTGCAACCGGGCGACCGGGTCAGCGTCACGCCGACGAAGATCGAGGGTGCCCTGCGGGCAGGGATCAGGGGCGAGAGGACAGAGGTCATGAACGACATTGACCAATCCTTTTACTCTCATGTCCCTGATCCGTCACCTCTGTCCTCTCCTCCGAAGGAACGCTCATGGGAGCCCGTCAGCGGCTCAACAGCATCTATGCAACCAGAATTCTGATCATCGCCACTCTGTGCGGGACTGTGACGGAGTCGTGGGGAATCTTTGCACTCGTGGCGATTGCGATGGCTGCGATTTCGGTTCACAGCGGAAGCATCCGTCCGAATCCGCATTCCCAGCACAGACGTCGATTCCGCCGCCGGTAATGAACCTCATTTGATGACCACGCCGAGCCCCTTGTTCTTTAACGAGGGGCTCGGCTCTTTAACTTTCTGGAGTTTTAAACATGAACTTCTCTCTTTGCCGCCGTCCTTGGATGCGAGCGGCAAAATACCTGGAGCAGCAGTATCAACGGGTCCAGACTCGTCCACCGGATCAATCTACCCTGCCGGAGGAGAGCTGGTATCGAATCCAACAACTGCAGCATCGCTGGCAGCTGGCCTCTCAATGCCGCTATCGCGCTGCTCAAACCCATCTTCGTCAACAACTCGCCCAATCACTGCGTCGACTGGCGAAAGACAGCCTGCATCAGGCCGAAGATCTGGAACGTCTGGAGCAACGACAGGAATCGCCAACGTTGCGACTGTTGTTCGAGGAACTGCAATCCGTCCAGGACGAATTCGATCATGTTGAACTCGACTGGCCTGCCAAGATTCTCCACGTCCGGACGGAACGCATCATTCTGGAAGAGATTGACCTCGGCCCGTTCGAAATCCGGCTTTCTCTGGGTCGACTCGGCTGTTATCAGCCGTATCAAGTCATTGCTCTCGATCCGTGTCGCCCGGGATGCTGCGACGACGTCGCGCACCCGCACGTGCAGAGCGACACCCTCTGCGAAGGCGAGGGCCGCTACGCGATCGCCCGGGCATTGGAACAGGGGCGTTTGGGAGAATTCTTTCTCCTCGTGGCCCAGATCCTCCGGACTTACAACTCCGGCTCCGCCTATTGCCGGCTCTCCGATTGGCATGGCTCGCCATGCTCCGATTGTGGCAACACGGTTTCGGAAGACGACGAATACACCTGCGATCGCTGCCGCTCCCGACTCTGTGACCGCTGCACGAACTGCTGCACCTGCTGTGATGACACGCTCTGCAATGAATGCAGCTCCACCTGCGAATCGTGCCAATGCACGACCTGTGATCACTGCCTGAGCCGTTGTGAGTCCTGCCAAGACTCGATCTGCACAGGTTGCCTGAACGGCGACCTGTGCCCCACCTGCCACGAAGATTCTCAGGAGAACGATGATGAAGAAATTGCTCACGAAGAAACAGTTTCAGAACCGCCGCCAGTTACGACGACCTCGCCGCAAACGACCACAGAGACGGCCCACACTCCGGTTCAGCCCGACTGCCTGGGCGAAGCTCTTGTTCCTGCGTGACCTGGGGCCGACTGAAGTCGGCGGATTCGGAATCTCAGCACCGGATGACCTGCTGTTCGTGCACGACGTTCAACTGGTCCGGCAACGCTGCACCGAGGTGTTCGTTTCATTTGACGATGTCGCTGTCGCGGATTTTTTCGAGGACCAGATCGATCTCGGTCGGATTTGGATCCACGCCCATCCGGGAAGTTCTCCCGAACCCAGCCCAACAGATTACGAGACATTTGAGCGGGTCTTCGGCAGTTGCAGTTGGGCGGTGATGTTCATCATTTCTCGAAGCGGAAACACCTTCGCCGAGCTCCAATGGAAGGCTGGCTCCGCGTCGCTCCCCATGACTGTGGAAGTCGATTTCTCAAAGCCGTTTGCCGAGAGCGACCACACCGCCTGGAAGGAAGAATACATTGCCAATATCCATGCCGAATCCTGGCCAAGGAAATCACGCTCTCACTCCGGAAGACAGCTCCTTTCTGATCCGGAACCTGATCTCGATGCTGAGTTCTTCAACCTGTTCGCTGAACCTCAAAACAGAGAAGCAGTTCACGACCTCTTCTGATCGGGCGTCTGTGGACATGTCCCCATCTGCTTGTCAACACTCCTCAACCGAAAGCATTGAAATGAACGACACAGACAGATTCGAGCATCAGCGGAAACTCGTTCCTCACGAAAAGCTGAAAGACCTCGCCGTCACGATCATCGGCGTCGGAGCCATCGGACGGCAGGTCGCGATTCAACTGGCCTCCCTCGGCGTCCGGCAGATCCAGTTGATGGACCATGACCTCGTGGAACCACGAAATATCACCACGCAGGCTTATCTTCGCGAGGATTTGGGCCGCTTGAAAGTCGATGCCACCGCTGAATTTCTCCAACGCATCGATCCCGCGATTCAAATCGAAACGATCCCCGACCGCTATCGACCCACATACAAAACTGGAGAAGCGATCTTCAGTTGCGTGGACTCAATCAGCAGTCGGGCCTCCATCTGGAAGTCGGTGAAAGAGACCAGTCGGTTCTGGTGCGACGGCAGAATGCTCGGAGAAGTCATGCGGGTGCTGACCGCCGTGGAGCAGAGTTCCCGAAACCATTACGCCACCACGTTGTTCCCACAGGTTGAAGCTCAGATTGGCGCCTGCACCTCCCGCAGCGCAATTTATACCGCAAACATTGCTGCCGGATTAATGCTCCACCAGTTCACAAGATGGCTCCGTGGAACTCCAGTCGATGCAGACCTTGTGCTGAATCTCCCGGCCAGCGAGTGCACCGCCACGAGCATTTCAACGACCTCTTGAAGTGGGGCTCTGGTTGAAGCCCAGGTCTAACGAAGTCAAAATCGGAACATGACATGACCTCAAGAATTCGGTAAGCACCAGCAAGGCAGGGGAAGTTCGAATGAGTGACGATCAGACCGAAGCGACAAGCTGGAGTGGTCCTTTTACTCCCTTGCCAAGACCGAGAGGGCAGTTTCAGTCGTTACCTGCAACCTATCGCTGGGAAGTGACGCGGCGTCATCCGTATTACCAGCAGGCGTGGGAACTGGCGCGACGGTTCTTCCAGCAGGAACCTTGCCCGTCACCTCGCGAGCAATTCTTCCGGGAATATGCCGTACAAGTCCTGGGGAGTATTGGTGTGGGAAGGATACCTGCAGATCCAGTCCTGGAATTCAATCAACTTGGGTCCGAAGCAGCGGTGGAATCCTGGCTGGCCGGGACGATTCATCCGGTCTCTTGTCGTGGACTGCTCGGAATGTTGATCGCGGCGCTACCGAAAGAGACGCTCGCACAAATTGGTCTGAATCTCATGCGGAGTTTCACCGGCGCGGGAGAACTGGACGAGAAGAAACGGACAGCCCTCCTGCAATTGGCGCAACAAAACGATCCGTCCCTAGACGATTACGTCAATGTGCCGGTGTTGACGATCGCACCATCGGCGTCATTACGTGCCCTTCACCGGGATTTGCCGAGGGCATTGCAGCCCTGGCGAGAAGGGACGGACGCAGGAGACCACCGGAATCGGACCGGGAAATATTGCGATTATCTGAAGGTCTGGGATCTGCGAGAGGGCTGGCGGAATGGTCGCTATGACAATGCCGCGGAGATGCGTTTACGAGATGTCGCCGAGCAACTCAAACTTTCACCAGGGACCGTTCACAACCACTATCGGAGTGCCTTCGAGCTGATTACAGGCCATCCCTATTCACCTTCCCTCTGGCTGAGGGTCTTCGGTCCACGGAAGCTATCAGGATTCACTGAAGTTGTCGGTCGTGTGGCCGCTCGCCGACCTCACCGTTCCCGAATCCCACGGGAGGTTCCAGAGAGCGTGATTACTCCCGTTCAGGCCAGTTCTGGTTTTGTTCAAACAAATTCCATCGCATCCGGCAATGAAGCCTTCTCAGATTTGTTGATGGATCTCCGAGAACTCGTCGATCAGGGACTGACGAATGAGGAGATTAGTGAGCGGCTGGAACTTGGTCCCCAGGGAGCGGCGATTGTACAGGCTGTTCGCGATCGATTCTTCGAGGAATGAACTGGCTGACTGACGATCAGAACTTCGCTGAAAAAATAACGCGCGCACTATTTGGGAACAGGAAGAGGATGAAATATCCTGATTCCTGAGCCCGGAAGTGATCATGTCGCGTGTCTCCGAAACCTCTTGCCAAAACTATCTTTCCGTCACAGAGTTCTCGGCAGCCTCGACACTCTCGGAAAGTACGATCCGCCGCCGGATCAAGGACGGAACATTTCCCGTCTGGCAGCCAGGCGGGCCGGGGACGCGGGTGATGCTCTCCGCCAGTCTGCTCAAGTCGGTCGTTGAAATCCCTCTTCCACCGCCGGCTTCTCCAGTGCGGAGCTCCCCGCCAGGCCGATCGGCGCACCTCCCGGGCCGCCGCCTGGGGTGGAAGAAACGTTGAACCTTTCCCTCGAAATGGAACCTGCCTGACATCTCCACAAGCAATAGAAAGGAAATCCCTCTTGCCCAAACCGCGCACAAAAGAAGAAATCCAGTGCCGTTATTATCGCTGGCTCCTGGGCACACGCGATGGTGTCTATTTTGCGGACGGCCGAGCCAACTCCCCCTCGCTCGGTCGTCGGTCGCTGGGAACCCGGGACCGGGCGGAGGCCCTGCAGGATCTCGACGATCTGGACCTGATCCTGGCTGTCCAGCATGGACTGGCTGATCGCCGCCTGCTCCAGACCGAAGCGACTCAGTTGGTCACACTTGCAGAGGGGCGTCAGTTGTACGAAAAGCACGTACGGCGCCCCTTGATCTCCGGCGGTCCGCGCCCCTCGACTGCCAAACGCTACCGGGCCGTATTTGACAAGTTCCTGCCGTTTGCTGAACAGCAGGGACTGAAATACTGGAATGAGGTCAACCGCCAGACGTTTGATGCTTATGCCGCCTGGCTGGACGGCGAAAGTTATGCATACGCCACGGAGTATCTGGAGCTGAACACCCTCAAACAGGTCCTCAAGTTCCTGATCGAATACGATCACCTCCCCGCCAGCGTCGCGTTCAAATACCCCATGAAGAAGGCCGACGGAACGGACACGTATTGCTGGCGGAAGGAAGAAGTCCAGGCCATCATCGAGCACTGCCGGACAGAAGAACTCCGCTGGCTCCGAGATGTCGTGATCGGACTGGCCGGAACCGGCCTGCGGATCTCGGAACTCGCGTCACTCCGCTGGTCCGATGTGGATCTCGGCAAAGGGATGATCACGCTCACCGATGAAACCGCACACAAGAGCCGTGGTGCCCGCGAAAAGCGAACGACCAAATCCGGCTACAGCCGCTCGTTCCCGATCCAGGATGAACTACGGATTGTGCTGGAACACCTCACCCATCATCCGGATGGCAAGGTGTTCCACGGACCACTGGGAGGCAAGATCAAGGCCGACACCGTCCGGCGGATCCTGATCCGCGATGTTCTGACACCACTGTCTTCCCGGTTTCCGTCACAGGGAGACGATCCCGGGTTCATTGATGGACGCCTGCACTCATTCCGACATTACTTCTGCTCGAACTGTGCGAATCGAGGTGTGAAGGAACGGGTGCTGATGAGCTGGCTAGGACACCGCAACAGCAAGATGGTCCACCGCTACTATCATCTGCACGACGACGAATCTCGTCGTCAGATGGAACAGGTGAAGTTATACTGAATGCAGGATCATCCGGAGCCAGCGTGGCGCCGGGAAATTTTTTGAAGAGGTTTTTGAGAAAGAGGGAGACAACCCGCCCCACTTCCAATGAGAACCAAGACACCCACTAAGGACTGTTCCTTTGATCCTTTCTCACCCTGATTGGCACAGTTTCGGCACAGTCGACTGTGCCAATCAGAACTCCCCACTGCAAACCCTGATTTTCAAAGGACTTGCAGTGGGGAGTCTGAAGGAAGCGGAGAGAGGGGGATTCGAACCCCCGGTGACATTTCTGCCACACAGCATTTCCAATGCTGCACAATCGGCCGCTCTGCCATCTCTCCGGATGGATCATCGCCCTTGAAATTTCAAATTCAATACGCTGATTCTTTGCGAAACAATGCATCGATTCTGAAAAGCAAGAGACGCTGACGCGTGCCGAAGTCTACTCAATCAAACGGAACTCGCAAGCCTACAACGAATTCAACCAACGGTTCCTTCAAACTTCCGGCTCCCAGCGTCCCAATTTCGTGACAAACCGGATCGCCCGGAACGCAGAAAAGACGCCTCTCCCCTACTCTGACACTTCGAGGGATTTTCGGGATCGTGGGCGATTCTGGCACGCCGCATTCTGCTTTTCTCCTGTTGAGAAAAGTTGCTGAGCGGGCACAGGAGAGACCAAACCAGCCTCTCGGCACCACGATCCTCTGCCTGAGACCAACCTACATCGAGTCAGAACACGCCCGAAAGAGGTCAGGCCAAAAAATCAGGGGTTGGGTTGCGGTATGGCTTGAATTACAGACGCCTCGCCTGGGAACGGAATGTTCATCACAGCGGTAGCGATAAACATCATAAACCCTGCGACGACAAAGACCCCGATGATGTTCAGCACCAACCCATAGGCCATCATGGAACGAATTGGAACGCGACCAGTTGCGAAAACAATTGCATTTGGAGGAGTTCCGACTGGCATCATGAAACCGCAACTTGCCGAGACGGTAGCCGGGATAAGCAGTAGACGGGGATCAATATTGGATTGAATCGCTACTGCAGCCAGAACGGGCATCAGCATGTTGGCCGTTGCGGTATTACTCGTAAATTCAGTGAGACATGTCACAAGCGCACAAACGAGCAGCAAAATCACGAATGGAGACTGCCCGGTAATCACGCCGGACAGCGAGACGCCTAGCCAGTCGGCTAGCTTTGTCGAACCAAATGCATTGGCCATGGCAAAACCGCCACCAAACAGCAGCAACATCCCCCAAGGAATTCCTCGCTCAGCTTCCTTCCAGGTCAGCAAGCGAGGTCGCGTTGCAGCAGGCCCATCCCCCGGCAGGATGAAAAGGAACAAGGACATGAAAATCGCAATCGTGGAATCGTGAATGTTCTTGATGAGGTAAGACAGATCAAAGCCGATCCAGCTCCCTGCTTTCACAACCATCGACGGCCAGTCCGGGAGCACCTGCCAGTTATCAATCTGGAGTGGCTCTTTCAAAATCCACATCGCCGCAGTCAACCCGAACAAAATGGCGACTTTGGTTTCAGCTGGACGAATGGGGCCGAGATCTCGCAGTTGATTCTTGAAGAAATCGCGAGTCAACAACTCTGACTGTGGTAACTTAGGCAGGTTCCATGTCATGACGATCCCGCACAACGTCAACATCACCAGACTGACCGGGGCAAACACGATCATCCACTCGGCAAACGTGACGTCCGGATACCCTAGAGGCACATACTGCTGCCCCCAGAATCCGCGGAAGACCATATTCGTCGGTGTGCCGACATACGTGCCGATTCCACCAACGCTGGCTGCATAGGCAATTCCCAGCAGCAATGGAATCGAAAGCTTCCTGATGAACGCGTCTGAGCCTTCGACATTCGACTTGGCGAGCGATTCGCCCAACGTTTTTAGAAGTGCCAGTCCGATTGGAACCATCATCAATGCCGTTGCACTGTTGCTGATCCACATGGAGAGCCCGCCAGTGGCGAACATAAAGCCGAATACAATTCTGCGAGGGCTTGTCCCCATGAATTGAAGGACATGCAAGGCGATTCGCCGATGCAGCCCCCAGCGCTCAATTCCCAGTGCGAGCAGGAATCCCCCAAGGTAAAGAAAGACAGACGGGTCACTGTACGCCTGAGTGACCGCCTTTCCAGGCAGGATGTTACACAGAGGATACAAGGCAATTGGCAGCAGGCTCGTCACTGCCATCGGGATCGGCTCTGTAATCCAGTAGACCCCCATCAAGACAGTAATCGCGGCCAGGCGCTGCCCCTCTGGAGACAGACCTTCCAAACCTGGTGCGAACAGGACAGCCAGAAACAGAACCGCCCCCAAGGCCAGCTTGAAATAACGCCAGAACCGCTGGGACGACCCGACATTGCCGCCATCCATGTCTTCTTCGGTCATTAACCGGAACCTCAACAATAACTGAGAAAAATCACACAAACACCGGTGTCCGACCGGGTCTCTTCACCTGACCAGCTGAACCACGCCATTGCCGCCCAAAACGACAACACAGCTTTGCCTGTGTCGCGAAAAACGCACTGAGAGAGAATGCGATCTCAGGTCGCTCCAATGAGTCGAAACCTTCAAACGAAGGCGTCACTCACCCGGGGTCTTCACTCCCTCGGACACCAGCGACTTCCAGCCGTCAGTCTGAATTGAGATTGGCTTCTTCTGATGATCAAGAGTCACAATCAATGCCTGCACATCAGGGAACGCGGTCCTCAATAGATGCATTCCCTTTTCAGGCCCAAGCACACTCACAACAGTCGCCAATGCGTCTGTTTGCGTACAATCATCTGAAACGATTGTAACACTCATCGGAGTCGTAACTCCAATTCCCGTTCGCGGGTCAACGATATGGGAATACCGAATCCCATTCAATTCCACAAACTGATACAGATCCGCCGAGGTTGAGACAGCACGATTCTTCAGACTCAGAATGAGGAGAGGTCGAGTATCAGTGCTGGTCCGCGCCCGATCTTCGATTTCAACACGCCATCCAGAACTGTCTGGTGGTGGATCGCCTGCTCGGACTTCCCCTGCCACGGCCACCAAAGAACGCGTCAGACCATGCTTCGCGAGAATTTGATAGGCCTCTTCAGAGCCATATCCTTTCGCAATTCCCCCGAAATCAAGCTGCATGTTTTGCAACTTCAATGTTGCTGTTTGCTTCGAGCAATCCAGCGAAACGAGCTTGTACCCGACGTGCCTTTTCGCTTCTTCTAATTGATTCGCATCCGGGAATGCTTTGCGACGTCTAGCGACTCGCCACAATTTAACGACCGATCCGATTGTGACGTCAAACGCTCCATCTGAAACAGTGGAATATCGTTGCGACTCGGCCAGCATTTTCCAGAGATCGTCGCTCACCTTCACAGGCTCGCCAGCGGCATGTTGACAGAGTCGATTCAGCTCACTTTCCGGGTCGTAATCGCTCAAACATCGATCCAGCTGACGCAATCGATCATATGCGGCGTCAGTGGCCACTTTTGAGGTGTTTTCATCCGGAGCATAGACTACAATTCGGACAGGAACCCCCATCCGAATTTGCACGTACTCAAATCGCTGTAATGCAGGCTCTGAAGCCTGCAACACGTTTGCGAAAAAAAGGAGTAATGCAAAGCATGTTCCCGAACTGGCCCACCTGGTGTTGATCGACAACAGATTGTGTTGTTGCATCGGCATAGTTGCGACTCACATTCGCATTCAACGAAACAAGTGATTTGTTATGACAGTACGCCCAAGACATCCATTCTGGCAAGTGGCATGTATGTCGGTCCTCTCGGCAGGGATTCTTGTCTCTGACGCGGCGACTGCGGCCGAACCGAACGCTCAAGAGCTCTATCTTCGCAGCCCAGACAGTGAGGCGAAGACAGCAGCAGAGATGAAACCGTACGTTCAGAAGCTGCGCGACACTGAAATTTCCTTCACCATGCTTCCTATTCCTGGTGGTGAAGTTCTGCTGGGAAGCCCTGAAGGGGAAGAAGGTCGCAACGAGGACGAAGGTCCACAGCGCAAGGTCAAGATCGCCCCATTCTGGATGGGAAAAACCGAAGTCACCTGGGACGAATACGATGTCTGGCGTCTGAGCCTCGACAAACAGCGCCGGAATTTAACCGGACGCCAGATCGATCAGGTTGACAGTCTGTCCGATGCGATTTCACGGGCGACGACCGAATACACCGACATGACATTTGGGATGGGTCACGATGGCTTCCCTGCCATCGGCATGACTCAGGCTGCCGCAAAGAAGTACTGCGAATGGCTCTCTGCCAAGACAGGACATTACTACCGTTTGCCAACTGAAGCAGAGTGGGAGTACGCCTGTCGTGCTGGAACGACAACGAAATATTCATTCGGCGATGACGTTGAAAAACTTGGTGAGTACGCCTGGTATTACGACAATTCAGACGACATCTACCATAAGGTCGGAACCAAGAAGGCCAATCCCTGGGGCCTCCACGACATGCATGGAAGCGTGAGCGAGTGGGTGCTCGATCGATATGAACCGAGCTTCTACAACTCCATTCCTGAAGGTGGAGCCACAAACTTCCTCGTCAACCTGCCGAACGGCGATGAATACCCTCGTGTCACACGAGGAGGATCATGGAAAGACGACCCAGAGTTCCTGCGGAGTGCGGTGCGAATTCCATCGACACCAGACTGGAAGATTCAGGATCCACAGTTGCCTCGCAGCATCTGGTATCTGACCGATGGAGACATGGTCGGGTTCCGGGTTGTTCGCCCGCTGGAACGTCCATCGGCTGAAGAAATCAAACGCTACATGCTTTACACCGATATTCCAAACGACCTGAAAGAGCGATACGCTCGTGAGTTGAAAGCTCAGGGCAAATCCCCTGACGCTGAATAAGTTACTCAGGTCTCCAATCAGGTGACCACGCTGATTTGGGTTCCAGCAACCGTAAATCTCAGGCAGCTCCCTTCAACTGGAGCTGCCTTTTTATTTATCCTGCTAACGACATTGATCCAGCTGCATTCCGCGCTGATTGCTTTCATATTGACCGCTTGCATGTTGTGACCTTCACAGACGGAGCGGCTCAAGACTCTTCTCGACCTCGATCACGTCCTTCCATTCACTGACAACGGGCAGACAAATGAATTTGACGGACACATCACACACTGCAACTCTCCCCTTTTCGCGAACCGTCTACCACGGTTTGATGGCCTGCTGCCTGACAATGTGCTTGCCACAACTCGCGCTCGCACAACTTGCTCCTGCCGCTGCTGTGACTTCCGTTCCTCCAGCTGCGGATCAGATCACACAAGTCTCGGTTATCAATGCGTTGCTGCTCGGGCAATATCAGGGAACGACCCCGCTTGGTGAGGTCCTTAAAGCAGGGAACTTCGGCGTCGGAACCTTCGATCATCTGGATGGTGAGTTGATCATTCTTGATGGAGTGGCCTATCAGGCGAAGTCCGATGGCACTGTCCACCGCTGCCCACCAACCATGACGACCCCCTTCGCTGTTGCCACTCCGTTTGAAGGGGAAACCACGTTTGATTGCCAGGCAGTCAGTAGCCTTGAGGAACTGGAGACGGTGCTGAATGCTCGTCTTCCATCGCAGGACGTCTTTGTCGCTGTCAAAGTCGAAGCAACCTTCAAGTCCGTTTCGCTACGAGCCGTCCCAAGACAAGAGCCTCCCTTCCTGCCATTGGCGGAAGTCGTGAAAACACAGTCTCAATGGACGCGAGAAAATATTGAAGGAACATTCATCGGGATTCGCTGTCCGAAATGGGTCACCGGTATCGGCATCCCCGGATATCACTGGCACTTTCTGAGCAAAGATCAGCGTAGCGGCGGGCACATCTTTGACTGCAAATTCGAATCAGGCACGGTTGCCTATGATCGCTGCCGGACCTGGGTGATCAAATTGGGAAATGCTCTCGAATCTCAACAGCACGACTTGAGCCAGGACCTCAGTAAAGAACTTGAGCAGGTCGAACGTCAACGAGGCACACCGGGCGTCGCCAAACCTGCGAAATAGATGCAGGCGACTGCGTTACGGAAGAAACCGATCCTGTTCGCCGGGACGAGGCATTCGACATGCTTCCAGTTTTCCGAATAATCGGTAGCGAGTCTGAGCAACGGCATGATACCCGAGATCCCGAATGGGACTTGGGATCGCCCACAATGCCCAGCCAGCGACACCGCACAGCCCCCCCAGATCACACAGAATCTGGACAACTCCCGCAGATTTGCGGTAGTTCACTCCATGCGCCGTCACGACGATCGAATCCGCATTCTCGGTCCACGCTTTCGGCAGATTCTCTCTGGCCGTCTCTCCCTGCAACGGGGCAAATTTCAGTTTCTCCCGCTGATCGAGATCGAGCAGCGTGTTCACTACGCCATTACAAAGGCCGCAAACGCCATCGTAGTAGACAATTGTCTGCGGCGTCCGATCAGAATCAATTTTCACAGGCACTTTTGCCATAGGCCACCATCGAATTCCCGGTCGTAATTCTATTCAATAAGCCAGACCGCAAATGCAATATCCCTGGAAATCAGGACTCATTGCTGGAAATCTGGTAAAATTGGAGAATCTGAAACAACATTCACCATTTCTCCGCAAACACCGTTTTCTCTTTTGTCTCGGCAACTTACGTCAGTTACGGTAAATCAAGGCGAGAGAAGAATCGGATTCTGTCGATTCAGATAATAGCGAAATTCAAGCGCACTCATCTCAATTTCCAATTCACGTCCTCACCGGACGACGCGTGACGATGCCGTGAGCCGCAGAACATGACTGTCTCTGAGCTTGTCAATGACACTGAAAGTATGGACACCCTTCCATCAGGGACGGTTCCCTATTCGTCTCTCATAGTGTCGTCAGCCCTTCACTTGCTCGGACTTTGCGTCTTTGCAGCGTTCGCTGTTCCCACATTCAACCGGCCGATCGATGACGGCATCGTGATTGCGAATCAGGAAGTCGACACCACGCTTCCGAGTGAACTGGGAGAAGAAGCTCACTTCCATCTCAGTGCGGGAGGCAGCACAGGGGCAGAAGAGGTTCAAACTCAAGAGGATCTCTTCAATTCGGTCCTTGCTGTTCAGGACTCGAATGTTGTCGCAATCAACGACAGCACTGCCGACATCTTCATGATTCCGGACACATCGCTCTCGGAATGCTCATTGAGCCAAAAAGTCGCCCTGTCGAACCGAGCCGGAAGGTTCAATGGAATCGGTTCCGGGTCAGGGATTGGCACAGGTACTGGAGACGGCACAGGTGGAGGTGTCGGAAGGCGTCAATTTTTTGCCCTTGAGAGTAAAGGCAAGAACATCGTCTTCGTGGTTGATGCCTCAAAGAGCATGAACCTGCCCCACCCTGGTCCAGCGAAAACACGGTTCAACCGCGTTAAGCAGGAACTCGTCAAAACCATCACACAGATGACCGAGGACGAGCAGTTCTTCATCATCTATTTTGGAGACGATGCACTCCCGATGCCTGCTCCGGCACTCGTCGCTGCCGATGAAGTCGCTCGAACAAACTACCTCAGGTGGATGGTTCAGGTTCCAGCTGAAGGCCAATACACCAGACCACTCAACGGCCTGCTCATGGCACTGGCTCTTGAACCTGACGTGATTTACTTTCTGACAGATGGTGTCTTTGAATCCGCAGTCATTCGTCAGGTGTCTGGTGTGAACCGCAATCGAATTCCGATTCACACCATCGGATTCGATCTTCCCCAGAAGAATGCGAATCTCAAAGAGAAAAAGGGAAATCAGCAGTTGGAAGAACTCGCCAAGTTGAACAATGGGACCTATATGACGATTCCGTTCGAAGAATAGAGTCCGATCGCGCAACCTCAGTACTTCCCACCTGCCACGCGCGAACCAGAAACGACACGAGGCCGCAGGCAAATGCTTGCGGCCTCATTCGTATTTGAAAGTTCCACTTGTCGGAACAAAATGGTCACATTCTTATTTGGCAATACTCCAGCGCAGATACGCCTCGATAAACGGCTCCAGCGCCCCATCAAGAACTTCGAGCGGGTTGCTTTGTCGCAAATCCGTTCGATCGTCTTTCACGAACTGCTGCGGCTGGAGGACATAGTGACGAATCGTCTGACCACCGAACCCGATCTTTGACTTCTCACCGCGTCGGGCCGCGTTGGCCGATTCTTCACGTTCCTGCTGAATCTGATACAGCTTCGCCACCAGCATCTTACGAGCCAACGCCCGATTCTGATGCTGGCTGCGTTCGTTCTGACACTGCACCACAACCCCTGACGGCAAGTGAGTCAACCTGATGGCAGAACTGGTTTTGTTGACCTTCTGCCCCCCTGCTCCCCCGGCGCGGAACACGTCTTCGCGAATCACTTTCCCGTTTTCCCAGTCAACGTCGATCACTTCGGCGTCTCCCAGATCGGGAGTGACGTCGACGGCCGCAAATGCGGTATGCCGACGCCCGGCAGAATCGAATGGGCTGATTCGAATCAATCGATGATTTCCGGTTTCCCCTTTCAGGTATCCGAACGCATAATCTCCCTGAAAATGCAGAGTGACATTGCGAATCCCGGCCTCTTCCCCTTCGGATTTGTCGATTTCCTCGACCTTGTATCCGTTGTTCTCGCTCCAGCGCAGGTACATCCGCATCAGCATTTCTGCAAAGTCAGCGGAATCCGTCCCCCCTTCGCCAGCCTGAATGGTCATGTAAGCATTCCCGGCATCTTCCGGGTTCTTCATGCTTGCCTGCAATTCAGCAGCTTCAACCTTCTGCGACAGTGTTTCCAGAGCGCCCCGCAATTCCTCAGCGGTTTCCGGAGTCTCTTCTTCTTCAGCAAACTCCATCAACACAGCCACATCCTCTAACCCGGATATCAGCTCGTCGAGAGGCTTCAGAATCGCTTTCATTCGGCGGAGTTCGCTAATCAAGACCTGAGCTTTCTCCTGGTTGTCCCAGAAGTTGGCCGCTCCCATCAGCTCATCAATTTCCTTGACGCGTTGCTGTCTGACGTCGTAGTCAAAGAGAGTCCTTTAACTGAAGAGTGCGCTCGGTCAACGCTTGTGTCAATTCGCGAATTTCACTGTCCATGACTACTTTCCCACTACGATGGCACAATCAATGATTCGAGCAGTCTTGCTCTGGCTGAATCCAGAATATCATACGAACAAGCCATCCGTCTGTCACTCTGCATGCCGTTCAGACGCGATCCATCGTCCCGCAGAACTCGTCGCGAATTTCTTCGCAGAGAATCATCACAGCAAAACAAAAACTCCGCGTGATGACGGGCATCACACGGAGTTCTCATTCAAATCACAAAGTTGTTTCAGGCAAACGTCACTCAAGAGCCCGAAGCAGTCTAGTTGACATTGGGAACAACTAGCTCGGCTTTCAGGATTGAATCGATTCGGGCAATACTGTCGGCAAGGTGAGCCTTGGTGTACTTGTCGAGAATCACCCCTTGTCGCTCAGACAGCTTCTTTGCTGATTCGTGCAGTTCCTGCAAATGAACTCGCAACAGGTTCTTCGCATCACTTGGAACAGTTCCTCCTTGAGTCAGAAGAGTTCCGATCCGGCGAATTGCCTGACGTTGCAGATTACGACGGAAGCTCGAAATCAACGGGTCACGGTCTTCGTACTTTTCCTTTGCAGGATCGACTTTCCACTCGCTGAAGATCCCATCCACAATCAACTGCAAATGTTCCACCAGCGTGTAAGCATCTTCCCCTGCCGGTGCCTTGAACTCGTTGTCCTGAATACGGCTCAGGCGAAGCGAACTCAACAGGTTACCGAGAATGATGTCCTGACGAAGGAGAATGTCATCGTGAATCGCGATGTCCTGACGAATCGGCTCTGAAGTTCCCCAGTGACTCCAGCGGGATGCTGCCAGGAAGTTCAGTTCTTTCCCGTTGACGGCAGGCGGAGCAAACGCTGAATCGTTGATCAGCTTCATGGCTTCACGCTGTTTCTCCGGCGAGACGGTCACAAATGGAGCGCGAGCATCTTCTGGCTTTTCAGGCTTATGATCCCGGCTCAATTCCACTCCGCCTGGATAGCGAACAGCAATGTTCGCCGCGTTCCAGTATTCATGAAACAGCAGGTTGAACGCCTGGCGAGCCCGCTGATACCCGTCACCGGTTTTGACGGTACGATCAATGATCTTTGGCATCGCGTCCGTTGCCATCTTCATCTGACGACGGGAATAAGCGATCGGGTCACTGCCAAGGTCAAATCGTGCTGAAAGCGGATCCGGGTCGAATGAACGCGTATCTTCGTCCGTAGTGTATGCCAGCGCTGGCTCATTTGAACGAGACGCAATTTTCTTCAGCTCGGCTGCCTCATTCGAGGTGATTGGCTTATACCCGTATTCGATTGCCCAGTAGTCGTATGGTCCAATGGTCTGTGTGTAATACAAACCTTGCTTGGTGCGGTCTTCCGCAATATTTGGCGGAGCGTAGTCCATGACGCTCGCCACGATCCCTTCTTTCTTACCGGCTTCGTTATCGCCGATCTGTTCGAGGCTCTTCCATGCGCTGGCTTTGAAATTGTGCCGCAGACCAAGCGTATGCCCGACTTCGTGCATTACGACTTCTTTCAGGCCTTCGTGAATAAACTCTTTAGGAAGGTGCCCTTCTGCCGCGACCCCGCTCGCAACCAGCATCGCTGCAGCAACACCATTCAAACGCTGCTTTTCCGCACAGAATGAACATCCTGTTGCGTGTCGATTGGTAAACGGCAGACTGCCAGGGTGACTATGATCGTGATTGTGGAAGAGGTTATTGACGGAAGTCTTCTCCCCTTCTTTTTCCGGTTCCGGACCACGATAGACTTCCCAGCGAGTACTCCAGCTTTTCAGGAACGAAGAATCAAAGATGATGTCTGCGTCGAGAATTTCCCCTGTGCGCGGATCGACACGAGATGGTCCCATTGCGAAACCAGCGTCGGCGGTCATCCAGCGAAATGTGTTGTATTTCACATTCTCAGGGTCAAAGTTCGGGTCACCAGTTGGCTGTTGATCGACCTTGATTGCCCCGGAGAAACCCAGCTTTTCAAACGCTTTATTCCATTCCAGAATCCCTGCTTCAACCGTCGGACGCAGGGCGACAGGAACGGTGTCTTCAATAAAGAAGCGGATCGGCTCACGTGGTGGAGAGAGTTCGATGGAAGGGTCGAGCTTTTGAAGATTCCAGCGATTGGCGTAACGGACAAAGTGGTCCGGATCTGTCTGATCGGAGAAATCCTTGATCGCCGTGATGAAATAACCGACACGGTCGTCTGCAACACGCGGCTTATAGCCGTTGGCTCCAACCGGCGGCAGGACGCTGATGCTATAGTGCACTCCAACCTGAACACCACGAGGATTTGGAACCGTATCAAGTGAGGTGCTACCGGAGTACACCGCGTTGATCTGCATCTCGATGTTGTTCTCGAACGTTTTCATCTTGGTAATCGTCGAGCGATCCTGAACAAACCGGAATGACGGCCCGATTGCCGCTCCGATTTTCAGCTCGTCATTCATGAAAACGCTGGTCAAATCGACCAAAAATCCACCGGTCGGGGAAGTGGTCAGAATTGGTAGCGAGTACAGAATACTGTCGCTGTAGGCGAGGTCGACTGCGGCTGCTTCCGGAGTATTGGCTTTCGCACGGAAACGAACATTCCGCTGATAGATGAAGAGCTTTTCCTCAGACTTCCGGAAGAACCAGATCGCGTCTTCCTCGAAGTTCCAGGACATCCCGCCCAGCACAATTCCCTGGCTGATGCCGCGGGCGATCGACGGAATAATGATGTATTCCCGTCGCAAAATGGTGTCGTTCATTTCTGCCAGAACCTGCTGGTCGCTGTAATACAGCGTCCACATTCCGGTCATTTTTTTCTTCTTCTCAATGAGCTGTTCAAACCGGGATTTCGGCTTCGCAGCAGGATCCTGGGCAAGAGCAGGGATCGAGATCAGCAGGCCCAGGCAAAGCAGGAACCCGCGTAGCAGCACACGACTCATTGAGGCGATCTCCGGAATTGATTTTCACAACAGGAGCATCTTACCAAAACTCCCTGATCAACAAAGCTTACCCACACCTAGAGGAAACCCGGCCTCCACTTGTTGCAGCAAAGTGAAATTCAGCCCCTTTCGTAACGAATAGTCCGAGGGCTCCAACATGATGAGAAACAACAACATCCAACGATTTTACTTTGGCCTAAAACATTGCCAGAACAAAGGTGGTCAATCGAGAAAAGCAACCAAATCCGCACAATCGTATTTTCCGTAATTGCAGAAAATATCTCCCAATTCGCCCGAATCCCCGGGTCTCGGTTGCCTCAAAGAACTCCGACACCGAGACATTCAGTCGAACCTGACGACCGGCGCCAGAGACCAACGATCCCGAGCAAAACCAGAAACCAACCCTCACAATCGCCATCGCAGGACTGAATTCACTTCCGGCGACAGGTTCCACGGCTTCCCCCTCACCGAAGAACCGCCACAACCCCAATCAACCTGATCAAAACGGAAAACATGTCGCCCGGTCCTCCGGGAGATCACGGAGAGGCATCCAGTCCGAAAATCAGCATGCTGTTGACGGGACACTTCAGGGCAATCTCCACTAACAGTGCGGAGTTCCTGCCTGTAGTCCCTTGAATCAGGGGATTGCCACCGTCAAAATACAAGTCTAGACATATCCATGATTCCGCACTGCCTTCACTTCTTCAGAATTTCCGAAGTAGGGCTTCAAATTGGTCGTGACAGGTTGCAAACGTATCGACGGTACAGTTCACTCGTACCATCAGACCTTGCGTCCCTTTCAAACCAAGGTGGTCTCACCACAAACGACGGCGATGCAGCGCCAGCGGGTTCTGCAAATCATATCCACACACTGACAATCCCGTAGGACGCAGTCCGTCGTGTTATTCACCACGCGAGGAGATTATGCAGATTCTCGAAGGTCAAACAGTCGGCGTCGATCTGGGCACAACCTATTCAGCACTTGCTCAGTTGAATGCCCAGGGTGACCCTATTTCGCTGCCAAACGCAGATGGCAAAACAATCACCCCTTCCGTGGTCATTCTCGGGGAAGACAAGAAAATCATTGTCGGGCCGACGTTCGAAAGAATGTCGATCGAAGATCCGTCAAATATCGTCGAAGCAGTCAAGCGCCAGATGGGGAACAAGGACTTTGTCATTGTTCACCGTGGAGAGAAATATACTCCCGAGTTGATCTCGGCTCTCATTCTGAAGAAGCTGAAACAGGACGCCGAAAAAGTGATCGGGCCGATCGCCAACGCGGTCATCACTGTCCCGTATTACTTCAACGACGTCCGACGTAAAGCCACTCAGGACGCAGGTCGCATTGCCAAGCTGAATGTGATCGACATCATTAACGAGCCGACTGCTGCAACGCTGGCCTATGCCTGGCAGAAGAAGCAACTCGGCCGCCCGGACCTGTTCCAGGGCGAAAAGACGATCATGGTCTACGACCTCGGAGGTGGAACCTTCGACGTTACGATCGTGCGATATAACGCGACCAACTTCCGCGTGCTGGCAACAGACGGGGATGTGATGCTCGGAGGGCTCGACTGGAGCCGTCGGGTCGTCGACTACATCGCCGAGCAGTTCCATCGCAAACATGGTCTGGACCCACGCGAATGTCCAGAAACCATGATGGTTCTGACTCAGGAATGCGAACAGGCCAAACGAGACCTGAGTACACGCGCTCAGGTGCCGCTCAACGCCTATTATAAAGGCAAGAACCTGACGCTCGCACTGAGCCGCGGGGACTTCGAGCGTCTCACCGCAGACTTGATGCAGCGTACACAAGACACCACCGAACTGGTGATGGCACAGGCTGGCGTTGCAAAAGGCGAACTCGACGAAGTGGTTCTGGTCGGCGGATCGACCTATATGCCAGTTGTCGAAACCATGCTTCGCGATGTCACAGGCAAAGTTCCTTCTCGAGATGTTGTGCCAGAAGAAGCTGTTGCTCAGGGAGCAGCTATTCACGCAGCGATCCTCGAGGCCCGGGCAACCGGAGGAAACAGTCGCCTGGGACAGGCAGTTCAGGCTCGATTGCGATCCGTCATTGCAACCGATGTGAACTCCCACTCACTCGGTGTGAAGATCTCTGATCCAAACAATCGAAGCCGTAAGATCAATCACATCATGATCCCGAAGAACACTGCGATTCCTTTCGAGGTCTCACAGAAGTTCGTCACCAACGCTCCGAACCAGCAACGGATTCACATCAACGTGCTGGAAGGGGATGCGATTGATCCTGATGCCTGCACCGTGATCGGTGACTTCCGTATTCTGAGCCTGCCACCCAATCTGCCGGCGGGTTCTCCAGTGGAAGTCACATATCGATACGACAAGAACGGCCGAATTGCGGCCAGTGCCCGCGAACTGACTTCAATGCAGGAAGCCAAAACCGAAATCGTCCGTGATTCCGGTCTGACTGACGAGAACGTCACGGCATTCGAAGCTCTTGCTTCCGAATACTCTGTCGAATAGTGCACGTTCGGTTCTTCCAGGAATGATCCCGGAATTTGGCGCACGACATGCAGTTGGAACCAGAATCAGCAGCGAATTTCAGCTGCTGATTCTTTCCCCTGTCCTGAGGCCAGTCACCACGGGCTCATTGTGACCGATTTAACGATGATGCCCCAACACGGAAGCGGTGTGACCTATGGATTTCTACAAGGAATGGCTTGGCATCCCTGAAGGGCCTCGCCCTCCGAATCATTATGAACTGCTCCGAGTGAAGCAGTTTGAAGACGATGCCGAAAAAATTCGGGCACACTACAAGAAGCTCAACGGTCACGTCCGTAAATACGCCACTGGCCAATACTCGGTGCAGTCTCAGGAACTGCTGAACGAGATGGCTAAAGCGATGCTCTGTCTTACAGACTCAGAGCGTAAGCGTGAATATGACGAGTCGCTGGGACGCGAATTCCCAGCTGAAGTCGACGAGCATGGTCGGCAGCCACTGTTGGATATTCTGTGTCGGGAAAACAAGATTTCTCGCGACCAGAAACGTGAAGCAGAAGACTTCGCGGATCGCCGAGGGCTCTCCTATCGCGATGCTGTTGTCCAGATGAAACTGGTCGAGCCCCCTGTCGCCGCCCGGGCACTCGCTCAACAGTTAGGTTACTCCTACGTCGACCTGGAAGACATGATTCCGGAAGACGATGTGCTTGACCTCGTCCCACGTATTCTCGTCAAACAGCATTCCTTCATTCCGCTCTTCGAGGATGATGGCCGCCTGCTGGTCGCATGTATTGATCAGCCAGAGCATGAACTGGAAGACGAACTGCGTCTGCGGTACGACATGCCAATCCGCCCGATTATTGCGACACCACGCGCGATCAATCAGGCCATTTCCCAGTACTACGCACCGGGAATGCGAGACGACGCGAAAGTCAAAGTTGCTGCACCAACAACAGCAACAAAAGGGAAAGCCGCCAAGCCGGGTGCGAAGAAATCCTCCGCAGAAATCAAACAGACCGGAGCCCGGAAAAATGCCGCTTCCAGTGTTCCATTCGCCCAGCTTCCTCCTGAAGTTCAGAAGGAACGTAAGCAGTGGGGCATGATGTACATGTGCTGGAGCTTTATTGTCCCGATGCTCCCGCAGATCATCAAATCGATGAGCCCATTAATGGCTGCACAAATTCCAATTGGAATGGTGCCCAATCTGGTTGTCTCCGCAGTGACCACGGCAGGTGTCAGTTGGTGGGTGACCCAGAAATACTGGAAGTAATCGCACTGTCGATTTAAGAAGCGTATGATCAGACTGCATGGTCGATTCATGAAAACGATCATGCAGTCTGTCTTAACAACACGTTCCTGCAGATTGAAGCCTTGAGTTCGCGTCGCAAGTTGTTCCCCAGTCTTTCCGGTTTGATCGAGAGGTTCTTTCGTGACGGAAGCCACACTCCTGGTCATTCAAGGTCCTGAACAGGGACGTCGATACGAACTTGCCCCCGCTGGAACCCACGTCGGCCGCGGAGGTCAAAACGAGATCCGTATTCTTGATACGGAAGTTTCGCGACGACACGCTCATCTTGCGTTGGAAAACGGCGAATGGGTGTTAACGGACCTCAAAAGTTCGAACGGAACTTACGTCAACGGTGAAGCCGTAAATCGGCTGGTCCTCCAAACAGGAGACCAGATTCAGATTGGCCGAACGATCCTGCTCTACACCGGCGAGTCTCAGGTCAAGGAATCCTCACTCGGCGAGCGAATCAATCTGGTTGCACGATCCGCCGATGATGGACAGTCGCGCATCGTCAGTCAGGCACGCCATCCGGAACATTCTGCGTTCACGTCATGGGCGCAGATGGGAACCAATCTGCAGCTTCTCTATCGCATCACTGAAGAAGTTGTCAGACCATCTGCCTCGCTGGACGAGATGCTCCAACGGGTGCTTGACCTGACGCTCGAAGCGATTGGAGCCGATCGTGGCTGCATGCTGGTCACGAACTCCAAGTCTGATCGCATTGAACCGAGAGTGGTCTCGCATCGTGGAACGGCGAATGTCGACGAACGCATGCCCATCTCGACCAGCATCGTTGAATACGTCATCACCAACGGCCAAGGAGTCCGGACGTCAGACGCTCAACGCGACAGCCGTTTTGATTCTGGGCAAAGCATTGTGCAGTCCGGAATTCGTGAAGCAATGTGCGTCCCGATGCGAGGACGATATGAGTTGATGGGCGTGATCTACGTCGACACCACCAGTTCCGGGAACAGCATCTTCAGGAACTCCCCCAACGGCCGGTTCAATGATCAACTGCTGAGCCTGTTGCTGGCAATCGGTCGGCAATCCGCACTGGCGATTGAGAATCAACGCTATCAAGACGCCCTCGTCACTTCAGAGCGACTCGCTGGGGTGGGACAAACCGTGGCCATCATGAGTCACCACATTAAGAATATCCTGCAGGGAATTCGCGGGGGCGGGTACCTGATCGATACTGGATTGAAGCAGAAGAACGAAGACCTGATCGCCAAAGGTTGGGGAGTTGTCGAACGAAATCAGGATCGCATTTACAATCTGGTCATGGACCTGTTGACGTTCAGTAAAGAGCGTGAACCCAAACCGGAAATGGCGTCGATCGAGGACGTGCTGTCCGACTTGATCGAACTGATGCAACCGCGTTTGAATCAGTCGAACATCGAAATCTCACTGCAGGTTGCCCCTGAGGTCCCGCTTGCTCTGTTTGACGCGGAAGGTCTGCATCGCGCGATCCTGAACATCTTCACGAATGCGATTGAAGCTCTGGAAGGCATGCCATCCCCAACGATTTCAATCCGTGCTGGCTTCACAAAAACACGCGAACAAATGTGGGTCGAAATCGAAGACAATGGCCCCGGCATCGATGAAGAAGAGGTGCCGCGATTGTTCTCACTCTTCGAATCAACAAAAGGATTCAAAGGAACCGGACTGGGCCTTGCCGTCAGCCAGAAGATCCTTCAGGAGCACGGGGGAAGCATTCAGGTCCGCACCAAAGAAAACGTAGGAACCTGCTTCCGGCTCGAATGGCCTTTCCAGAGCGAAGAGGCCGATTTGTACGAAGAAAACCGCAACGATTTAGACCGCACACAGCAGTTTTGACCTCAACGTCCCGGGTTTTTCGCGGACCGATGCCACTTCATTGACGTCCCTGCAATGGTCAGAGTCCGATTAGGTCAGTCGCACGGTTTACTGCAATTGCATCGAATTGGAATCCAATGATGCCAGCAGCTTTCCATTGCGATGAGACAGTCAAACCGTTCTGATAGTGTGCTCAACACTTTCCTCAATTTGACGACAGGAAATCACTGGAAATGCGATCAATGATTTTCAATTCGGCCAGCGTCTTCCTGACGATGACATTGGGGATTCAAGGACTGCAATCTCCTGCAGCCTATGCCGCAGAAAAAAAGCCGCGACCGCCAGCCTATCTCACACCTGAAGACGCCGGACTGGATTACAAACTGCAGGGCGAATATCGAGGCTGGCAGCGCCCACTCGGTTCTGCACGATCCAGCCAATCGATCGGCCTGCAGGTGATCGCGAATGGAGAGGATCAGTTTACTGCGACAAAGTATTACGGCGGGCTACCCGGCTCTGGATGGATTCGCGGGGAGCGTTTCAACTACACCGGCCGCAAATACGGAGATCTGGTTCGTCTTCAGAGCAAAGACTACCAGATTGAAGTCGATGGCGAATCGGCTTTGATCTATACCCCAAACGGGATGCTGATTGGAGAATTGAAGAAGGTCGAACGAGTCAGCCCGACAATGGGAGCCGTTCCTCCCCCTGGGGCCATTGTTCTCTTCGATGGCACTGAAAACAGCGGCTTTACCAAGCCCAACATCACTCCCGAAGGTCTGCTGCGTGAGGGAACTCAGACAGCCGAACCATTTGGCGATTTCCGTTTACACGCGGAATTCATGCTGCCATTCAAACCACTGGGACGCGGACAGGATCGCGGCAACAGTGGCTTCTACCTGCAGGGGCGATACGAAGTTCAGGTTCTTGACTCCTTCGGACTGGAAGGCATCGAGAACGAATGCGGCTCGCTCTATCGCACACGCCGCCCGGACGTGAACATGGCTCTGCCTCCACTGTCCTGGCAGACATACGACATCGATTTCCGTCCCGCCAAGTTTGATGCTGCCGGTAAGAAGATCTCTGACATGAAGATCACCATCTGGCACAATGGTGTGCTGATTCATAATCAGGCCGCCATTCCCAACAAGACCGGCGGTGGAACGGTGGAAGGCCCGGAGCCACTTCCAACTAAACTGCAGGACCACCAGAATCCGGTCCTGTACCGCAACATCTGGATCATCCCGACAGATGGAAACACTGCGAACGATTCAAGCTGGGTGAAGCTGCCGACACAGTCGCCTCCAATCCCGGTTCGAACATTTGCTCCAGGCGGAATCGTGAATGTCAGCCCAGGCGGTCTGGTGATGCTCACCTCGCCGCAATAATTCCATTCCCGCAATCTCATGATCATGATAAAAGAGACCGTTTTATGCGGTCTCTTTTTTGATCCCTCATTGGAAGAGTGCGGCTTCTCAGGCTCGCAGGAACCTGCCTTTCCGCGATTTAAAGGCTGCTGCGCTGCCAAATGAGAGACCGAACCGGTCTAGAGGTGCCGGGAAAGAAGCTCAATCAATTCGGATGCGGTTCGCCCCTGCACGCGAATGGATTTCTTTGAGTTCGTCTCGCCACTGACAACAGCGATCTGCGACTTGGCAACTCCCAGAACACCTGCCAGAAGTTTGACAATCTCCTGGTTGGCTTTCCCCTTCTCTGCCACCTGAGTCACTGCGACTTTCAAGCGTTTGTCATGAACGCCGGTGATGGCATTACGACGAGAACCCGGCTGAGCCTGCACTGCGATGATGACGCCATCATCGACCAGCCGCATTTCAATACCCTCCGCAGGGGACGTCATACCAGTTCCTCGCATCCGTCGAAGATGGCACTTCCAACTCGGATCAGAGTCGCCCCTTCTTCAATGGCAATTTCGAAGTCCCCACTCATGCCCATTGAGAGATGTGGAAGCGGGACAGCCTCGGTCGTAAGTCGATCACGAAGTTCACGTAACCCCTGAAATGACGCTCGAACGATGCTTTCGTCCTCTGTCAGCGGAGCCATTGTCATCAGTCCGACGATGCGCACAGCAGAACCGGTGCTCCAACGTTCCAGGCTGGCTTGTACGTCGTCGGGATGAAAGCCCCCTTTCGACTCCTCGCCGGAAACATTGACTTGCAACAGGACTTCCGGCCGGATGCCCAATTCAACCGCGATTTGCTCGACGCGTTCGAGCAATCGCACTGAGTCAATCGAATGGATCAGACACGTGTCAGGCAGCACACTTCGAACTTTATTGCGTTGAAGTTGCCCGATGAGATGCCAGTGAGGATTCGCTGTCGGTCGATCACGAGTGACCTGTTCCGCCCGATCAATCAGTTGCTGTGGGCGGTTTTCGCCAAGTGCCTGATGCCCCAGATCCAACAGTGCGAGCACAGCCGGCCAAGGAGCATACTTGGTAACAGCAATCAGGCTGATTTCTTCGACCGATCGGTGGCCTCGTGAAGCAGACGCACCGATCCGGTCATGAACCGACTTCAGGTTATCCGAGAGACGCAGATGCAACGGAGTCTGTGACATGAGATCCGATCGACGGAGCACACTCCGACATTCCAGATAAGTAAAACAATTGCCAACCGTCACAACGTGGTCTCAAGAGAGACCACTGTCAGACTGGCATCATTTTGACCAGGAACGCTTCAGATCGCAAACTCAGACGCGTTGCAACGTCATCTCAGCAGAAGCAATGAACTATGCGCCCGGGCGGACCCGAGTGTATTCCGTCAGCACTTCGTAAAGGTCTTCCGGAATCTGGACGCCGTCATCTGAAAAATCACGCAACCAGGTCTTATGCCTGCGGGTGGCGTCATCCAGAATCTGCATCAGTTCGCCGAACGGGATCGTCATCGTCGGAGGCAACGTTGCAGTTGACTCGTCACCATTAAAAATTCGTAGTCTTGGTCGCATAGTGAATCATCCTTGATTCTCAAAGCAACGTGGATGGACAAACTCGCAATTGAGACTGCCGATGCCCATCACGCATTGGCACAACGTTCAGTTGAGACATTCATCCAAGCTGGCGAATGTCACATGCATGACCGGATCAAGTGACAGAGTTGAAACTGTTTCCTGAACCGGATTGCCCTGCGTGATATGTTTTATCGGCAGGTTTGTACGTGTCGCTTGAATGCTGACAATCGGACTTGCTGGTTCTTGTCGGAATTTCAGGACTTTTCGGTACTTCCCAATATTGTTTCAAGTTAGAACCAATCGCGTGAACGAAAAGTCGATACGCACCATTCTCAACTGAACACCTACCCTGCTATTCCCAGTGGAAAATTGGAGGAAGCGGCTTCCAGCTCCTTCGAAATCACCAATATTGTTTGACGAGACCAGTTTGGGCTACGATGCTCCAAATCAGTGACGGTCAATCACGGTGGCATCAATTGATGTAACGGTATTGCCCTCACCGAGAGAAAAGGTGTTGATCCGCTGGCAGCCGGATCGACATCAGATCCTGCCTGCGAGAATCTGCCCTATCGTTGCAGGGCCCTCACGAGGCGTCAGTTCGACAAGTTCGTTCCCGCCCAGAAGACGAACGTGTCGACGAGATCTCATTGAATTTTATTGACGTTGTAATGTGACAAGGATGGGTATGGCAGTCGCCGGTAAGAATGAATCAAGTTACGTCGCCGATGACATCGAAGTGCTGGAAGGTCTGGAGCACGTTCGTAAACGGCCATCCATGTATATTGGTGGAGTGGACTCGCGTGGGTTGCACCACCTGATCTGGGAAATCGTCGACAACTCGGTCGACGAATATCTCGCTGGTCACTGTGATGAGATCACGGTCACATTGCACAAAGATTTGTGCTCCATCACCGTCGAAGACAACGGGCGCGGAATCCCAGTCGACATTCACAAGAAGACTGGCAAGTCGGCTCTGGAAGTGATTCTCTCGACGCTCTATGCTGGGGGAAAATTCTCGGAGAAGAACTACCTGCGCAGCGGTGGTCTGCACGGGATCGGTTCTTCTGCCGTGAATGCTCTGTCTGAAACACTGATCGCAACAGTCTGGCGTGACGGCTTTGAATGGCGACAGCGTTTCAAACGTGGACGCGCGACAACCAAAGTCGAAAAGGTCCGACCGTTTCGCGGACACGGCACAGCGATCTTTTTCAAACCAGACGATGAGATCTTTCGTCGCGTGCAGTTCAATGCGGAAACGATTCGCCAGCACCTCGAAGACATTTCTTATGTCCACGGGGGCCTGAAGATCACGTTCATCGATGAAGGTAAAAACGAGAAAGTTCTGCTGCATCATGCCGCCGGGATCGCAGACTTCCTCACCAAGATCATTCAGGATGACAAACGAAAGTGCATCCACGAGCAAGCCTTCTCCGTCGATAAAGACGAAGGGAAGATCCGTGTTGAAACCGTTCTGCGATGGACAGAGTCCACTGATGAAAACATCCGCAGCTATGTGAACGGGATTCGCACACGTGGCGGCGGAACTCACGAATCCGGGTTTCGCGCCGGGATCGCCAAAGCGATCAAGAACTTCATGGATGTCCATGACATCAAGACCAAGGGACTGACAATCACCCCCGACGATATCCGCGAAGGATTGGTCGGAATCATTTCAGTCTTCCACAACGACCCGATGTTTCAGGGCCAGACAAAAGATCGTCTGAACAATCCTGAAATGGCGTCCATGGTCGACAGCATGGTTCGCATCGCTCTGGAGGCATGGCTCAATAACAATCGGACTGCCGCGGACGCCGTGATTGGGCGGATCATTCTCGCTGCACGAGCACGCGAAGCAAGTCGGGAAGCCGTCAAGGAAGTCAAACGCAAAGCAGCCGGAACCCGTCGCAGCAACCTGCCAGGCAAGCTCCTTGATTGCCGATCAGAGAAACCTGAAGAGTGCGAACTCTTCATCGTAGAAGGTCAGTCGGCCGGTGGAACTGCCGCGAGTGGTCGTGACTCACGTATTCAGGCGGTCCTTCCACTCAAAGGAAAGATCCTGAACACAGAATCACTGGCACTGGGCAAAATTCTGCAGAATCAGGAAGTCAAAGATCTCGTCGAAACACTGGGGACCGGAATCGGAACCCACTTTGATGCTCACAAATTGCGTTACCACCGCGTCATTCTGCTGATGGATGCAGATAGCGACGGATACCACATCAGCACATTACTGCTGACCTTCTTCTTCCGGCACATGCGGGAGTTGATTCAGCAGGGACGTGTCTATCTGGCTCAACCTCCTCTGTACAAGATCGAAATTGGAAAAGAACGGTATTACGCCAGAGACGACGCCGCAAAAGAAGAGATTCTGGCCGGGATTCCAGCCAACCGCACATTTGATGTGCAGCGGTTCAAAGGTCTCGGTGAGATGAACGCAAGCCAGTTGAAGGAAACGACACTTCATCCTGAAAAGCGAGTCCTGTTACGGGTCGACATCGAAAGTGCCGTCGAAGCAGACGCCATCTTTGCCCAACTGATGGGAAAAGATGCTTCCGAACGCTATCGCATCATCATGGATGAGGCTGCCGAAGTGGACGATATCGACGTCTGACGCGTCCTCGTCGTGTGGCCTGAACGCAGCGACGCATTTCGAGAATCATTTAGTCAGAATCAAGCACTCACTCGGATGGCATAGGTCCTGGAAGCAACTGCTTCTTTGAAAGAAAATCAGCACGATGCAAACGCCTCCTCCGTCGTCCGAGTCTGCTCACAAGTCTGTCTATCGTGACCTCTCATTCTGGGGGATCACAGCCGCGCAGTTCTTCACGGTCTTCAACGATAACTTCTATAAGCAGATCGTCCTGTTCGTCTGTGTTGCTGCTGCCGCTGCCGGAGATTCTGCCGGACTACAGGGGCAGGCGACAATCATCTTCTCGCTGCCGTTTCTGCTGATGTCCGGGTTTTGCGGTTATCTCTCAGACTTGATGAGCAAGCGGACGATCATCCTGATTGCCAAGGTCGCTGAGATCGTGATCATGGGGGTCGGACTCTTCGGCTTCCTGACGTTGAACATCCCGTTTCTGTTCTTCGTGTTGTTCCTGATGGGAGTCCATAGCGCCCTGTTTGGTCCTGCCAAGTACGGCATCCTCCCGGAATTGTTTACTGACCGCCAGTTGCCGACAGTCAACGGCCTGTTTCAGATGTCGATGTTCATTTCGATCATTCTGGGACTGGCCTGCTCTGGGATTGTGAAGACCTATCTCAACCCGGAACCGGCTGCTGCCGTGAACGCAGCTCAGGTCGCCGTCGACATTCCTGTTGAAACCGCTGAAGCTGCTGCGAATGTCGCTGTTCAGGCTGCCCCCACCGATCCGGGAGCAATCTGGATGGCGTCTCTCATCTGCATCCTGCTTGCAGTGCTGGGACTGATCAGCGCAACCTTCATTCGCAAGACACCTGCAGCCAAACCGAAGATGAAGTTTGATCCTTCGGATCTGATTCTGAATAAGGAAACTCGCAAAGTTCTCTGGAATAATCGTCCACTGCTTGCTGCACTCGTTTCAACATCAGTGTTCTGGGCCACAGGTGGACTGGTTTACCCACAAGCCATCAACGAAGTCGGACTTCTGCAACTCGGACTCTCAGAAGCAATGACCGGCATGATGGCGGCAGGGACCGGATTCGGAATCGCCATCGGATGTGTCCTTGGGATGCTCCTTTCGAAAGGACGGTTCAATGCCCGACTGGTCCGTTTCGGTGCCATTGGAATGTTCATCGGCCTGATTCTGCTGGCTCTGCCCAGCTTCAAACCGAATTCAACTCTGCTTGGCGCAACAGGGACTGCTCTCGGACTGGTCTGGCTCGGAATCTGTGCCGGCCTTTACAGCGTTCCTTTGCAGGTTTTCATCCAGGCACATGCCCCCACTGAGCATAAGGGGCGTGTGATTGGGGCAATGAACCTCGCGAACTGGATCGGGATTTTCTCGTCTGGCGGGATCTTCCTTATTATCAACCCCATTTTGAAATCAAACGGGTTCTCTCCAAATCTCCTGTTTGGTGTCGGGGCGTTTTTCCTGCTTCCTGTCGTCCTATTCTACTGGCCAAAGTCCGAAGTCTATTCAGACAAAGGACTCCCGACAGTTTTACCGGACTAGCGCGTTGAATCTCGCTGCAGGAATTCCCTTTGGTGGTCTCCGCACGAGTGGCACGACCGATCAACGAAAATTCATTTCGAAGCAAAGGACATCAGGACAGAGCTTGACCCGGTCAACTGGACACTGAAAAATGAACTTGATCCCGTCTTTTTCACAAATGCCACGTCTGCATTCTGTTCCGAACAACGCTCTTCAAGCCTCGATCTACTCTGTTCGGTAGAATGTCACCTGTGAGAGCGGGTCACGAACTCGATTGTGACCACATCCCGAACCTTTCCAAGGTGAAACCGCTGATGATCGCGCAGCTCGTTCCTATCGACGGTTCACAGCCCATCTCAATCATTCGGGATGTCACACTTGTTGGGCGGAAAGAAGGGATCTGCGACGTCATTCTTCAAAGTTCGAGCATCTCAAAGCTGCATTGTGCCATCGCGAAGACTGACGGATTGCTTTTCTTTCGCGATCTGGGAAGCACGAATGGGACCAAGGTCAACGGCCAGCGCGTCATGCGTGGTGCGCTTCTGCCAGGTGATGAGCTCTGTTTCGCCAATTTGAGATTTCGCGTTCACCTCGGCCCAGGAAAGCCATTGGCCAACCATTCAGATCGGACAGAAGAGATCTCCAAACCATCTCCGGACCGTTTAGGGACCAACAACGAGTTCAACTTCGTCGAACACAGCAACAGCATGGACTCGAACAACTAGACCGTATCGGTCTTTCATGAGCGCCCAAAGCTGTCTTCTCTGCTCGAAAGCAGAATGAATGTGCTCTACTCGGTGCGTTCGAAGCCGATGATCGTCATGTCGTCGCTGGGTGAACGTCCATCACGGAATCGACTCACATTTTCGACCAGATCATTCACGATCTGCTCAATATTTCCGGTCGACTTCTTGATCGACTCGATCATTCGAGCCTCGCCGAACAGTTCATTCCGGTGGTTCATTGCCTCCGACAATCCATCGGTATACATGATCACCTGATCTCCCTTTTTAATGTTCAAGGTGAGGGGGTGAATTTCGAAGTTCGCGACGATGCCTAATGGAAAGCAACGCTTTTCCGACATCATCAATTCAACTTTCTCAGTCCCTTTCCGCTTCAGCATTGGTGGAGGATGGCCGGCGTTCGCTAACGACAGCAGATGCTGCATTGGATCAAGCACGCCAATGCAGGAGGTGATAAACATACATTCGTCACCATCATCCAGAATGAATTGATTCAAACTGAACAGAGCGGATTTCAACGTTGTGGATGTCGCCAGTCGCAGTCGAACCTCGCCAGCAAACCGCACAATATTCATCGCGGCAGGCAGGCCTTTTCCGGAAGCATCCGCGATCCCCAGAATCACCCGACCGTCTCGCAACATTTCATAAAAGAGATAATCTCCCCCCACCCGTTCTGCCGCCGCGTAGTGATGATAGAACGAATACCCGGCAAGTTGCGGTCGCTCTCTCGGCAACATTCCCAGCTGAATATGACGTGCTGTTTCCAGTTGCCTCTGAGTATTCGAATGCTCCACGACAATACTGTGAGATTTTGAATACCCGATCGCCTGTCCGGCCAGCACCGCGACCGCCGAGATCAGTTCGAAGTCGTCATCTGTAAAGCCGTACGACGATCCCTCCGCTTGCAGAAAGATGACGCCGCAAGGGACTGCGTCAGCGCCGGGAATCGGTGCACACGCCGTGCAAACCTGAAAGTCATCAAGGGCGAAACTAGGATCATCAGGCGCTTCTGTACGAATGATACCCTGACCGGACTGAAGTACTTCCTGAATCACTTCCGAGTCGATCGGAGTTTCTGTCAGGTCTGCACTGTCGCTCTCCCGTCCATGTTTCATCGCCAGCGGATGGACCTTTCCATCCTTTCCTACGAGATGGATCTCCCCAATATTTGTCTGCGGAAACATCCGAAACAGGAGATCAAGAATGCGTGGCAGAATGACATCGATATCCAGACTGCTTCCAAGATCTCTGGCGATCTTGATTAGCGATTGCAATCGGCTTTTGAGCGTTCCGCTTCCATGAGATCCGACGGCAATTTCATACGGGGCCTTCAGCTTGAGTAATTCGGTCTGTTGCCCCACGAAGTCAAGATCCTGAGTCTCAAGGAGACTCTGTGGCGGATCATGAAGATAGAAGCCGATGGGCACTTCATGCAGGACAATCCGATCTCCATCCTGCAATCGTTCGCGTTTGGAGATACGACGTCCGTTGAGAAACGTGCCGTTGATACTTCCCAGATCGTCGAGGTAACAATTCCCCTGAATGACGATCACTTGGGCGTGAAAGCGAGAGATTGCCTTCTGCGGGATAATCAGATCGCAGGTCGGATCTCGCCCAATAACGGCATGCCGATTCATTTGAATCTGATGACGGACACCAGGATTAGGCAGGCCCAGGACAATTAAAGTAGCCATCGCACTGGCTTTGCATCGAGTTGCAAGAACGCTGTCGTCGAGATCGACATCATCCTGATTACGAGCGTTCGTTACTCCAAGTTTACGACGCCAATTTTAGAAAGCTATCCCCCCTACCATCAGAATGAGACACATTTAACACAGCGTTGCTTCACAGCATCATGCAAACAAAACAGGCAGTGTCAGCAAGCCCCTGAGGTGCCTGTTCCATCGCAAGGACTTCAGCGTTTCTGGGCCGAATACCTTCCTGAAGTATCAGCCGAGTCGAGAATCCGAAGCAATGTCAACTCGACCATTTGAGAGACCAGTCTGGCCTCTCAAAACGGTCGAACAGACAATAGCAGGGATTCCGTGCTACTCGGCGTCGGTTTCTTCCAGGTCGATCTCTTCAGCGTTCAGAAAGAGTCGCTTGATCACCATGGTTGCATAGGAACCGCGTGAAAGAGAAAACCGCAGCGTCAGGCGTGACAATCCTGTTGAAAGTTCGTCAGCCGCAAACTCCCCGCGAAAATTCTGCACCGGAATCATCACCGGGCGATAAGCCCGTGAGAAGAAGCGATCGCGAGGGAACTTCACCTTGAGCTCATGCAGCTTCCACCCCTGCTCTTGCAAGGTCGTCTCAACCAATTCCGGGTCAGGGAATTCTGATAACTGGAGACGGCCGGAAGGCAGCGGCACCTGCATTCTCTGATACCGCTCTGACTGCTCTTTCGTAAAGACTTTCGGGCAGTTCAATGGTCCAGTCTTCAAATTCAACGTGACCATCTGCTCTGGTGAAATCTCTTTCGCAAATGAGGCGCTAACAATTCGATTCCAAAGATCGCTTTGCAACGCGGAGAGATAGAGACCCCTTAAATCTCCATTCACTGTCGCCCAGGCCTTTTTGAAATCGGTGGGGTGATCGCACAGATACGTGACAATACTGCGTCGATGGGATCGGGAGAGCAACTGCTTACATAGAATCCAATCTCCCCAGTTTTCCCGCAGAATGGCTTTCTGTTCACGTTCTTCAGGGTTGTCGGTCCGTTCCGGTTCCGCGAACGCCAGTCGAAACGCATCTTCATAACGCCCGCGAATCCAGGCTTCAGCGATGAATCCGTGTTCCGGGAACCACGAACCAAATCGTTGTTCGTCGAAGTAATTCGGAACTCCGGACTGCTGGATTTCAGGAATTGCAATTTCAGCAGCGTCGCGTTCTCTCTCAGAGAGTGATCGCAACACAATCCGAAACGTATTCTCAGAGATATCGTCTGCCGAAATCGGGCGTGTCGACTGCCCAAGATAATTCAGAAAAATCTCACCGTCCTCAAAGGACTGCCGTGGGCCATTCCGAATCGTAATGCGCTGTGTCGTCACTGCATGCCGGTCTTTTAGCCCTGCATGTTCGATATTCTTTCGTGGGATCTCGATCTCTCTGGCCATCTTGTCGATCGCATCCAGAGTGGTCCAACCGGTTTTCCGGAGTTCGTAAACGGCAAACTCGCCACTTCTCCCGACAGGCAGGGAGCTCCGCTCGATCACTTCAAAATCTTCAGGCTGCCGACGAAGCTTCATAAAAGAAAACCAATTCTCAACGACAGCAGATTCACTGCTTCATCTCTGCACAGTGAGCTCTGCTCGATAGCGGATTTATGTCAGTTTCGCATTCCGACGGCGAAACAATCAGTCATTTGCAATTTTGCATTTCTCACCGGGAGGCCGATACTCGCCGCCGGATGTCCTGGGCTCACGGAGAATTCTTCTCGGCGTGCCCTGTCTGTAATTGCACAAGTTGAGGCACTGGAAGCTGAGTCGCATGTCGAGACTGGACAGCTGGGGCAGAATATCTTGAGTGATCTCTCCCCTGATAGGCCCCGAAGTCATTAAAGAAGTGACGTTTCGCAATTTTGTACGCCCAACTTCTTTCAGGAACAGCGTTCTCAGGATTGAACTGAGAAGGCCGCACATCCATCGCCTGCAATTCTGCGAGTGCGGTCTGGCGTGCAGTGCCGTCGGTTGCACCATGCTTCTGAATCAGCGCTTCCAGCAGGTCCGGACGCTCTAGGACGATGCAACCGCGAGTCGTTTCTCTGGCAAGCTCACGGAAATCATTCAGGAATGGAGAATTGATTTTGTCTGCCAGCGTCTTTGTCTTGTCGTGGATGTTATCCGTGGTGAACTGAATGATTGGACACGGCTCAATCCCGCCCCACGGATTGATGTGATGTGTGATTCCGGTCGCAGCGGGACACAATGCCTGCCCTTGATGATCCGCATATGCATCGACGAAGACGATCGGCTTTTTCACGCGCATGTCGACGACGAACTTCCGGATCTTCAACTGCTGTTCAGCGGTCAGACACAACTCAGGCGACGCCTCTGGGCCCATTGGTCGATAGACGTGAAACCAGGTGTACAACACCCCGAGTTCAATTAGCCGATCGACCCATTTTTCGTTCACCAGATCATCAATATTGGTCTGACAAACGCTCGTACAGACACCAGTAAACACGCGATTGTTCAGACAGTTCTGAACCCCCTGCATCGACTTCGACCAGACATTCTTTCGCCCACGCCGCTCGTCGCTGATGATCTCCGAGCCTTCAATGCTGACCAGAGGCGTCACGTTTCCAAGCTTCCGCAAACGCTTCGCAACTTCATCTGTAATGAAGTGCCCATTGGTGAAGACCTGAAAGTAGCAGTCTGGATGGGCGGCCAGAATCTCTAGTAATTCAGGATGCATGAACGGTTCTCCGCCGACAATCCCGAAGAACACGTTCCCTTCTGCCTTAGCTTCATTGATCAGCCGGTTCATGGCTTCGAGGTCAATGGTCTGCTGTTTTGCAGCCACATCGACCCAGCACCCCTGACATCTCAGATTGCAAGAATTAATTACGGAAATGTAAATGAAGGGTGGAAAGACATGCCCCTTCTTCAATTTCCTCTTAAACCTCTGAACAGACAGAGTCCCTTTGACTCCCATATTCCAGAATAATTTCCAAAGCAGGCGTTTGTCTGTCTCAACTAGGAGACGTCTGGCCATTCTTAAATACATGACAGATCCACCCTTTGGTCAGCCATCAAATGAGAGATCTCATTCACGACCAGTCAAATCGAATTTCAATTCCCACAACAAAGTGAGCCAAATTGGCACAATGTTTGCCTTTCGGCATATCGCAGGAAGAAACCCGTCCTTTGGTCACGGCTGAATCCGGTTGCTCCAGAAGAAAATATCTTCCCCATCATATCCAATCAAACCGTGTTACAACCAGTTCGCTATAACGACGAAGTCCCATGCAACTTCTGATGGAGAAAGCATCATGGCAGAAGAACTCCTCATTCCAATCTACAAGTCCTCAGACATTGGCAGAGCAGAAGTCATTCGTATCGCACTCGAAGAATCTGGAATCCGGTGTGCTCTTGAAAACGAGTTACAGGCTGGATTAAGCGGGATTTTGCAGTGTCGGCTGCTCGTTCTGTCATCCGACTTCGAAGCCGCTCGCGAGATCATCGATGAGTGCGAAAATTCTCATAAAAACCACGAACCCGCACACAGCTGATCAGTGGGAGATCCACTTTCCCCCACCTGAATTCAACCTAAATTTCCCCCCTGCTCCTCCAGAATCCCGGTTCACCCAAGAAAATCAGGAATCAGCCTTCCCGGAATTTGATTTCGTTTCCCACAAATCCTTATGGATTCGGTTCGAACGTTTCGGGAAGTCGCAGGAAAACAATTTATCTATCATCCGAACTCGAAAGAACTTACGAATCCCTCGACAGACTGGCCATCAGAATTCCAGCCGCGACCGAGACATTCAGTGAGTCGACCTTTCCGGCCGGGGGAATCTGACAGACCTGATCACACCGGTCTAATGTTAATCGTCGTAACCCTCTTTCTTCATTACCAATTACGACGAGCCAACGACGATCTCGATCCACGTCGTTCAAGTTCATCTCTGCATGCTCAGAGCTTCCCAGAACCCACATGTCGTTTTGCTTCGCAACATCAATCCCACGTGCAAGATTCGTCTGCAGGGTAAATGGAACGTATTCGACTCCGCCTGAAGCAACATCATACACGGTGGACGATAACGGAGCGGATCGGTCGACGGTCAACATGATCCCCTGAATCCCGAAGAAAGCAGCCGTACGAAATACCGCCCCGACATTATGGGGATCCTGGAGCTGATCGAAGGCCAGCCAGATCCCGCGTGGGACGGCCGGAGTGAACAAATCACTCAACGGGATCCCTGAACGCTCACGCACCACTGCGAACGTATTTCCAACGCGTCCTCCCTCTTTGTTCAACCGTCGACCACCATGTTCGCGGTTCACCAATGGCTCGCGTACTGCAATTCGCAGCACTCTCGCTTCTTCAATGACTCGTTGCCACCCTTCATTGCTCTTGGCAGGGCTCGCATGGACCTCCAACACATCCTCCGGACGAGTCTGAAGTGCAGCCAGAACACTATGAGGATTGGTCAGTTTCAATGAGGAAGTCATGGGCAATTCATCTGGCCGGCGAGCAATCAACTTGCGCCGACGGCGATCCAAAGACAGGAACAAAATAGAACAGGGACGAAACTCGCAGGAAATACCGTGGGAATCCCGCAGAAATTTACGGGTGAATAACAGTGACATCAGACACCGGACGTCGTTTCCCTGCAGGCTGAGTCAAAGGATAACCATACCAGATCATCCCGACCATTTTCTCAGTGCTGGGGTCAATCTTCAGCAACTCATTGAATGCCGGATGCTGCAAAATCGGGCCGGTCGACCACTTCGAGCCGATCCCCTGTTGCCACAAAAACAGCGTCAGATTCTGAATCGCACAGCTGACTGCCGCGTAATTCTCGCGATCGCGAACCGGATCGGCAGATGCCTGACAGGTCACAAACAGCCATCCAGGGATCTGAGACCACTTTGACCGACGGGTTGCTGCTGCTTCCGCGCCCTTCTCCGCTTCCAATTGACGGGCACTGAGTTCCACAATTTCATTCGCAGTCTGTTTGCCAATCAGGTGAAAACGCCAAGGTTCAGTCAGCTTGTGATTTGGTGCCCAGCGTGCCAGCTCGATCGCCTGCAACACGAGTTCCTGCGGAGGAACTTCCGGTCGATAATCATTGATCGTCCGACGGGTGCGGATCAGTGTCGCCAGATCCGATTCCACATGTATGACATCAAGTTGAGACATGGACGTTCCTTTTGATCGAATTAAAGCAGCAGCGGCCACGATCCTGAGCAGAAATCAGGAACAGGAATCATGAGCTGAAACGAACGGCTGTATTGTAGTGAGTTTTTACGATTGAGATATCACATGGAGGAGCTTTGAAGACTCATTCAAAATCATTCCACTTCTGCCCGTCCTCATTTCAGCAATCGCTAAACCGCAGCCAGACTCCAATGGAGTAGCTGGAAATCGACTTGTCGGATACGCCACAAGAAAACAGGACAGAAATCTGTTAAGGTTCGCCTCGAAACCGGAGGCATCCCGAGTGGTTTTTGAATAAGCCCATGCGGCGTGCAGGGACAGGTTGCAACCCGATCAATCAAGGTTCCGTTTTGTCCGAAACAATCCCAGATCGTTCCGCGTCGCTGTCAACCGGTTCAGAATCGACTGCGGCATCTGACGCGTCAAACGGAACTCAGGGAGTGATGTCCAACTTGCGGCTGGTCAGCCTGGGCACCCTGCTCTCGCGGCTGATGGGGTTGTTCCGCGACATTGGCATGACGACCCTGTTCGGGGCTGGGACAATCTTTGATGCGTTTGTCGTCGCCTTTCGTATTCCGAACCTTTCTCGACAGCTTCTCGGCGAAGGGGCTTTGAGTACCGCCTTTCTTCCAGTCTTCATTCGGAGTCGTGATCGACATGGAATGGAGGCCGCCAGGGAACTGCTGACACTGACGGCCATCCTTCTGGCTGTAACATTGACCATCTCGATTTCTCTGGCAGAACTTGGAATCGGAATTGTTCGACTCACAGCATCCGTTAGTGAATCGACTGCGTTATTGCTCGACCTGCTGGCGTTGATGCTGCCTTACTCGTTGACCATCTGTCTGGCGGCGTTGTTCTGTGCAACGCTGCATGCACAACGACAGTTCCTCTGGCCGGCACTGATTCCGGTCGTTCTGAACGTCATTCTCCTGTCAGTGATGGCCTGTTTAAGCAGCAGTCACTTCAGTCAGGAGACACAATCTAAAATCCTCGCTGGCACTGTCAGTCTGGCCGGTATCATTCAACTGTTGATTCCACTGAGAATCCTCCATCGACAAGGCATCGGGCTCGTTCGACACTGGTCCACTGGCTGGGCAAATGTGCGAGAAATCATTTCCGCGATGGTCCCAGTGCTGATCGGCATGTCCGTCCTTCAGGCGAGCGCCATCTTCGACAGCCTTCTTGCCTGGGGGCTGGCACAGCCTGATGATGGAAGTCAGGCATGGTGCGAATCGTTTGGTATCTCCCCAATGCTTGAGGCCGGGACCGCAGCAGCCATCTATCTGGGCCAGCGCATGCTGCAGTTTCCACTGGGAGTCTTCGGAGTAGCCCTCGGCACAGTGCTCTACCCGATTTTGACTCAGCACGCGCAACGGGGTGAAATGGATCTTCTCCGCGCCGATCTCAGTCGTGGAATCCGCATTGTGATTGCGATTGGAATTCCTGCGAGCGTGGGTCTCTACCTGATCGCCTGGCCGTTGACAATCGCCTTGTTCCGCTGGGGCGAATTCAGTGATCGAGACGCGATGTTCGCCTCTCAAATGATCGGAATCTATTCCGCAGGAGTCTGGAGCAGTATCGGAATTGCGATTCTCAATCGCGCCTGGTACGCCACTGGTGACCGGCAAACACCAATGCGGCTCGGGTTGCTCTTTCTGGGCGTAAATCAGATTCTGAATCTCACTCTGATCTGGTTCGTCGGCGGGATCGGCATTGCCCTTGGAAGCATCATCACCAGCGGCCTCCTCTGTCTGGTTACGTTGTGGAAATTAAACAACCACGTTGGTCCTCTGAACTGGCGAGCAATTTCAATTACCCTGATGAAGGGCATTGTCTGTACCGCTGTCATGACCATTGCATGTTTTGCGACAATGCCGTTCGCCCCTGTCCCGACAGATCTGCTGACGAAACTCATTGCCCTTGGAATCCCCTGTGTCGTCGGTTCCGCTGTCTATTGGACTGCTGCAAAATTGACGGGCATGACGGAACTGGAAGAATTCCTGTTGAGAAAATAGCGTTCAACTCCAACTTTTGAGGCCAACGTCGTGAATCTGAATTCCACAATGGATGAATCGGTCCAACAGGCTCTGGCAAACTGGAACGGCGTTGAGATGCCGCTGCTCGACGTCCGAGTCTCCGTACTCGATCGAGGATTTCTCTTCGGGGACGCGATCTACGAAGTGATTCGGGTCTACCGTGGTCGCCCTTTTCTGTTTCAAGATCACATTGACCGGATTGGGCGCAACCTCAAAAAACTGCAAATTCACTCAGACAAATCCGTGATGGCCGAACGCGCGCTCAAAACACTCGCTCAGTGTGGCCATCAGGAAGCGACGATCTATTTTCAGATCACCAGAGGCGAAGCCAAGCGGACTCACACATTCCCCTCCTCTGCTGTCAGTCCGAATGAGCTCGTCTATGTTCAGGAATTCCGCGATCCCTATGTCGCAAAGCGTGAGAATGGCGGAACGGCGATCCTGATTCCGGACATTCGCTGGAAACGCTGCGACATCAAGAGCACCAACCTGCTCGCCAACTGTCTGGGAGCCGAACAGGCCAAAGCCGCAGGCTGCGATGAAGCGATTTTCATGGACCCGGACGGTGTCCTCATTGAAGGCACCCATACCAGTTTGTTTGCTGTCCGCGACGGAGCGATTCAGACAACTCCGTTGGGTCTTCACATTCTCCCTGGGATTACACGTAAGCTCATTTTTCGGCTCGCGCAATCACAAAACATTCCCATCATCGAAGGCCAACTTCACCGCGACGATCTGAGCTCCATTGATGAACTTTTCATCACTGGAACCAGCACTGAACTCATGCCGATCATTCAGGTCGACGACATCGTCATTGGCAATGCGAATAAAGGCAATCGGCTCAGCCAACCGGGTCCGATTGTGAAGCAGTTGCAGAAGGCTTACCGAGAAGCAATTCAGGCGGAGTGCCCGTAGACACACCGCCTGAAGATGATTCGAATTTGCGTTAATCAAACAGCACGAGACGGCCGTTCAGTCTACTGTTTGACAACCACTTCTGATCCAACGACAACCAGGTCGAACAGGGCTTCCATCTCTCGATTTTTCAGACGAATGCAACCGTGAGAGCCAGTCTGGCCGATCATGTCAGGTTCGTTCGTGCCATGAATTCCCAGATCAATCTTCTCGCCCTGATGATCCTTCAGCGTCAGCAACCGAGTCCCCAATGGGTTCTCTGGATCGCCACCAGCAACAGATCCTTCGATACTGCGAAACGGAGGATTCACAATCTTCTCAACGACTTTGAAGCTTCCCTGTTCGATGGTGGCATTTGCACCGAAGCCGACCTTCATCCTGACCAGGTAGTACCCGTTGGAGTGAACAGTCAGATCCATATCGCTGAGATCAATCACAGCAGAAAATGGCCCTTGCAACACCTTCAACGCATGACCGGTTCGAAGTTGACTTGCATCAATCCGATTCAAACGAGCGAGATACTGGGGAGACAACTGATAGCGTGCAGCAATCTGTTCAAATCGGTCACCAAACTGCATGACATACGGTTCGAGATAGTGCTGCTGCGGCTGGAAGTAGATTTTCCCTGCCAACAGATTCATGCGATCAAAAAACTTCGAACGCTGATCAGGTTGGGTCCAGTACCACTTGGAATAAAGACGCAAAGCCTCGACATCGCGTCCTTCCTGAGCCAGACGGTCAGCCTCTTCGAGTCGAACTTCGCCTGTCACGCCTTCAGGTTTGGCAACAGAACGAACATGTGGCTTAGGAACCACTTGGCCGTGATCGTCGGAGGTGTCATCAATCGCGTCGGCAGTCACAACGCCGCTCTCGCTGGATGATGAAGAATACATTTCAGATGATCGAACCGCGTTCACGGCACGTTCTGCAGGAGCCTGTCGCACAAATGCTGTCTGGACGATAGCTGTCTGACCGATGGCAGGAGCTGCATCACCTGCAGGCGCTTCCATCGGTTCTTGAGCAGTTGCCTTCTCAAGTTGAGAGACATCCTCTGAAGTCGTCGGTTCGACGGTCCCCTCCAGAACGACAACAGAATCATTGGACTCTGATTGCGCTGGAGCCGGCTCTGCCTGACGGACAATCTCCCGGTTCGCCAATGCGCGTGGAGGAGGCGGCATCGGTTCTTCTTCGACGTTGCCCACTGTCGGCGAGACCGAACTTCCACTCGTAAAGAAATCGAGCTTCCAGGCGGTCACAATCCCGAAGCTGCACAGGACGATGAACCAGAACTGAAACGTTTGAACGGGATGACGACGTGGACGCTGATCGAACATGACGTCTGATTTCCTGAACTGCAGAACGAACTCAAATAAGCGGAACAAACACAATGAGGAATTGACCGTGGCTCACTTAGCAGACTGACAGATGCGCGACACTCATCAGTCCGCTGAAACTGGCTCAGCTGGGATGCTGAAATAGCTATCAGCGCTCTCGCTTGTCGGAGCTTTCTGACGATTCAGTTTCCACAACTGATGCGGCTTCAGGTTCTCCATCATTGTGCAACCTGTTGAGCTGCAGATGAGAACAAGAAGTAGTAATGCGGATCGCATCGGAAGCCTTTCCGAAGTCGACGAGTGCCGAACAGGAGCAAACCAGGAGTTAACAGAAAAGTGGTGTGAAACATGCCACCATGTTTCCGCCAGTTCACAATTCGAATGGCGGAGACATGGACACGTTGCCCGAACGGGATACAGCCAGACAGGGACTTGAGTAAGACCTGCATGACCAGAGAGATACTTGAAGGGAGCGGGAACGTAACCAAGGCTTTCATTTTCAGGCAACACAAAATTGCCGGTTACGAACCAAAGAATCAGGCGCGCGTAAAAAATGCAATCGATGCTGACAGGCGAGTGAACGTAAGTCCTTATCCATACGCAAAAAAGCCGCAGTTCAAACAGCCGGACACAAGCAGCCGATTTGCTTTTAAGAAACGTCTCTTCAGCAAAAAGTGCCGATTTTCAGCGATTCAGGTCGAAGAATCGAAAGGATCAAGACGTCCAACATCCTCCTTACAGACTGACCAGCGCCTCAAATAGTGACGAGGTTCCATTCAGAACTGGTCTTGCCTGCGGCACATGCCCCGTGATAATAGTCGTGGACAGACGAGGCTTTGCTGAACCAGAAAGCCTCCTCACTCAAGCCTTGAAACACTGATTGAATCGAAGTCGCGGCGACTGTCGCACGAGTTCTTAAATTCGACGATCGTTTTCAACCGCGACCTGAACCTAATTCGTCTCTCAACACATTAGAGCGATCCGGTCTGGCACTGAGCAGACTGCTCACTCTAATGAAGCCGACCGTTCATATTCAGGAAATCGCAGGCCGGGTGTCTTATCTCGGAATGACATAGGAAATTCCGCCTGCACAAGTCAGGACCGCAAGGTCAACTGGGGCAGTTCGAACCTCGACTCGAACTGCCTCCAGCGCTCACACCGATCCTTTGGCAATCCAGCAACTGGTCAGGAACGGGTTAACCGTCTTCGCTCAGGTTCTTTTCTTCGCCCCGTCTTTATCAATCACTGGATTCACGCCACTTCATTCAATGGAAAAAGCCACGATTTGAATTGGTTCCCTCCCGGCCCGTCGCTGTCATGCACAACTGGAAGTGATATCCATGACCAATGGCCATACTCTCCTTGATCAGTTCTCCTTAAAGCAGAACAAAGAACAATTTCGGCACAGCCACTGGCAAGGGGCTTTCGCCGAATATCTGGATCTGGTGAAAGCCACTCCAGCGATTGCCAGAACGTCTTACCAGCGTCTCTATGACATGATTCTGGCGGACGGACATTACACCGTAGAAGGTAAAAAAGATCAGGTCCGCTACCGGTTCTTTGACGACCCGCATAATGATGGTGAAGACGCGATTTTCGGTTTGACCAGAACGTTGATGGAACTCGTCAATGTCTTTCGGTCCGCAGCTTTGAAGTACGGAACAGAACGTCGGGTTCTCTTGCTGCATGGTCCTGTCGGAAGTTCCAAGTCAACAATCGCGAGACTGCTGAAACGCGGACTGGAACGATATAGCCGTACCGATGAAGGAGCTCTCTATACCTTCGGATGGAAAGAAGATGACGGCTCCATTACCTGGGATCCAATGAACTGCGAGCCGCTGCTTCTGATCCCTGTTGAAGCACGTGCAGAAATCGCAGCGAAGCTCAATGAAGGTCGTACCGAACATGGCTACGACATTGAGATCGAAGGTCAGGTCTGCCCTCTCTCGCGATGGTACTTTCAACAGCGACTTGAACAGTTTGACGGAGACTGGACGAAGGTTCTGGAAACCGTCGTCTGCAAACGCGTGTTCCTTTCCGAACAGGACCGCGTCGGCATTGGCACGTTTCAGCCGAAGGACGAAAAGAATCAGGACTCAACCGAACTGACTGGCGACATCAACTATCGGAAGATTGCCGAGTTCGGAACGGACTCTGACCCACGAGCATTCAATTTCGATGGGGAATTCAATGTTTCGAACCGCGGAATGATTGAGTTTATTGAAGTGCTAAAACTGGATGTCGCATTTCTGTACGACCTGCTCGGAGCATCTCAAGAACATAAGATCAAACCGAAGAAGTTCGCTCAGACAGACATCGACACAGTGATCATTGGTCACACCAACGAACCGGAGTATCGCAAACTTCAATCGAACGAATTCATGGAAGCGTTGCGGGACCGTACGATCAAGATCGATGTTCCGTATGTCACGACGCTAAAAGATGAAGTCAAAATCTATAATAAGAGTTACTCTCCGAAGCGGGTTCGTGGAAAACACATTGCCCCGCACACCATCGAAGTTGCTGCGATGTGGGCAATCCTCACGCGACTCGAACAACCGAAGCATCACGGGTTAACCTTGATGCAGAAACTGAAACTCTACAACGGAAAGACGTTGCCTGGCTTCACTGCAGAGAACATCAAGCAGCTTAAGAAAGAAACCAAGCACGAAGGACTGGGAGGCATCTCGCCACGCTACGTTCAGGATAAACTTTCCAACGCACTGGTCGTGAACACCCAATCAACGAGCCTCAACCCGTTCATGGTGTTGAACGAACTGGAATCCGGGCTGCGACATCACTCACTGATTGGCAGCGAGGATACACGCGAGCACTATCGCCAACTCATCTCCATCGTGAAGGATGAGTACACTGATGTTGTGAAGAATGAAGTCCAGCGTGCCATCGCTGCTGATGAAGATGCACTCACTCGTCTCTGCTCCAATTACATCGACAATGTCAAAGCCTATACGCAGCATGAAAAGGTCAAGAATCGGTTCACTGGAGACGATGAACAACCTGACGAGAGACTGATGCGATCCATCGAAGAAAAGATCGATATTCATGACTCACGCAAAGATGACTTCCGCCGTGAAATCATGAACTACATCGGCGCACTGGCAATCGATGGAAAGACGTTCAACTACAAGACGAACGAACGTCTGCAGAAGGCTCTCGAAATGAAGCTCTTCGAAGATCAGAAGGACTCCATCAAACTCACCAGTCTCGTTTCGCAAGTCATTGATAAGGAGACACAGGCCAAGATCGATATCGTCAAAGAACGGTTAATCAGAACCTACGGGTACAATGAAGAATCCGCGACGGATGTGCTGCAATATGTTGCCAGTATCTTCGCCCGCGGTGACACGAAGGAAGCTTAGCCTCGACTTTTGATTCCTGTTTCTCAGCTACGGCTTAGCAGTATCGAGTCAGTAAGGAGGAAAAACTCCGCCTGAGCCGAACGAAAGTGTCCACCCTGTTCAGTTTTCCTGTCATCTCAACAGCGAGTCAGCAGATGACTCACCATCCCGGTTTTGAAAGCACTTTAATCAGTGAACCCCAAAAATTCAGGAGGTGAAAGACTGTCTATCACGCAGAGGATTTTTAATCATTAGCGTCACCACAAAAAGATAACCCTGATGAACTATTTCATCGGGGTTATTATCCATACCGACAAGGCATGGTCTCGCGGAGGATTCAAGATGAAGCTGCATGAGAAGCAGTGCGTCGCTGCCTCCAATGCAAACCAGTCTTGTGTCTCCTCATTCAACACACGAGCCCACGTAAGGTTCTGCGAAGTCCTGTAAGAAATTTCAATTTCGAGAGTGCCTTCACTCCAGGCGGCAGGCATCTTCAATTCACATCTGGCTTTGTGAACATTTCTCTCAGCAGTCTGCTCTCGACGTGCGCGCGGAACGACCTGACACCAGAGTGGCTTTGCAACCGAGAGACACGGCACACAGATTGACTCCTGCCCTGAGTGCAATGCAGCCAGATTCAATGAAATCAGATTCAACAGAATCAAAAAGAAAGCAGCCACCCGAGATTTCGGATGGCTGCTTTGCTGTTTCGATGTGTTGTGAAGAGCGAACGGCTCCTCAGGAACATCAGACTTCGAGGATCAGTCGTGTTGGCTGCTCGATGGTTTCCTTGATTCGTCGCAAGAAGGAAACCGCTTCACGACCGTCGACAACCCGGTGATCGTAGGTCAGAGCCAGATACATCATCGGGCGGATGACAACCTGACCGTTGACCGCAACTGGGCGATCGAAGATCCCGTGCATTCCCAGAACACCGCTCTGAGGAGGATTCACGATTGGAGTCGACAGCAGAGAGCCGTACACACCACCGTTGGTGATGGTGAACGTTCCACCTTCGAGCTCGTCGAGTCCGATTTTGTTTTCTTTCGCCTTCTGCCCGTAAGCAGCGATCGCGAGTTCGATTTCGGCAAAGCTCATCCGTTCAGCGTTTCGCAACACTGGAACCACGAGTCCTTTACCGCCGCCGATCGCAACGCCGATATCACAGAAGTTGCGATAGACGAGCTGATTGCCGTCGATCTGCGCCCCAACTTGTGGATACTGATTCAGCGCGTCAACGACAGCCCGGACGAAGAACGACATAAACCCAAGTTTAATGCCGTACTTCTTCTGGAATGAATCCTGATAGGACTCACGAAGTTGCTTGATGCCAGACATGTCAACTTCGTTGAACGTTGTCAGCAAAGCGGCATTGTGCTGCGCTTCAACCAGACGACGTGCGATCGTCTGACGAATCGGAGACATTGGAACGCGACGCTCTTCGCGACCTGAGATTTCAGCACGAACAGCTGAAGTCGTTGTCAGGGAACGCTGAACATCTTCTTTCATCACGCGACCACCAGGACCGGAACCGGCAACCTGGCTGGCGTCGACTTGATTCTGGCCGGCAACGCGGGCAGCAGCTGGCATCACATGACCGCCTGCTGGAGCGGCAGCAGCTGGAGCAGCGGCCTTTGGAGCCTCAGCAGCTGGGGCCGATTCCTGTTTTGCAGGAGCAGCGCCCGCTTTCGGACCTGGTTCGAAGATGGCAATGACGTCGCCGATGGCAGCAGAGTCGCCAGCTTTCTTTGTAATGGATTTCAACACGCCGGCCGCTGGAGCAGGAACATCGAATGTGGCTTTGTCAGTTTCCAACCCCGCCAGGTTGGTGTCGACTTCCACCCAAGTCCCTTCTTTGACGTACCATTCGCCAATGAAGACTTCACTGATCGATTCCCCAACGGAGGGAACTTTGATTTCCACGGACATTACTGTATGACCTTGACTGTCGCGGACCGTGAGGTACAGACGGTCCCTAACGGGTTAATTTCCTCAGCCTCGCATCATACTTCCCCATTGCGTCGAGCGTGAGTCCGAGACTGCTGAATTCTGCAGGACACCGAAAACTCACCCAATCGCGGCGAAGTTTGCCGAACTAGCGCATACCAACGCACTTTCAGACGAATTCTAGCAGCTCTTGAAGGGGTGTCCCTGACGAATTTCTGAGAATCCGGGTCCCCATTTTTCGTAACTTTGAACTAAACTGGTTGTGGAAGTCGCCTCTGGAATCATCAGGCGTGAGAAATCAGGACAAAGATTTGTCCGTTGAGGTTGAAAAACTCCCTATGGAGAAATCGATTAACAGGTGGATTCGAACACTCGTCCCACTGGTCTGGCTGGCATACGCCGCGGTGTTGTTTTACGCAACGCATATGCGGATTCCACCTTCTGCGAAATCGTTAGTTCACGAATATGACAAGCTGATTCACGCATCAGCGTTCTTCATTCTCACCGTCCTGAGCGCCACGACCTTTCTGCGTCGAAATTCCCGGTTGCGATCGTGGGGAATTTTGATTTGCCTCCTGCTTCCATACGCCGCTCTCGACGAGTATCTGCAGGGGTACTTCCAACGAACTCCAGATATTAATGACTGGATCAGCGACTCTATTGGAATTCTGGCGGGATGCCTGTTCACCTTGGCAGCCAGAAAATGGCTTTTCGCTCCAGAAGTCGAATTGCCGAAAAAAGCCGCACTGCTCGAAGAAAGCTCACCTCTCGCGACGCCTCCATTGGCAGACCGCTTGAATACACTGAACTAACTCCGGCCTCGTCCCTTTCGGCAGACATGAGATCCAGCATCATTCGCCACAATCGCTGACGATTCGCCATGCAAGAACTCCCTTATCTCGTCCGCCTCGGCAATCGCCTGAATCAAGGATTGCGAGGGTTCTCTGATCAGAGACGCGATACTCACGCCCAGTTTTTGCTGCAGTTCCAACAGGCCGATGGCGGATTTCGGGGCCGGGATGGCGATTCCGATCTGTATTACACCAGCTTCGCCATTCGAGCATTGTGGATGCTTGAACGCCTGACGCCTGCCACCGTCACTTCCGTCGGTGAGTTTCTGAAAGGACTCTGGTCGGCGGAACTAAACACTCTGGACCAGATGAACTGGCTCTCCACTGCCCTCGCTCTTGAAGTCGCCGGAGGTTCCAGTCCAGTTGCAAATATCGAGGAGCTACGAAGCCTCGTTGCACAAAAGATGGAAGCAACCAGAACCAGTGACGGGGGATACGCCAAAGCAACAGAAGGCGCAACCGGAAGCACCTATCAGGGATTTCTGGTTTTGCTGACCTACCAGCTCCTTGACCTCAAACTTCCGCGCCCCAATGCTTTAATTCAATTCCTCTATGATCGCCAACGCGAAGACGGTGGATTCGTCGAGATCGCTCCGATGCGCCGCAGCGGCACGAACCCCACTGCCGCCGCCGCAGCAATTCTGCAGGAACTCAATGTCCTTGATCGGGAGACTCGAAACGACATTGAAGCGTTTCTTAGAGACGTCAAATGTCAGGATGAAGCGGGATTTACAGCGAATACGCGGATTCCATTCGCAGACAGCCTCTCCACGTTTACAGCTGTTTTAACAACGCAAAACCTGCAACTTCGTCACGCCTATCATCGGGATGACCTGATCCACTGGGTAACGTCTCAACTTGAATTTCCGACGGGGGGATTTCGGGCCGCCACCTGGGACGATCAGGCTGACGTCGAGTACTCATTTTACGGTCTGGGATTACTGGCACTTCTGGATTCAAACAACGGCGCCGGCACTCCTGAACTGGATACAACCGGTAAAGGCGATTCTTGACGCCCACCTCAAAGGCGAATTTCCAGTACGGATGGTTTCGCAAAACCAGAGCGACCTCCTAGAATGGTCCTTTACTTTTCCGAGTACGCCTTGTCATCGGAGATGGCCTGACAGGTGAATCGGCAGATTTTTTGTGCAGGAAAGTTTGCATGGCGACTTCTTCCGTTCCAACCTCCCTTGAAGCTTCCGATCCAGCAATCTGGGGAGCAATTCAGCACGAACGCCGCCGTCAGGTGGAAGGTCTGGAGTTGATCGCCAGTGAGAACTACACCAGCGCCGCCATTCAGGAAGCAGCTGGCACAATTCTCACGAACAAGTACGCAGAAGGTTACCCTGGTCGTCGCTACTATGGCGGATGCGAATTCGTCGATGATGTTGAGACTCTTGCCCGCGATCGCGTCAAGCAACTCTTCGGGGCACAGCACGCCAACGTCCAGCCGCACGCCGGTTCTCAGGCGAACATGTCGGTTTACTTCTCCGTTCTGAAGCCAGGCGACACCATTCTCGCCATGAATCTGGCTCACGGGGGACACTTGACACACGGGATGAGTCTGAACTTCTCCGGTCAGTTGTACAACATCGTCCCTTACGGGGTCCGTGAGAGCGATCACCGCATCGACTTCGATCAGGTTGCGAAACTTGCTCGCGAACACAAACCAAAGATGATCGTCGCCGGGGCCAGTGCTTACCCACGCGAAATTGATCACCCGAAGTTTGCCGAAATCGCCCGTGAAGTCGGTGCCTATTTGTTCGTCGACATGGCTCACTACGCCGGGTTGGTGGCCGGGGGAATCCACAACAATCCAGTTGAAGTGGCTGACTTCGTTTCATCCACCTCACACAAGACACTGCGTGGCCCACGTTCCGGCTTCGTTCTCTGCCGCGAAGAACACGCCAAGAATATCGACAAGACCGTTTTCCCTGGCCTTCAGGGGGGACCATTGATGCACATCGTTGCAGCTAAGGCCGTCTGCTTCCACGAAGCTCTGCAGCCATCCTTCAAGGTGTATGCACGACAAGTCGTCGACAATGCTCAAGTGCTTGCTGAAACACTGATGGCAGGCGGAATTCGTCTTGCCAGCGGTGGAACCGATAACCATCTGATGCTGTGCGACGTCACCGCGATCGGACTGTCCGGTAAGATTGCAGAAGAATCACTGGACAAGGCCGGAATCACGGTCAACAAGAACATGATCCCGTTCGATCAGCGCAAGCCACTCGACCCAAGCGGTGTCCGAGTTGGAACAGCAGCTCTGACAACTCGCGGGATGAAACAGGACGAGATGAAGAAGGTCGGAAACTGGATTCTGCAAGTGCTGAAATCCATCGACGATCAGACTGCTTCAGAACGAATTCGCAAAGAGATCGCCGAATTCGCGAGCAACTACCCGGTTCCAGGGATTCAGTAATCCCCTCGGTTCTCCACTTTGATGTCCCTGTTTTTTTGAAACAGAAGCCGCATTGAAGACGGTGACGCGATCAACAACGATCCCGCCTCCAGACATTCTGGAGGCGGGATTTTTTTACCGATTCTGGCGATGACGACTTCATTCAGTCGCGACACCAACGCTCAAGTTGCAGTTCCTTAGTGTCTTCGATTAGTCCCAGACTGCACGGCAAGAACTGGCTGAGCGCGGTCGCCACTACAAAGCACGACAAGCAGATTCGAGACGAGTTGATCTCGTTGATCGGCAGCAACTTCAAGATTTGCTGCCTGCAATCGGCTGACAGCATCCTGCACGATCTCAACGGCACCTTCAACGATCGTCTTGCGGGCGTCGATTAACGCTTGTGCTTGCTGCCTCATCAACATCGCCTGTGCAATCTCAGGAGCATATGTCAGGTCGTTCAGCCGAACATTGAGTACCCGAATCCCGGCTGGATCAACCGCTTTCTGAAGGTCAACGACAAACGACTGCTCGACTGTCTCTGACTCCTTCTTCAGGCACGGAATATTCTCATCCGCTGACTCATAGGGGTATTGGGAGGCGACACGTTTCACCACTGCCCCCGCCTGATCAGCGAGGAAATTGTGGTAGTCCACGACATCCAGTGCGGCTTTGTAGGTATCCGCCACTCGATAAACGACAACGGCACTGATCTGAATCGGATTCCCGTTCTTTTCGACGACGGTGGTCCCGTGAATTTCGAGCGTACGGTCCTGCGTTGAAATTCGATGCAACTTGCGCCCCACGGGATGAATCCAGCAGATCCCCTGCATCGTCAATGTCTTCACATACTTCCCGAAACGTAATACGACAATCTCTTCCCGTGGTCCCAGAATAATGAACCCGAGCAGAAGAATCGGCGGAAAGATAATTGAGACGATCCAGACAATCAGGATCTCCATATTTCCTTCGAGTTCATCCGGCCGAAACGTCCTCTGACTGACTTGAGGTGACCCGCGGTTCATTGGTTGACCCTTCCAGTAAGACAGAATTTAAGACGGTCTGAATTGAAGCCCTTTCTGAGACGAAACGCGACTCAAAAGAGATCGGATCAAAATTCCCTAAGAGTTCAGATGTCAAACGGGGTTGTTTTCTGAATCGACGTCGGACAACCACAGCGACCAGACAGGCTGAAACAACACAAGACACAACCAACGACACACCAATCAGATACAACGCATTCCAATGCACCGGACCCAACCTGCCGACAACTCTGGCACCTGCCTGGTCGCTCAAGCTGCACAACAGTGACCATCTCAGGAAAAAACTGTCATGCGTACCGGAGCTCGTGACATTATTCTGGGAAATGTCCCTAAATGACAGAATCAGAACAGGTCGCACGACGAAGGATGGCGAGTGTAAAAAAACGGCTTATTTTCATAAGATGTCATTCACTCCTGTCCGATTTTTGTGCAGAATCAAGACCCGGAAATTTGATTTGCCATAATCAGATGTCGCGACTCACGTAAAATAGACTCGTTGAATTACGGTCCCCACTCGGATGCCTTTCATCCGCTCCCCGGCCTTCTGTTGCTAGATCAACGGACGGCTCTCCCCGGCTTGGAAGAGTTTCCCTATGACCTCTTCTTCACCATCTGAACCGACCGCAAATTCCCGGTGGATTTGGCCGTTCGAGATTCTGGAGCAAATTGGCGAAGGGGGAATGGGCGTCGTCTATCGGGCACGCTATGTCGTCAATGGTCGACAAGTCGCATTGAAGATGGTCCCGTCCGAGATCGCCGACAAAACCGCTCTCGCCCGATTTGAACGAGAACTCGAAGTTCTCAAAACGCTGAAACACCCCAACATCGTCCGGTGCTTCGGAGGGGTCTGCGAGAACAAGCGACGGTTCTACGCGATGGAGCTTCTGGAAGGAGGCTCACTTGAAGATCAGCTTCAAGCTCGGGGAAAGTTCCCTTGGGAACAAGTCGTCCGATACGGCATCGAAATGTGCAGTGCGTTGAAGTGCTCACACGAAATGGGAGTTGTTCACCGGGACATCAAGCCGAGCAACTTTCTGCTGACTCCTGAAGGACAGCTCAAGTTAAGCGACTTCGGGCTCGCAAGCGTCACTTCGGCGAACAAGATCACCGCAGCTGGTAAAACGGCCGGAACATTTCTTTACATGGCACCCGAGCAAATTCGCGGCCATGATGTGACACCGCAAACGGACCTGTACGCCCTAGGTTGCGTCTTGTTCGAACTCATCACAGGGGAAGTGCCATTTCTGGGCGAAACAGCGGGAGCAACGCTTCACCAGCACTGTTTCTCTCCACCACCACGCCCGACCGAAAAAGCACTCGATTGCCCACTGCAGCTTGAACGGCTCATTCTGAGACTGATGGAGAAAGATCCATCGAAACGTCCTGAATCCGCCGAAGCCGTTGCGCGCGAACTGGCCGAGATCGACCAGTCGTCGATGATCACCCAGAAATCAGAGATCGGGAAAAACTTCCCCACCGGATATCAGGTTCCGACGACAGCAAAGAAGGAACAACCTGAACCGACGGCCGAGATCCGCTCCCGCCCTCACCTCGCGCCGGTATTGGACGGACTCTCCCGGAAAATCCCTCAATCGATCGCGGTGCTGGCAACGCTTCTCGCCGCGTCTCTGATCGCGAACGGACTGCTGTTCCTGCAGAAGCCCACCGATGCACGCTGGCAAGAGGAATGGAAAGCCGCCCTGTCACATCAGGATCCCAAGGTTCGAGTAACGGCCTTAAATACTCATGCTCACTTAGCGAAAGACTATCCCGGTCACGTCTCCGCATTCGTGAGATCGCTGGAAGATCCGATCGCGGAAGTGCGCATCGCTGCTGTTCAGGGGCTGGGAGAAGCTGGAGCAGCCGCCAACGGGCGATTGCCAATCCTGATCAAAATGCAGAAGAGCGATACCGACGAAAGTGTCCGCATGGCAGCGACCACGGCGGTCGAGCGGATTCGAGCAGCAACTCCGCCGTTCCGTCTGCCTTGGGGAACCATGATTGCTGTCACACTCTTTCTGAGTGCCGCTGGATTTGGCTTTTATGCCTGGAAGAAGCTGCAGGAAACGTAACAGCTGCGGCCTCAGGAAAACTGAAACCACAGCTGATGAAGTTCGACAGCACTCTCTTGAATGCTATTGGTCTGAATACAGCTGGTTACTGCTGTTTCCCCATCGTCAACCGCATGAATGCAGTTTCGAGGTTCACCTCTTCCTCACGGAACTGCTTCAACCGGAATCCATTCTGAATGAGAGCCGGGACAAGTGGAGAATAATCTTCGATCCCCGACTTCAACGTCACGCAGATTGTTGTCCCCTTCATGGAGACTTCAGCAACTTCATCCATCTGCTCCAGTAACTTCGCTGCGTTCTCGTGCTGGTCCATCACTTTAATCTCCAGCAGGATGGCCTGTCGTGCGAGTTGCATCACCTCGTCAACGACATTATCAACCAGCATAATCCCCTTCTCGATCATGCCGACGCGGGTACACACATCTGCGAGTTCCGGAAGAATGTGACTCGAAACAATCACGGTTTTCCGCATCGAACCAAGTCGTCTCAACAGACCACGCATTTCAATACGTGCTCGTGGATCGAGACCACTTGCCGGTTCATCCAATAGCAGCACTTGCGGATCATGCAGCAGCGTTCGCGCAAGTCCAACACGTTGCGTCTGCCCCCGTGACAGCTGGCTCACCATGGCGTCACGCTTGAACCCCATGTCGACCAGTTCGAGCTTTTCTTCACAAACCTTGCGACGGAGCGGCCCGTTGATTCGATATGTCGAAGCGAAAAACTCGAGATACTCCATCACAGTCATGTCGTCGTACACACCGAAGAAGTCCGGCATATAACCGACAAGTCGGCGAATCTCGGCGGGGTCAGAGTAGATCGACTTACCGCATACGTAACACTCCCCGTAGTCCGGGTTGAGGAGTGTCGCAATCATGCGCATTGTCGTCGTTTTTCCCGAACCGTTCGGACCGATGAACCCGAAGACATCCCCTTCTTTCAGAGACAGGGAAATCTCGTTTGCGGCGATCAGGTTACCGTATCGCTTTGTCAGCTTGATTGTTTCAATCACAGTTCAGGTCTCGTGAGTCTGAATCAATTGGGAAATCGCAGGTGGTTCAGCGAACTCTCAGATTCGAATCTGGCTATCTTCGGTAATTCAAAATATCGGTCGATGGCGGAGCATCCGAAGATCGCTCCGCAGGCTTCACAGGCAAGATGAAACGGACAAGGACAGTTCGCTCATCTTCAGGCAGAACCTGACCATTCAACTTCACAGTCAGTGGAGAAATCTTCATCCGGCCGATCAGCACAGCACGGTGCAACTTCAGCAATTCAGAAACATCCATGCGTCCCAAAGACTGATTCTGCAAAGTCGTATACTGCTCTCCACCGAGCACCTGATAGAAGCTGGTTGTCAGTCCGATCAGGAATGGATTGATACTCATCGTGTCATATGCTGACCGACGCATTTCCGCTTCCGAATCAATTCTGTCAGAAGCCTGAGCCAGTCTCTCCAGTTCTGTCAGCAGTCGTCCGCGCAACAGGTTTGAGCCAGCCTCGGCAAGGTTCCATTCCTGACCTGCCGTCAGAGGAACCGGCTTTCCATTGGGTCCACTGCGGTCAAAAAATGCAAAGTCATTATATGCCAGGAACCAGTCTGTCAGTTCTCCAGGCAATTGATGACTTACCGTCCCTGCCAAACGATTGATACCTGTCTCGCTGAGCTCGCTGGTGACAGGTAACTCTTTCCCGGCCAACGTCGCATTCCATTCACTGGCAATCGCTCCAGATGACCAGATATTCACAGGGAGGTTCTGGACTCCATCTCCTGCTGAATTAAATGCATATGCAGGGAGCGACTCATCGACGCCACCTGTCCGATACATTCCCCGAAACCCTTCACCCGGTCGGTTCACCCAGGAAACAGAAACCGGCTGAGAAACAGGGACTCCACCAAGGTCTGCCGAGTTTGCCTCCGAGCTGATTTCTACGCGCTGGTTAACGTCGCTGTAGAATCCGAACCATGAGCGAACAGAAACAGTTCGGCTCGCTGCATCGATATCCACAAACTCAATCTGCCGTGACACAGCCTCGTGCTGATTGACACTGTTTCCATGTGAATATGCTAATCCCGCAACAATGAGCGACCACGCAGCCACCGTCACCCATGTCAGTTCTGGACGCTTCAAGACTTTGGTCACAATCCAGTAATCCAATGGTCCAATCACCAGAGCGAAGAGAACAATCCAGCCAATCACCTGCCAGTGAGAGGGCCGTGAAATTCCCGCGAAGTGATCCAGACTTTGGTTCAACTGCATCTGGACATCGGTCACTGCGGCAGGGTTCATCTCTGAAGCCGCGTTTGCTTTCGCGACTTGTGCAGCAGCAAGATCACTTGGGTTTGGAAGCCCGGCGAGAACGATCGCAAACTGGCCTTGCGACTCAGGTTCCCAGTTCACCAACGGAGGGCTATCCATTCGAATTGCGAGCATCGTGACGTGGCCGAGCCCATATGGGGCACGGATCACCAGCGAATCAGACAGTCCACTGGCGATTACCGTTCCATCGATTTTATCGAACTGCCCGGCAGGCAATGTCGTCAGCGTTCGCAGTGTCGAACTTCGAGGAACCAGTTCATTCAAGCCAGTCAGCTTGACGACCTCAATCTTCCCTTTAGGCAAGATTGGCAACCAGGAGGCCATGGGGCTTTCCTTGATTGCAGAAACGGCATCCCCCACAGGAACGATCAAACGTCCCCCTTGTCCAACCCAGTCTCGAATTGAATTTGAAACTTCCTGAGTGAGTGCGGTGTCGCCAGCAATCACCAGAGCATCGACTCCGTCCAAAGCCTTGCCGGTCCACAAGGGTCCCGTCGCATCCGCGAACTCAACGAGTCGAACAAATTCTTCACGACCTTGATTCCACCGCTCCATCCCCTTGGACAACATTGGCTGCTTGCCAAGCGCGAGCCAAAGTTGAGTCGAGAGTTTTACTGGAGTGAACTGCTGAGACTCATTGTTACGCAATGTCACATGAGTCAGTGGTTTGAGCCCAATCGCAGCTTCTGAGTCGTACAACTGCACCTGAACAGATCCGTCAATGCGGCCAGATCGTGCGAGTCCTCGAACATGGACAGTTTTGCCTTTCAGTTCGACCGCAGGCAACGGTTGCAGCGTCGCCTGTCCGTCAGGATCAGCGGTGCGAATCACAGGGTACAGCGTTGTCCCGGCAGGCCCGGAAACATCGAACTCCACTGGCGTCCATCGGCCGACTTTGAAGGTCCCATTAAACCCGACACTCGCGCCGGAGATTTCAACTGGTTCATCTTCAGCCATCAGATTTGAAGACGATGCCCCCAAAACTCCGAGAACAATTCCCCAGCAGACAAGGAAGCGCCTGATGGTGACAAAGTTCGGGAATCGGACAATGAGGTGGCCGCAGACAGAGCGAGTAGTGTGTTCGAAGTTCACGCGTTTGAATTCGAAATGAAATGAACAACAGACACGATGGCCTGTTGAGAGGATCGGATATGTGACACCACTCCTCCCGCACTTCAAGCGAAGTTCAGCGGAAGGTCATTGAAACTCACCGCATAGAACAAAGCGACTCCCTGAATTCATCAGAGTCCGTTCCACTCGCTCTATTCCAGCAAGGACATCATACGAAAGTTCATTCCGCAAAAGGAAGGTTCCGAAGAACGACTCGCTCAGGTGCGTTCAGGAAATCCCCGCCAGGGAATCCATTGTTCATCCAGCGAGTCAGAATGCTGCGTCGAGACGCACCACTGATGCATCCTGCTGTCTGAACGAGTAACGCCCCCAGCAAAGGCTTCAAAAATGCTCTATTCAATCCGGAACGAACTCTGAACATCTGTCGTGTTCATTACCTGATGTGATTGCTGATCAGTCAACGTTCCGTCACAATATCGAGAAGTGGAGCGTCCACGATGAAGAGTTGCAGGTGAACACCGGTGTGAAAAACGGTCCGTCCGGCCCAGACATCACTCGTCCTACAGTCGGAATCATCAGGCAGGTCGCGTTAAAAACAGCACGCCAAACTCTTCACGGAACACTTTCTGATCGAACCTTACGTCTTTCACAGCCGGAAGAACGGTTCCAAGGCCACAACCGCCTGAAAGCCTGTCACCGGAATGAGAAAGAACGTGTCCTGGAAAACGTTACGTGGCAGTTGAATCTCCTTATACCCATGATCAGCTGACAGCAATCGGGCTCAGTCCAGAGCGACTTCCCCGACACATTGCGATCATCATGGATGGCAACGGTCGGTGGGCACAGAACCGCGGAATGCCACGAATCGAAGGGCATCGGAGAGGAGTTTCCAGTGTTCGAGCCGTCGTTGAAGAAGCGGCTCGACTCGGGATCGAACAGCTGACGCTCTACTGCTTCAGCAGTGAAAACTGGAAGCGTCCACGACTTGAGCTCGACCTGCTGATGGGCCTGCTACAGCGTTTCGTCATCGCGGAACGAAACGAGATCATGCGGCAGAACATTCGCTTTTCCACAATCGGACGCACTGACCGCCTGCAGCCTCGGATTCTCGGTGAGGTGAACACCACAATCGAAATGTCTCGCGACAACTCCGGAATGCGCCTTTGTCTGGCTCTCGACTATGGAGCTCGCGACGAAATTGTTGAGGCGACCAAGAGAATCGCCCTGAAAATCCAGTCAGGGGAGCTCTCCCCCGACGACATCGACGAACAAACCATTTCGTCGCATCTCTACACCGCTGGCATGGTCGATCCCGATCTAGTGATCCGGACCGCAGGTGAGATGCGAATCAGCAATTTCCTGCTTTGGCAGATCAGTTATGCAGAACTCTGGGTCACTGAAACTTTGTGGCCAGACTTTCGACAGCAACACCTTTTGTCCGCCCTCCAGGATTTCGCCAGCCGCGAACGTCGGTTTGGTGGCTTAAAATCCGTATAGGCGAAGCAAGCACTCCAACCTGCAAAACCGCTGAAAACGTGAAGCCTGAAGATTCGACAAACTCCACACGACACAATCGAAAAATCACGGCATTTCAGGAGTTATGTCATCGCGAACCGTCCCGAGATTCGAAAGGATGGAGAAGGATGTTTGCGCATGCAGGCAGGCCGGGCAACGAACCAGAGCGAATTTCAGTGGCGTCATTGCGAAAATTCGCAGGGAACAAGTCCGCAGAGTTTCGAATCTGCAGAAAACTCGGCTAGACTGATTGCACAGGCAGACGAAACTTAATTGTTCGAACCGACGTGCTCTCCCGACGAGCTTGAATTTATACCGCAGAGGAAATCATTGTGCTTCCCTCGTTGCTCCAATTGCTGAACCGAAAAAACGCCGCGCGAGCGGTCGTCTGTTGTGCTTTGCTTTCCGGTACTCAAGCGGCGCACGCCCAAATCACTCGCGGGTTTGACCGAACTGCTCCAGCTGCTGCCAGCGCCGTTGAACTTTCACGGCAGCCGGACTACTGGACCATGGAAGTCCAGATGAAACCAGTTCGTCTGGTCTGGGTCGACGAAGTCAATCCAGTCAACGGCGAAACGACCAAAACACAGATCTGGTATCTGGCCTGGCGCTCAATCGTCCGCCCGGTCACGCCACAGGCAGCGGCTGATTCCACTCCGATCAACACACTTGATCCCCTGCCCGGCCCGTTGAAGTTCATCCCGCAGATGACTCTTGTCACCTACGATGACCCAGCGACGGAAGTTCCCAAGCAGATCATTCAGGATGAAATCCTGCCAGCCGCCATTTCTCAGCTGAAACAGGTGGAGCGGAATTCGTACCTCGACATGGTCACGGTCGTCCAAGACCTCCCGAACGCGACTCCAGCCGACGCTGAAGACCAGAAATGGATCTACGGCGCGACGACTTTCAAAGGGGTCAATCCAGACACCCGCTTCTTCAAGATCGTTCTCGGCGGTTTCACCAACGCCTACGAAGTTCGCTCCGAAGCAGGAAACGAACCGCAAACATGGCGAAAAGTGATCGTCCAGCGATTCCACCGCCCCGGCGATCGCTTTGATCCGAACAACAGCGAGTTCCTGTATTCAGGAGCCCCAGAATGGGTCTACCAACCGGACGCAGCCAGCACGAAAACCGTTTCAGCAGCCGAGTAATTAATAGTTTCAAATCACTGAGCCTGAACCACAAATGCCGAGTCTCCTTCACCCAGAAGAAGACTCGGCGTTTTTATTTTGAAAATGTGAAAACCTCACCACAATTGAGTAGGCTGAGAGACAAATTCGCGAACCTCAACCTGCGTAACTGACATGCCCGGCCACAGCCGACCTCAGATTGCGAGCAATGAGAACAACAACTAATAAGCACCCAATCGTGACTGCAACGCTCCTGGCATTGGGATGTGCGGTTACACTCATACTCACTTTTTCGATTAACTCACGAAATCGCATTCCTGACACCATCGACACAGCATGGGTGAGGAATTTCTTTGAGTTTTGGTTCTGCACCCGTGACCCCGACAGTCAGGCCAGCTTCCGCCGCCTGACAATAAACATAAACAACAATCTCCACCTGAACGACAGCATCACAAACAAGCTTCATGAACAACTTAATTCAAAAGAAAAACCAACGTCTTGGGAGCTTTCCAGAGATGACCTACGTGCAATATGTGAATCCAAAAACGACCTAGAAGTAATATCAACAGCAGATAAACAGTACCTTTCCATTCCATCACAGATTTCAATTACAGATGAAGGAATTGTCATCATATCTATGAATTTCAACGAAGACGAGAGTAGCATCGAGCTACGAATCCCAGGTCGTCCCGACTGCATTGTTTCGGGAGGACACAAATTAATATCCACTGTCCACAGAATAATCTCAGACCAAGCCCGACAGTGACTGCAGGGCAGGCTCCCGACCACCTTCCTCCGAAGTAGATGAAGATCGACGCGACGGACATCAGCAATCGTTCACGAGAGAGCGAAAGAGGGGAAACCATGCCAAGCGAGAATATGCCACGCCCCTTCATCAAGGGCATCCCGGGCGTGCTGTTCGCGTTAGGGATTTTTTGTCAACTCGCTGGAGTATTCTCACTGCTGCTTGTTTACATGATCGGGAGCGATTCAACAGAAGACGCGACAGCCGTAGCACAAATCGCACTCAACGGCTCTCTGTTTGTATCGACCGTCTTCTTTGTCACAGCCCTCAGCTTCGCCGGTGCCATAAGTTGGCAGTGACCGTAGGGCAGGCTCCTGCCTGCCTTCCTTGAAGGGTAAGAGAATTTACCTCGCTCCCTATTCACCATAATCCCCTTTGGTGACTGGAAGAACTGGCGGAGGTTGCTTGCCACATCCCCAATTAGCGGGATAAACACCAGCTTTCACCCAGCGATGAAAACTTGACGCTGCCCAATCACCGGGGCAGCTCACGAGCTTGTGCTTCACTGGGTTAAAATGAATGTAGTCGAAATGAGCCGTGAAATCGTCTTCATCTTCGATCGTGTGCTCCCAGAAGCGGCGCTGCCAAACACCTCGGCGACGTTCGCGAGACTTCCCTGCCGAGACTTTCGTGTCACAACCGCCGTCCGCCAGAAATTGCGTCGTAAAGGTCTTCTTGATGACACTCCAGCGGCCGGAATAATTGCCATCTCCTGACGGCAATGTCCAGATTGCATGAAGATGATCTGGCAGCAGCACAATGGCATTCAATTCAAAAGGCCACTTCCGCTGGCATTCTCGGATGGCTTCCCCCAGTAACGTTCGATTTCGGGCGACATGGAACAATTGCCGACGACGATGGGTCACCACGGTGAAGAAAAACGTTCCTCCCGGGACATGCGCTCGGCGATAATCAGACATGCAGCCACCATCGACGTCCAGGAAGGCAGGCAGGAGCCTGCCCTACTTCTGCCCTACCTCTAGCCGCGGTCGTTCACGGTTCTTCCGAGAGCAACGTCGAATGCACTGACAGCAGGCACCAGCATCGCCAGCGTTGTTCCGCCGTAAGCAGCCAGAATCGACAAGCAGACTGCCGGCGAATCGCCAAGCAGGAAGCTCACCACTGCGTAGAACGTCACGAATGGCAACGCTCCTGCAGCGAGCATCAATGCCTGAGACGGGTTCTGATGAGTCAGCGACGTTCCCAGCGCGAGGCTTCCCCCAAGAATAAAGACCAGGAATGGAAGCAACTGCAGCACGAAGTTCGTTCTTGCTTCCACAATCAACATCATGCAGACGAAGATCCCGATAAACAGGAAGAAGATCGTCCCAAGGCTGTTGAGAATCGCCGCTCGCGATGCCTGAAACGAGATGCCGGAGTGCAACCCCAGCACTGCAGAGAACAGGATCAACGTGCAGTAAGACAGAGCGATACAAACGAACGGGCCCACCGAGATTTCCGATCTCAGAAAGCTCATTAACACCAGCAACAGCGGAATCGCGATCAGTTCTTTAGTATTGAAGAGCACGCCCCACAACTTGCCGTAGATGAACTCGCTCGGGGTGATTTCAGTGACCAGCAACAACTCCAGCGTCTGCCCATCTCGCTCCGACGTCAACGATGTCACCGATTGAGCATTCACAAGAATCAACGACGCCAGTGAAAGCAGCACAAAGACCAGCCCAGTGCCGGAAATTGCACCAAAAACCAACGGGGTATCGGTCGGCAGACGACTCAGCAAGAGCACACAGAAGACGGCAAAAATCACGTACGCAATTTTGATCAGCCCGACTTTGCGGCCGTATGCCTGAGTGCAGATTTCGCGCCAGAGAATCGGGTGAGCCCAAACATTTCGCGGCTTAATCGCCGTCGTCGCTGGCGCCTTCTCAACTTCCGCAGGTTCACTCTCATCCACCTGAATGTACATGGCGCGCGATGGATTCCAGACGCGCACCATGAAGCAGGTAAACACCCACATCGCAATCGCCAGCGTTCCCATCGCAATCACGGATAAGGTCGCATCGACTGGAGGAATTCCTCCCTGCAAACTGTAAGCGAGCGGGTGAAGCACCTTGTGCAACGCGCGAAACGGATCACACGCTCCGGCAATTTGTCCGATCAGACTGGAAGGTCCGGCGAGACCATAGATAGCTTCGGCCAGCCCGATAAACAGGCCTGCCCCCAGTATCGTGATTGCCAGAATCTGAAACGTTTTTTCCCGCCAGTAGGCAACAAGCGTTCCCCAGGCAGCAGCCGTTAGACAGGTGATCCCGCACAACACTTCCACCCAAATAATCTGTGAAAGCGTGATTCCCCCCAGCATTCTCAGGCAGCATAAAACTGGCAGCGAAACCACCAGCATGACCGCAACAGGCAAAATACTGGCCAAAGACTTTCCGATGACCAGTTCAGCCGCCTTCAGGTCCGTCATCAGCAGTAGAATCAGTGTCCTGCGGTCTTTCTCCTGCGCAATGTTGCCAGCTGAAAGCAGTAATGTCGCCCCCAGCACCACCGCCATCTGAAAGACACAGATAATCCCGAAGATCGATGCGCCGAACTGGGCGATATCCCCCAGCCCACGCATTGGCGAGAGTCCGGCAGCCGTCTGCGCCCCGGTGTAGATCAGAATACAAAGCGTCGCAACATAACCGGCCCGTAGCCCAAAATGCTTTGGATTTCGCGGCAGAGTCAGCAAGTCTCGAACGAGCAAAGGGCCGCCGATCACCGGTCGTTCCTCCAAAATTAACACGAACAGCTTAAGACTGCGTCGTCTGAATGCACCAGAATTGGAATCAACTCCCAAACTGGTGGCGATTTAAAGCACCTTGACCACCCAAGCTGGATCAAATGCAATCACCCGTGAATGCCAGACCACCCGGAGAACGGACGAGGAGGTGTCCACAATAATACGAACCGGTTGGAACCAAAGCCAATACGGGAGCGAATTCTTCGATTCTTCCGGAAATTTTGCCCGAATAAGTCGCTTTGCGGCAACGAGGCTGCGCGTTTCTTGAAAGCGACATGAAGGCCCCGTAAAGTAGACCACATAAAGTATTTTTATTGATGCCGCCTGAGATGGACTCTCATTGCGAATATTGGGTTCCGAAGTCGCTCGTTTTTAATCACGTTTTCACTGAATTCCAGTGACATCCAAAACGATCGCCAACGGCACTCCCCTTCACGGATGGCTTATTATTGGTGTCCTGTTTTCCAATGAGTTCCTGCTTTCCAGTTCAACGGACGGCAGAACTGACCTGTGTTCATTATTTCCTGTTTTTTGCGTTCTGCAGATTCTGATTCTTTGTTTCGTTACCGGTTGACCTGAGCTGCCGACAGCGAGACAGAAGCAGGGGGATTCACCATCGTGTCCGACAACGTCATCGAGATTCGCAATCTTTCGAAGGTTTATCGCGACTTCTGGGGACGCCCCAAAGTCAAAGCCTTGAACTCTCTGAGCCTTGAAGTCAAACGGGGAGAAATCTTCGGATTGCTCGGGCCGAACGGATCAGGAAAGACAACCACACTGAAGCTGCTGTTGGGTCTTCTCTTCCCGACAGAGGGAACAGTCGAGATCCTCGGGCGCCCAGCTCACGACGTCGAAAAGAATCAACGCATCGGTTATCTGCCGGAAGAGTCTTACCTTTACCGCTTCCTGAACGCAGACGAAACACTCGACTTCTACGGTCGCCTGTTCAAGATGTCTGCCGCAGAACGTAAGAAACGCTGTGACGAATTGATCGAACGCGTCGGGCTGCAAGGCGGAGCTCGTCGCCGTCAGCTGAAAGAGTACTCCAAAGGGATGACTCGCCGTATCGGTCTGGCTCAGGCGTTGATTAACAACCCGGAACTGGTTCTCCTCGACGAACCGACCAGCGGTCTCGACCCGCTCGGTACCCGGGATATGAAAGACATGATTCTTGACCTGCGTAAAGAAGGCAAAACAGTGGTGATGTGTAGTCACCTGCTGGCCGACGTGCAGGATGTTTGCGACCGCATCGCGATTCTCTACCGCGGAGAATTGAAAGTGATCGGAAGCGTACAGGAACTGCTCGAATCCCGCGAAGAAACCCAGATGCTGACGAGCGAACTCAGCCCGGAAGCCTTGAAGGACGTCGAACAAGTTCTGGCTCGCCATGGGGCCAATCTGAAGAAAGTGTCACACCCGACCACGACACTGGAAGACTTGTTTTTGCACACGGTGTCCGAGAGCGAAAAACGCCCAGGTCGCCGCTTCGAGCCAGGCGAACGCCCGGCAAGCGAAAAGGCGACTTCGTAGGAAATCACCAGTCGCCGAGTGTCGAAGACCTGACAAAAATGCGGTTCAATCCACTTCGTGTTATGTCGGCTGACAGTCACTGACAATTGGAATTTCCAGGTTTTCCACCAAACTTCAAAAGGCGTTTCGAGGACCTGTTTCCAGCGAGCAGCATGACGAAAAATCGACGTACAGACTTACGTTTCGTCCCCTGCTTTCGAACACCTCGAAAAATCACATTCGAAGGCTGACCGATGGTCGTAGAGATTGCCTCATTTAACCTGATACAGGGCATCCTGCACTGGTTACTGGTGCTGGTCGCCAGTGCCTGTGTGGCGTTGATGGTCGGACTTGTCGCCTCACTGGCTGCATACGGTTCGTCAGGTCCACGCGTCGTTGCATTAACCCTGAAACGGGGATTCACCGACTTAGTTCTTCTCGCCCCGCAACGCATCCTTGCGATTGCCATTTTAACGTTCAAAGAAGCACAACGACGCAAAGCCTTCATGATTGGCGTGCTGTTTGTGTTTCTCTTTATGTTCGCCGGCTGGTTCCTTGGATCATCATCCTCGGATCGCATTGCCAAACCGTTCATCATCTTCGTGATGACAGCGATGAGCTTCCTGCTGATCGTGATGGCACTGCTGGTCGCCTGCTGGGGAATTCCCGCGGACATCAAAGCCCGATCACTGCACACCGTCGTGACAAAGCCTGTTCGACGCAGTGAAATCGTGCTCGGCCGTATGCTTGGCTACGCCAGCGTCCTGACACTGATCCTCGCAGTCACTGCAACCTTTGGTTACTTCTGGATCTGGCAGAAAGTTCCAGCAGAAGCACAAAACCAGTTAATTGCACGCGTTCCACACTACGCCACATCCCTAGAATTCCTTGACCGAACCGGGGTCTCTGGCAAAGGTCTCAACGTCGGCGACATCTGGGACTACCGCAGCTTCATTGAAGGGGGAACCAACGCCAGAGCGATCTGGACGTTCGAGAACCTGAATGTGGCTCAGTTGAAGAATGAAGGAAAGTTGCGACTGGAGCAGTCGTTCGAAGCCTTCCGAACCTATAAAGGGGACGTGAACCAGCAGTTGCGGTACACACTTTCTCTTTATAACCCAAAGACGAAGCTCCGGGTTCCAGTCGGGACCTATCAAGTGCAAGAGCACTCGGTCAATGCAGATTCAACGACTGTCGTTCTCGATGGAGATTTGGTTTACCGAGACACTTACGACATCAATGCCCCGGAGAAAAAGGTCAACCTGTTTGATGACCTGATTCACGATGGCAAACTGACTGTCGAAGTCGGAGCCGTCGAGTCACAGCAATACATTGGGGTCGCACACCACGATATGTTCGTCCGCATGCCGGACCGCACGTTCCTTGCAACCTACAGCAAAGCGTGTCTCGGCCTGTGGCTGTTGCTGATGCTGATCGTCATCATCGGCACCACCAGCAGCTGCTTTGTGAAGGGGCCAGTTGCCACCATTCTGACAAGCAGTCTGATCTTCATCGGGTTCGTTTTCCGAACCCGTATCCAAAAGATTCTGGACGGACTCGCCGTTCAGGAAGGCCCGATCGGTGGGGGATCGTTTGAATCGATGTATCGTCTGCTGACCCAGATGAATGAAGTGAGTCCACTTCCGGACAACATCGGCACAACATTGATCAAAACAATTGACAAAGGTGTCTTCGGAATGATGGGAATCGTCAACGCGATGATCCCGGATCTCCGCTATTTCAATACCAGTGAATACCCTGCGAATGGATTCGATGTCCCTTGGGGATCAATGTTGCTCCCAAGCATCGCCATCACTTTCGCGTTTTTTATTCCGTTTGTCATCCTCGGTTACTTCAGCTTGCAATTGCGGGAGCTTGAACACAAATGATGAATCAGCTCACTGTCCGGCAACGGAAGATCCTGTATGCCAGCACCGCTGTTGTGCTGCTTATTCCAATAATTCTACTCGGTGCCCCGTCAACCAAGGCGGGAGCAACAGGAGGCATTTCGCTCGCACACCTGCGAGCCAAGCACGACCTTGGAGAAGCCAGCCTCGGCGATGTCGACCCGACCAGCGCGACGATGAATCTCGTTCTGCTCGGGATGCGGGGAGTCGCGGCCAGCGTTCTCTGGACCAAAGCAGACGAATACAAAGACCGCAAAGACTTCTCTCAGCTTGAGCAGACAGTCGAGTCGATCATTCTGCTGCAGCCACACTTCAAATCGGTCTGGCGTTTTCAGGCCTGGAATCTCGCGTACAACGTCTCAAACGAGTGCGACGCTGTTGCTGACCGTTATTACTGGGTCAAGCAAGGGGCGAAGTTCCTTCAACGAGGGGTTTCTCGTAACCGTCTCGTCCCGGAACTGTACTTCGACATGGGAACATTCCTGGGAACAAAGCTCGGGAACGCGGACGAGAAGGAAACCTACCGTAAATTCTTCCTGTCCGATCCAGACACCAATCGCTGGAAAGGTGGACCAGACGAAGACATCAACCCGGAACATCAGGACCATTATCTGGTCGCCAGGAAATGGTATCAGGACGCCAACAATCTGCTCGAACGTAAAGGTGTCGAGCAACACATCATGGACATCTCGCTGTTCCTGGCGTACCCGTACCGTTCTCTGATGTCTTATGCTCAGGCAATGCAGAAAGATGGCGTGCAGGCCGACCTCGACGCCATGTCACCGGATCAGGTTCAGGCCGCCTACATGGAATGGGCCAAGCAGGTTCGGGCTGCCTGGGATCAGGCCTATGATGAATGGACAGGCGACTACGGACGCCGAAAATTCATGTCAGCCGGATTCGGAGTCTTGCTGCTTGAAAACGATGAAGCTGGTTTGAAAGAACTCGACGTCATCGCCAAAGAAGAAAAGGTTCCTTTCGAACAGAAGAAGGACTGGCAGGATCGTTACCGCAAAATGACTTCCTATCCATACTGGAAGTTGCACTGCGATATCGAAAAGCGGGAAACAATGACACTTGCTCGCTACCGGCTGGCTGAAGGTCGTCGTCTTTATCGTCAGGTACAGGACTTCGATGGAGCCCGAGTGAACCTTGAGCAAGGACTTCTTCAACTCGCTCAGGTCATGCAGGAATATCAGGTAAACCCTGAAACCAACCTGCTGCTCTCAGACGAAGAAGAGATCGTCGAAGAAGCACTGAAAGCATTGATCATCTGGCGGCATACCCTCGAACTGCAGGGGCAGCCGATTCCAGAGAATTATCCATTGAAACAGCTCTGGGAATATCCAGATCTGGAAGATCAGCGAAATGAACTGATGACCCGCTTCCAGCAATGGAACGGAACACTTTAATCAGTCAACAATCAGAGTTGATACCAAAGAACGGCCGGGAGTTTTCCTTTCGGCCGTTCTTCGGCTTTCATCAGTCCCGCATTTTCAAGTTGCAGTTACGTCAACCCAGAGAAACTGGGCCGACTCAACCGCCTTCCTGCGGGTAAAATGCTCCCACAATCTCCTCTTTGAACAAGAGATCAGAGTCATGGCCGAATCCATTCGCATTGTCGATTCTTACAGCAATGCCACGGCAGAAATCGCTCCACAACTGGGATTCAACTGCATCTCTTTCTCAGCTGAGGTGAACGGTCAGACGGTACAAATCATTGATTCGCCAGATGATGTTTTGAACGGCCAGTATCGCCCAAGCGGTTACGGAATCCCGATTCTCTTTCCATTCCCCAATCGCATTCGAGACGGCAAATTCAACTTTGAGGGAAAGGAGTACCAGATTCCACTCCCTGAAAATGGCCCGAATGCAATTCATGGGTTCTGTTACGACCGCCCCTGGCGAGTGACTCATCAGACCGAAGACAGCGTGACAGGCCAGTTCCACCTGAAAGTCGACGATCCTGCCAGAAAGAATTCATGGCCGGCCGACTTCATTCTTGACGTTCGTTATCGGGTTGCCGAAAGCCGACTCGAATGTCAATTCCGCATCACGAACTGTGACAAGAAGCCGCTCCCCTGGGGCCTCGGAACTCATGCTTACTTCCGGTTGCCATTTGGTCCGGACAGCAGTGCCGCACAATGTGAACTACAAGTTCCTGTCTCAGAGCAATGGGAATTGCAGGACTATTTGCCAACCGGTCGACGAATCGGTGTTGAGAACAATGCCCCGTTGAGAACTGGCGCCCGCTTCAGTGAGCTGAAGTTCGACGATGTCTTTACTGGCTGGCAATCCGATGGCGGAACGGTCCGCAGTACGATTCTCGATCCACAAGCCGGAATTCAGCTGACGCAGATTTGCGATTCTCAGTACTTCCGCGAGGCTGTTGTTTATACACCTCCGGGCCGAGATGCAGTCTGTATTGAGCCGTATACTTGCATCACAGACGCGATCAATCTGGAGCCACGCGACATCAATGCTGGCCTGCAGATTCTCCCGCCAGGAAAAGTAGCGCAGACATGGACAGCTCTGCAGGTCAGCCCCATTTTCGCCTAAAACACATTCAGAAAGAGCGTCGTGTTGCGTGGGCAGATGAGCGGCCAAGACAGGCATGAACCGGACTGTCGATCCGTTGCTTGTTAGAGAATGAATTCGCCTGCCCGTGAAATTCCTGACGATTTGGTGGTTCGCAGCAGACGCATTCCCGAGTTGGTCTCTACAATAGAGAGCAACGATACTGGTGTTGGTCTTAAATGTAGATCAGTGAGGCGACCGTGCGGCGTTTGATGAGCAGTCAGGATTTTCTTGAACAGCGCAGCGAACTTCCAGATGCAGGTCAGTGGTCTGAATTGATTCGCGGCATCCCCGTGTCGCTCAATCCGCCGGACCTGGAGCATGGAACAACCGTGCTCAATCTTTCCAAGGCGTTGTCAAAGTATGTACACCGTACTTTGCACGGTTACGCTTGCTTCGACCTTGGAATCCATGTTGAGCAAAAGCCGGATACGATTCTGTTTCCTGCGATCAGCTACTTCACGCAGGGCGATCGCTTTGCGGAAACGGATAATGAGATCGCGCTCACGATTCCCAATCTGGTGATCGAGTTGCTGTCGACGCATGACCGACGGGGCACAATCAACGATCGGATCACGGCGTATCGACGACATGGAATCGCATCACTCTGGCTGGTTGACCCCATTCAACAATCCGTCCATATCGTGAATCAAATCACCACAGCCACACGACGTTTCGAAGCGAATGACGTGCTTCAGGGAGAACCGGCACTTCCAGACTTCCAAGTCGAAGTCGAAAAGCTGTTTGCACCACCTGACTGGGCCAAGTAGCAGCGGCATTCGTCCACATCAGCTTCCCCAACCGTCACGTCCGCGACTGGATCAAACTCCGATCAGGAACATGACCAAGCCGATTCGCCCCCGGGCATTCAAACGAGTTAAGCAGTGATATGGGTTACCACGTCAGCATCATTTCCGACAATCAAGTTGTGTTCGGGATGCCGCTGACTGGCAACCAGATTGAGCTGGGGCGACAACAGCCCGGAGAACCTGAGCCGTTTCGAGCAATCACGACGCCAGAAGGGACACGCCTGATTGTCGCTGCGACCACAGAACTTGCGGTTTCCAGGCGCCAGCTTCGAGTCGAAGTCCGTGAAGCGAACCGCATTGAGCTGACAAATCTGAGCACGTCAGCAACCCTCCAACTGAAGGGGCGACCAACACTCGCGCCAGGTCAGCGGACGACAATTGAGCTCCCCTGCTCCGTCACGATGGGAACCAGACTCTTTATCACGTTCAGTGCAGAAGAATCAGGGTCTGACCTGAAGGAGCTTCCGGAAGCAACCATCTTGCCGGGCCAGCAGCATCTCGGCGAACGCGGGAAGCTCGACGCTCTGCCGCTGATCCGTACGCGTGCCCCGGAACCACTCGTGCGGGCGTTGCAGACCATCATGGATGTCTACCTCAGCGCGAGAAACGAAGAGGAATTGTTTTCCAGCGCGATGGAAGGGGCTCTCGCGTTAATCGGGTTTGACATCGTCCGAATTCTACGAAAGAAGGCTGGCATCTGGGAAGAGGCGACTGCTCGCTCGGCCAGTCACTTCACATATCACGCCACGTCCCCGAGCCAGCAGGTTCTCAAAAGCGTTGAAGAGAAAAAACGCACATTCTGGGATACCAACCCGGATCATTCTGAATCCGCCAGCCTGACTCATGTGAACGCGGTCATCGGAGCACCGATTCTTGATGAGGCAGGGAATGTCATTTGCGTTCTCTATGGCGATCGACACCGCAGTCTGTCACTGGATTCTTCAAAAGAGATTTCAGCTCTTGATGCTCGCCTGATGGAACTGCTCGCCTGCGGGATTGCAGCAGGTCTGGCGCGACTGAAACAGCAGCAGCGTGCCGACCAGATGCGACTTCAGTTCGAACAGTTCTTCACTCCAGAACTGGCTGCCGAACTGGAACAGAATCCCGGCCTGCTTGAAGGTCAGGATGCAGAAGTCAGCTTACTGTTCTGCGACATTCGCGGATTCAGTCGCATCTCGGAACGCATTGGAGCGACCGAAACGTTCCATTGGATTCACGACATGATGGACATTCTGTCCGATTGTGTTCTGACGAACGGAGGCGTTCTCGTCGACTATATCGGCGATGAATTGATGGCAATGTGGGGTGCTCCACGAGCTCAAGCAGACCATGCAACTCTGGCCTGTCATGCAGCACTTGCCATGCAGAAAACGCTCCCGGAAATCAACCAGCGCTGGGAAGCACAACTGGGAGAACGAATCGAGCTGTCGATCGGCATCAACTCCGGAACTGTGAAAGTCGGAAACGCTGGTTCGAGTCGAAAGTTCAAATACAGCCCGCTCGGTACAGCGGTGAATGTCGCCAGTCGGGTTGTCGGCGCAACACGACATCTCAACACCTCTCTGCTCATCACAGGTTCGACAAGCCAGCAGCTTTCAGACGACCTTTTGCGCCGAAAATTGTGTGACGCCCGTGTCTTCAATGTTGACGAGCCAATTGAACTGATCGAACTCGTTACGGACCGACTGTCAGAGCGGTTGTTCCACGATTACGAACAGGCTCGCGTTGCGTTCGAGAAGGGTGAGTTCAGAACTGCGGCACACTTAACGGCCAGGCTTCTGGAGCAGTATCCGGAAGATGGTCCCTCTCTCGTCTTACTTTCAAGAGCTGTGCAGGCATTGGTCGACGGCCCCAGTTCGGATCATCCCGTCTGGCAACTGACGTCGAAATAGCTGTATCGTCACGGTTCAGGATTTCAGTTGTCTGAACGATCCGTCCTGAACTGCAGGACCGGCTAACTGAACGACTGGCGTTACTGGGCTTCGACCGTCGGCAAATTCGGTTGCGTGACAACGATATACAGACCGGTATTTCTCTGCTGCTGATTCTCTGGAGCCAACCAGTCATTCACAACAACCGGAGCGGCTGCTGCGATCTGTTCGTGGCTGGTCTCAGAAAGTGGATCAATAAACCGCGGCAGCAATCGACTGGACCGTCCTGCCACCGTCATTTCGCTTAACTGTTGCGGAGTCACCCGAAAGAAGTCCTGCCCTGCTTTCTCGACAGGTCGATTTTCTTTTTCCAACCCAGGATGCTGCAGCACCAGTCCAACTTCTTCCTTCCCTTCAAGCCAGTCTGTTCGGGAGTCAATCAGGATGGCGTTCTCCAGCATTTTCATCTGACCTAATTCGGTCCCCATCCCTAAGACACCCAACGGCTTGCCAGTTCCATCTTCGTCGGCCCAGATCGGAACACTTAACGCAACTCGCAACTTGCTTGAATTCGTACTCACGTACGGAGCAGAAAAGTGAGGAGCTCGAATTGGAGGAAGTTCATCGGCCGGGGTCTCGCGATCAAACTCTCGCCCACGGCCGTGGAAGTAATCACGATGCCGATAGTTGCCCCCTTCACTTTCCGCACGCGCACCACGTCTTCGAGGAACAACCACGAGCTGGGTTCCATCTTCGGCGACAATGAACCAGCTCGACGCGTTCAAATCACGGTATCGAACAAACTGCTCGCTGAGCCAGACCTGCAACTGCTCCTTCGCGACTTCGTCCTTTTTTCCATTGGCAAACTTCTGAAGTTCATCCCGCAGAAGTTTGCTGGTTGCCGCCCGATCAAGCACGGTCCAGCGATACTGAATTTCGCCGGCAAACATCTCCGCCGCATAATGAGCGGAAGCCGCCAGTGTCTGTGACTGCAACTGCTCAACAGCCGCTCGGGATGCCGCTTCTCGTCGTGCGATCTCTGCAAATCGGACGCTGGAAACAATGCTCGCAACCAACAACAGCACTGCAAACGTAGCCGCGAAACCGGAACTGCGGCGATGCTGATTGATATAGCGAACAACCCGTTCACCGACCCCTTCCTGATGCGCCTTCACCCGAGCGCCACCAAGATATCGGTCAAGATCCGCTGCAAGATCCAAGGCCGTTTCGTACCTGTTCTCCGGCTGCATTGCCATGGCCTTCAGGCAGATGGACTGCAATGCGCGCGGGACATGCTTTTGAATCTCACGTGGCAACGGGAAGTCAACTGCAAGGTTCTGATCAATCACCTTCGGCTGACGAGACCCTCGATACGGTGGGCGGCCAGTACAGATCTTGTAAAGAGTTGCTCCCAGGCAGAACAGATCCGCAGGTGGACCCGGCGGCGGTTGCCAGACAACTTGTTCCGGGCTCATATACGCCGGTGTTCCGCCTCCCTGCATTGAAGTCGAACTGTTGGAAGCCGACATCTTCAGATTCAACGTCTGTTCGCCGTTCATACGAAACCGGTCTTCGCGCCCAACTGTCGCCGCAAGGCCCCAGTCCACGACCATCGTTTCGCCGTATTTGCCAATCAGAATATTCTGAGGTTTGATATCGAGATGCACGATTCCACGGCTGTGCGCGTAGGCAATCGCGTTACATGTGTCCTTGATACGTTGAAGCAGATTCCGGAAATCTGAATTCCGAAAAGACGCGACCGAGCGAATCGGCTTGGAATGAAACCGGTCGATTTCTGCGTCCAGAGATTCCCCACGAATCAACCGCATCACGTAAAACGGGTGCCCTGCGGCGGTCCAGCCGAAGCCATGCACCGGAACCACGTTCGGGTGGTCAAGACGGCTCGTAATCTCTGCTTCAGCAACAAACCGTTCCATCATTCGCGGGCGGGTCGCATGCTGTTCCTGCAGGAACTTCACAGCGACATCACGGTGCAGAACGGTATCCGTTCCAGAGAAAACTCGACCAAGGCCCCCTGTTGCATAGAGCTGCATCTGCTCCACGCTGGTCATGACTGAGACGCTTCCCTCTTCGACCGGAAGTTGGGGAACGTTCGTTGGTTCGGCAACCATATGCTGCTGACTCGCATGAGAAAGCGAATCAAACTTCTCCCGAATTCTCTGGAGCGCGGCAATCTGTTCCGACAGCGGCTCTTTCAAATCGGGACAATCAGCGCAAAGTTGTTCGGCAGACAGCACTTCGCCACGTGCGAGTGCTTCCTCCCACTGATCCAGCAGTTCATCAAGACGAGAACTCGAAATCATTCTGCCAACGTTCCAATGTTGTACAAGGCGGTCGTCACGCTCACGCTTATGGCTGTTTTGTCCCAGTCTTTCACATCAACAAAACAGAAGCGAAACACAGGTCCAACACTCTGTCAAACCCGTTCAGACCGCAATATTCCGTTCGAATCCATCGAATCATTCACACGTTGTCTGGCCAAGACCGCGACTCCAAGGAGGTCACGAATAGCCATTCTAATGTGACTTATTTCCATCTAATGCCGCAGACAACCGCAGTCGGGCTCCGCGCCATCTTCGCTGAACAGTCTTCAAACTCAAGTTCAGTTCTTCGGCTGCTTCACTCTGATTCAAACCTGCATACCACAACAGGTCGAACATTTCCCGATCTTCCTCCGAGAGTCCTTCTACTAAACGGTGAAAATCCGCCCATTCGGCCAAACCGTGTGGATCACTTGTTGTTTCTGAGGGATTCGGCCCGTTTATCAACTCAGGAGGATCATCGTCCCCTGGCACCCAGGAAGCGTAATGAGCACCGACTCCATCACGTCCCTGATAGTGACGACAAAGATCCAGCAATTCCCGTCGAATCTGTAATGCCGCAAGGCGGTAAAAGTGCAAAGGGCTTTCGATTTTTACCGTTTTAAATGACTGATAGAGCCGTAACAGTGCTCCCTGAAAAACATCGTCCGTCTGCTCCCAACGACCTACACCGGGAAAGTCGCGTTTCAACCGACGAGTCAGTCGCAACAAGCGATCACCTGCGCCTGCGAGAAGTTCGTTGCGCGCACTGAGATCACCTGCAGCGAGACGCCGCAAACACTCTTCGATCAGCTCTTTTCCGATTTCCGTCCCAGCCATTGGACTACCAATGCATGCTGTATCGAATCGCCTCGACTATGAATCGTACCGGTTCTGGTTCGAGCCGGACGTCCTCAATTCGCAGAAATCACCCCGCTGAATTCACAAGGACAAAATCACACAAACGAGACATGTTTCCGAAAGCCAGACACACCATGGATGATATCCCAGTCACAAATACCGGACCAGACACATTTAAGCATCGAGGCGTCGCATCACACTGAATTGAAATGCCGTCGGCAGCAAAAGACCTGCATCTCCTGCAGAGATCATCTAACGGAACGTGGTCAGCGAGAGCGACACGTTCAACGTAACCATTGTCACACAATCCAATTACATCACAAAACATCTCTCTATCGTAAGAGAGTCAAAAACTTGACAAACTTTCAGCGAAACCGGGAGATTTCCTGTCTCACAAACTCAGCCACTTCCGCAATGTCTCATAGAGGAATGTTTCTGCAGGGAGTCTGAATCCGGAAGTCCTCATTCCGGCAGAGAACAGTACGGCAGAGAAGCAACACCGCCTTTCATGAATAACGCAGTTCAGAAAATCCACATCATGCACGTCGAATCAATTCAGAACAGGATTTGAATATCGACATTCAGGACCAACAAGACGTTGCCGTCACTCAAGTGAAAACGCCACTCAATGTATCCGAATTTCGACACCAGCCATTTCCAGCTGGTGCAGCGAACATTGCGCGACCATCTCGTGGCCATTCATTCAAGGTGATTCTGTTGCTCTTGCTGATGTACGGGCTGGCAATCTGCATTCCTGACCCTGGCCTGATGCTCTTATCGCTCTCTTCACCAGAGTCGGCAGGTGTCTTTCGGGTTTCGCTCCAGCACCTCCTCCTGGGGTGTTTGCTCCTCTGTGCTGGCCTGACAGTGGAATCCACGCGAATTGCTCCGGCCAGCCTGAAGATGCTTCCACTTTCCAGCATTGGAACATGGCTTGTCCCTGCTGTTGTCATTGGCCTGACAGCGATCATCGCCCGCTGGTTCGGGGTCCCGGATGGAATGATCTATGGACTGGTATTAGCGACATCCATGCCGATTGCGAACTCATCAGTCGGCTGGACGCATCTTGCCAGCGGGAACCTTCCGCTCAGTCTCGGCATGTTGCTGATTGCCACAATCGCCGCCCCGTTGTGTGCTCCCATTGTTTTCAATCTTCTTGAAATCCTTTCGCCGACCAACAACACGTCCCCGACCGAAATCTTTCCTTGGACGAAGCTGACCAGCTTTCTCAGCATCTGGGTAGTGTGTCCCGCGCTTGTGGGACTGACCATCGGCCTGTGGTCACGAAAGAAGGGTATCGTCTGGTCAAAACAGTGGCTCAGCCGAGTCAGCCTGACCTGCCTGTTGCTGCTGAATTACATCAACGCCTCTTCGGTGCTGCTCAAAATACGCAGTGAAGATGTCTTTCTGATTGGCCTGCTGTTCGTCTTCGTTTCGAACGCAATCCTCGTCACCGCCGCATGGTTTCTTTCCCGGAGACTCTATGCTCCCAAAGAAGACGCCATTGCATTCAGTCTCGCATGTGGGCTGAGGAACACAGGGGCCGCAGTTGTACTGGCCAGCACCATCTTCGTGCACGACCCGCTCATCATCATGACAATTCTGCTCCAGACACTTGTGCAGCATTTGGTCGCAGGTGGACTGGTCTCAATGTTGACTCAACGCGAACGCTCAACAGCTGTCACGCGGTAGCCTGATGATTCTCGACTGAAGAATGGCAGCGCCATCATCCGCCTGGCGTTCTGCTGAGTTGAATCTCAAACGACAGGCTATTCGCCAAGACGCTGAACCAAGGCCATGATGATCGCGAGACTTCGTGGGCCGGAACTGGAAATTGCCAGCGTCCGTGAACTCTCTCCACTGACGCTGATCTGCACTGACAATCGGTCATTGGGTAGGACATCTTCCACACGATTCGCCCATTCAATCAGCGAAACACAATCCCCGCCAACCAGCTCATCTGATCCGAGTTCCAAAAACTCGTCGATATCGTTCAGCCGGTAGGCATCGATATGACAAACTGGAATACGACCTGCATATTCCTGAATGATCACAAATGTCGGGCTGTGAACGTCACTCGGATCGACTCCCAGCGCACCAGCAACCGCTTGCACCAGATGCGTTTTACCAGCACCGAGATCTCCATCCAGCGCAACCACATCGCCGACGTCCAGGCAATCCGCGAGTGCCGCACCGATTCTCAAGGTCTCTTCGAGGGAGCTGGATTCAAGCGTTAAAAACATCGGTGACATTCGAAAGAGTGAAATTAAAAAAGCGACTCCCAATCGACAAAGGGGAGCCGCATTTCCTTGCGCGCAGATACTCATCAAGTGCAGATTACGTGTACCGAACTTCGCGATGCTGCTCTTCGAAGTATTCCGTCAGCAGGCTATCCACTTGTAGCAACCCTTTTCTGGTCAACTGCACGCGATCTCCTTCAATCGTGAGGTACCCGGCACGCTGCTGATTCTGCAACGCTTCAGCAAACTCGACCAGCGGATCGACTCCGAACTTCTCTCGAAACGGAGCGGCGTTCAACTGCCCTTCTTTCATCTGCAGTACCCATTCGCGAACGAACCGCTGATGAGGAGTCGGAGTCAGTGCACGTTTCACCGGAAGTTCTCCGGAGTTGACGGTCACCATGTACTTCTCGAGCTCGTCCTGATTCTGGTAGTGGACTCCCTGCAAGTGCCCGAAGGATGACACGCCGACAGCAATAATATCGCTGCCACGGAACAGGTTGTCGCGATAATGGAACTTGTCGGTCTGCCGACTTCGAACCAGTTCATTCCCGCTCGACACCTCATAACCCGCTTCAACGAACCGATTGATCGCCTCATTCGCCCAACGACGCTTCGTCGGCCAATCCGCGACCGGCGCCTCGATTCCTTCGGTCAGCATCTCTTTCGAAATGACCGTATTCCACGGCAATTCCATCTGATAAACGGTCACATTATCAGGATCCATCGCCAAAGCGCGATCGATGCAGTTGTGCCAGTTCTCGTCAGTCTCGCCGATCATTCCTGCAATGAGATCGATGTTGACCTGAGGGAAGCCGACTTGCTGAATCCATCCGTACGCCTTCTCAATTTCAGGCGACAGGTGAGCGCGACCGTTCTCTTTCAAAATCTCATCATTGAAGTTTTCGACGCCGAGGGACACACGCGTAATTCCGATGTCCTTGAGCGTCTGCACTTTCTCCAGAGACAGCGTTCCTGGTTCACACTCAAAGGTCACTTCTTTGGCCGTATCCCATGACACGGATTCACTGAGCCGGTCACGCAACATTCGCAATTGCTTGGCGCTCAGATAAGACGGAGTTCCCCCTCCGAAGTAGACGAACTGCAATTCCCGATCAGCAATCGCCGTGCGATCTTTGAGCAGCTGCACTTCTTTATCAAGCGTCTCGACATAGCGCTTGATAGTGTCTGCATTTTGCTGAACATAGACGCGGAAATAGCAGAACTTGCAGCGTTTTCGACAGAAGGGAATGTGTAGATACATCCCCATCGGAACAGCTTTGTTCGGCGTCGCATCCAGAGCTTCATAGAACTCCGGAACAGCATCCTTCTTCCACTGCGAAAACGGTGGATAGTTCGAGATGAAGTAGCTGCCGATCTCGGTTTTTGTTTCAGTAGCCATTGGCTGCTCCGGTGTCGAGGCAGGTTGCAACAGGTGGGTCAGATTCGAATTCAAAAACCAGTCTGCATCACCGGTCCGAGCGAGAGTAGAAGTAAGCGACTCTCAAATTCAAATTGAAGTCCATCATGCGGTCATGATTCGTCTGAGCGATTATCGCGCGAAACGCTCTCTCAGGCTACCCTGCATCAAAAGAAACCACAGACTTCTGATCGAAATTGGGAGATCGCCCCACGAAACGACCGCTGCAAAGCGATCAGTCAATCTTCTCAATCTGAGAGACCATAGCTGAATCTGACTTCACCAAAAGACAAAGGCCACCTCAAACGAGATGGCCCTTGCTCTGGGAGACGATTCAAACGCGAAAACGTCAGTACTCTAAAAGTTGTACTGCGGGTTTCGTGTACTGAAATCCATTTCGTTCAGACCAACATTGAACTGAAGATTTCCATAGAGATAATCTTCCACGACCTGTGGGCCAGTGTCTCGAGGACCTGCAAACGCGAGTGCCTGGAACCGAATCGGTCGCCCGGTGGCCTCATCCATAAACAATCTGGTTGTCTGGAAACGAGCATTCTGATGACGCTTGGTATGCGTCACTTCCACCATATTGCACTTCAGCGTCCCGATGGAAACTCCGCGTTCGTTGCGAACCTGCTGGCCATCAAGGTGAGCCTCCTCCAGCCAGAGTTCCAGAAGCTTCGTAGTCAAATGCCGTAACCCAATACTGGTGACAGGATAGCGATTCTCATCCATCGCGAAGGAGCCTGTCGGATCAAGCGAGACGGTTCCGGCCAGCCCGGCAAATCCGACTTCCTTCACCTTCAATTGGTTCTTATCCTGACCGTGAACATAAAGCACTTCACGGCCAGCACTTGGAGAAACAAACTTGAGATAGACACTGAATGGAGCTTCTCGTAACTTCAATCCCATCCGTGATTCGATCATCTTTCGACCGACCAGTTCCTTCTTATAGAACGTCGCGGTGTAATCCTGAACGTCATCCAGCGATCGCATACTTGCGGCGACCGTCCGAAAAGCGGGGCCAAGCGTGCTCGCTTCGGCTGCTGCATCCACTTTCTCAAGAATCTGTGTCGGGCCGGCGAATGCGGGACGTGAAAACCATCCCATGCCGAAAGAGGCTGCCCCTGCGAGAGTTGTGGCAAGAAAGTGCCGACGATTTTGTGTCTCAATCCCCATAATTCCCTACTCCCTACACTTATTTAGCCGCTTGGCTCGCCCTGAATGATCTGGGACTTCGCCAGCCACCATTTCCTGCAAAAATTCGATCTTAAATCACTGTGGCTTCATTACTTTTGATCACAGCGATGGATCGAAAACAGATTGCAGTGAGACCTTCCTTGTTCTCTCACCTTAAACTCATCGTCATGGAAGGATTCCAACTTGCCGTTGGTTCCGACAATTCCGTCCATGCCGATCAGGAAGAATAGAAAAGAAGGAAACAATAACCAGGCCGAAATTTGACTCTTCACAAAAGAGCACGAAGCAGATTCCGTGCCAATAACATTCTCTGTCTCTGAGAAATCCACCGGCATTTATGTACTTTTCATTCTTGTCGCAACTATAATCCTTGATTAACCCGTTGAGCCAAGCAACCAAAGTGTTCCTCGCCAAAATGGGCTACTGACTGCCTACCGTACTTCAGGCGTCCCACCCGCTTCCCTCTGTGTTGAGTTTCGACCTCATGCTTAATCGCTTGCTTCTGCCGGCATTTCTCGCCTCGTTGTTTCAAGGCTGTGGACGTGACGAGATTCAGCAGTACTCCGTACCAAAGTCCAAAGACTCCGCTGTTGTCAAACCGGATAAAGTCGCAGCTGGCCCATTAACCGGCAGTACAAATGGCTGGTTCTTCAAAGTAATGGGACCGACGGACGATGTCCTGAAGCAGACACTCCCATTCACTCAGGTGATTCAGTCACTGCAATTCTCAGAAAACGGAACACCTCGCTATCAGGTTCCGGAAGGCTGGCTGGTTTCGAACGGACCAGCGCCGCGATACCAGACACTCTCGATTCCAGACACGACACCACCGCTCGAAGTGACGATCTCGACACTTCCTGTTACCGGTCCGGACATCAGCAAATATCTGTTTGCCAACATCAACCGCTGGCGTCAGCAGTTGGGACTGGAAGAGATGCCTGAAGCAAAATGGCAGGAAGAAGCCATGGCTCGTGGAGAACTGATCATTTCTCCTCGCAGTTCACGTCTGGTGGCTCTCATCAATCTTAAAGGAACGACCGCAATGGTCGGGCCAACACGCATGCTGGCTGCTGTCGTCATCGACGATCCAAACAGCGCCAAGGAAATGGCCGGGGAAAAGAATTCACCAGTCACGTTCACTGAGCCAGAAGGCTGGAAACGCAACGCCGGAAATTCCATGCGGCTGGCGTCTCTGGAAGCTCAAGCGGAAGGTGGCGTTGTCGACGTCAGTGTCTCCCGTTTCCCAGGCGGGGGAGATGTTCTGGCGAACGTGAACCGCTGGCGTTCACAGGTTTCTCTGGAACCACAGACTGAAGAACAACTCAACGCCGAAAAGACTGCCATGAAGATTTCCGGCGAAGAAGCAACCTTTGTCGAAGCATACGGGGCGGAACAATCCATCCTCGCAGCAATAGTCGAGGACGGAGACGCCAAATGGTTCTTCAAAGCCCAGGGACCAACGGCAGCGATCAAAGCCGAACGCGATCGTTTCATCAAGTTTCTGGAATCTGCCAAACTGGAAATGCAAAGTAAGTAGCCCTAGGTCCTGCCAGGGACACAGATCTCAGTCAAATCATCCCACCAAAACTCTCGTGCTTCTGATGTGATCAGCGAGAATACACTTCTCTCCTATCCAGTCGAAAACGAGGCGAGAAATGCCCCAGATGACTACCAATCCGGAAAACCTGCCAGCGCCTTCCTCGCAGGTTCAAGATGGCGAACCACGTCGCGAGATTCCTATTTCGACCTCACCGATCTGGTCGAAAATCCAGGCAATCCTGATTCCACTCGCCTCCTTGAAGATCACCATTGCTTCGTTTCTGGCGGCGATCTTCATCGTGCTCGTCGGGACTCTGGCTCAGGTGGACGATGACATCTGGAAGGTCGTTCGTGAATATTTCCGCGTCGACTTTCATCGATTGCTGACGACGACTCCCCCATTCATCCATCTGGAAGAAATGTTCGTCTGGGTTCGCCCTGCGTTGTTCTTCCCCCCGGCCTTCTTCCCCACCGGAGCGCCATCATTCCCACATTATGTTGGAATCTGGTTCCCGAAAGGCTGGATCATCGGGACTGTCATGCTGGTCAACCTGCTGGCGGCACACCTTGCCCGCTTTCAGGTTCAAGCAAAAGGAAGACGACTTGTTGTCGGCTGGATCGTCCTTGGACTCGGTTCGTTAGTCACTCTGGCGGTGATCCTCAGCGGTTCCAACCCGGACGGCCTGCAAGCTGATCCCATCATTGGCTACTCCTCACTTTGGTGGCTCACAGAATCCGCCTTGTTCGGACTTTGTGCCGTCTGTACTTATGCAGCGATTGTCGCTGGGAAACAGCATCCTGAACGCCGCTGGCTCTTCGGCAGCCTGGCAGTCAGCCTGTTGATTGGCTCCATTGTTGCCACCAAAGGGGACGGCAGCGACGAAGCAACGATGCGAATTTTGTATCAGGTAATGAAAGCGACCTTCGCCGGAGTCGTGTTACTGGCTGGTTGCCTTCTGATCTTCAAGAAGCGCGCCGGAATCGTTCTTCTCCATGCTGGCATCGCACTGATGATGGGCTACGACGTCCTCGTTGGAACCCAGCACATTGAAAGCCAGATGCACATCATTGAAGGGGAAACCGTTTACTTCAGCCGCGACATGCGACACGCCGAGATCGCTGTCACTGACCAAACCGATCCCGAGAATGAAAAGATCACCGTCATCGGCGGTGACCGCTTCAACGGGAAAGGGAAAGTCATTGAAGACCCTCGTATTCCCTTCAAAATTGAAGTGCTGGAATACTATCAAAACTCAACTCTTCTCGGGCCAAGGCAACCTGTCCCTGAAGGATTGCCTGCAGAAAATCCGGCCACTCAGGGGATCGGAAAAACGATACGGACTGCCCCAGTTCGCGGTTCAACCGGAACAGACACCGGCGCGAAGTTTGACGTCCCGAGTGCCTACTTGAAAATCACTTCGAGTGACGGCAAAGACCTGGGTGTCTACCTCGGTTCCGCGCACCTCGAACTGAACATGAGCGATGCCTCAGATGAAGTGACTATTGGCGATAAGCAATACAAAATTTCGCTGAGATTCAAACGCATTTACAACCCTTACTCCATCACCCTGAAAGACGTTCAGAAGAACGACTACAAAGGGACCACAAATGTCAAAGATTACTCATCCTATATTGAACTGAACGATCCGGTCAGCGGCGTGAAATTCGACCATCGCATCTGGATGAATAATCCGATGCGATACGGCGGAAAGACGTTCTACCAGTCCGGCTATTCCAAGCTCAGCGACGGCGAAATGACGACACTTCAGGTCGTCGACAACGCCGGTTGGATGACCCCTTATGTTGCCTGCATGATGACCGTCGTGGGGATGATGTACCACTTCGGGCAGACACTCCTGCGTTATCTCAATCGACGCCTGCGACAGACACAGCAAGGTTTGGTCGCGTCGAACATTGACACCATCGGGGACGGTTCCGCCAAAGCACTTCCAACAAACGATTCGATTGCCCGATATAAGCGTCAGCAGAGAACCGGCACCATCGTCGCCGCATCCATCACCTTGCTGATCGGAACCTGTCTGGCCTACACCGCCATGCCGGTTCGGGTGAAATCCGACCAGTTCAACCTGGCCGAGTTCGGTAAGTTGCCGATGTGGTACAAAGGTCGAGCCATGCCGTTCGACACGTTCGCACGTAACACAGTGATGCAGCTGTCAGATTATCAGCGATACACCAACACCGATGGCAAAAAACGACCGGCCATTGAGTGGCTCATCGCAATGATGACCGACGAAGAGAAGGCGCGCAAACTCCGTGTCATTCGAATTGAAAACGAAGAAGTTCGCCGACTCATCGGGTTGGAAAACCGCGAAGGGATGACCTACTCCGCGGAGGAACTGAAACCGAAGATCGAGAAGATTTTCGAACAGGCTCAACTGGCGACCAAAACGCCAGCCAAAGAACGATCACTGATTCAACGCAAAACAGTTGAAGTTGCCAACCGATTTGTCCTTTACAGTTTCCTGGAACGGACACTGGGGAATGCTCCACAGCTTCCAAAGTCGGATCTCCCGGAAGACACTCCAGCCGCAGCGAAAATTGCAACGCGTGCTCAGCAGTACTTCGAATATCTGCGTGGAACTCAAAATGCCATCTCGCAGTTCAGCGAAGATTTCGGGCTGGGTCCAATGCCACTGACGGTCCCGACTCACCTTGGAACAGAGGACATCAAGCGTCCGAATATCCCGGAATTAAATTCCAAGTGGGAAACGCTGACGATTGCACATATTTATGATCAGTTCTACAGCGAATTCCCTGCGAAAACACCGCCGGCCATTGAGCAATTCATTGCAATGCTTAACGCCTACAAAGCAGGTGACGTTCAGAAATTCAACGCCGATCTGAAAACCTATCAGGCGTTCCTCGCGAAGAACGCATCAGCTGAAGACGTACCTGTTCAGAAGGTCGCTTTTGAAGCATGGTTTGATCGCGTCTCGCCATTTAATGTCAGCTCTTACCTGTATGTCTTCGCTGGCGTTCTGGCACTGTTTGGCTGGCTCTTCCTGCCGGCCATTTTCCAGAAGTCTTCGTTCTGGGTGCTGGTGCTGATCTTCACCGTTCACACTCTCGCACTCTTAGGGCGAATCTATATTTCCGGGCGTCCCCCGGTAACAAATCTGTATTCATCAGCAGTCTTCATTGGCTGGGCAGTCGTTCTTGGCGGTTTAATCGTGGAACTGCTGACAAAGATCGGGGTCGGAAACTTCGTTGCCGCGATCTCCGGCTTCCTCACTCTTCGTATTGCCGCAGGTCTGGCTGCTGACGGAGATACCTTTGTGGTTCTGGAAGCGGTGCTCGATACGCAATTCTGGCTCGCGACACACGTGGTCTGTATCTCCCTCGGATATGCAACCACTTACCTCGCAGGCATGTTTGGAGTCGTCTATATCGGGATGGGTCTGTTCACCAAACGACTCACCCCAGCCGTCAGCAAAGAGCTCATCCGCATGATTTACGGTGTGCTTTGCTTCGCAACGTTCTTCAGCTTCTGGGGAACAGTGCTTGGCGGACTATGGGCCGATGACTCTTGGGGCCGGTTCTGGGGATGGGACCCGAAAGAGAATGGTGCATTGATCATTGTTCTCTGGAACGCACTTGTTCTGCACGTTCGCTGGGGCAAGATGACATCCGATCGGGGAATCGCCATTCTCTCCGTCCTCGGAAACATTGTCGTCAGCTGGTCCTGGTTCGGAGTTAACGAACTCGGTGTCGGATTGCACAGCTACGGATTCACCGAAGGGCGACTCATGTATCTGGGACTTTTCGCCCTGTCACAGCTGGCCATCTCTGCACTGGCTTTAATTCCGCTTCAGTACTGGCGAAGTTCCAACCAGATTGCCAATAAAGCAGCGATTTCGTAATCGACCGCGTAGCAGCCTTCTCCTCTGGAGAAAACTGTATCCCGCGTGTCAGATTCGCTGAATCATCTCGACAGATCTTAAAAACGCCCCTGCATTCATTTGAACGCAGGGGCGTTTTCTCTTTGAAGACGATTTGGAATCGGGCTTCGTACCGACAAGCTATTTACAGCGATCCCGATTCGCGATCCCAGACGCTATTCAGAAAGCGTCTTCTGCCAATCCAGTCCCAGCATGATGCAGTTGAGACCGCTTCCAATGCCGAGAAGAGCGACCTGATCACCATCCTGAACAAACTGACGTTCCGATCCCAATGCGACAGCGGTTGGAAGTGCAGCCGCTCCGGTATTGCCCAGAAAGTCGACGGTAGGAAAATCGAGCTCTTCGGAAAGCCCCAGGCGTTTCAGCAGGAGTGAGCGATGGGCCTTCCCGACCTGATGGGTAAACACCCGATTCACGTTTTCGTTCTGCCATCCCAACTCTTGCTTCGCCAATTCCCAAGTCTTGTCCGCCAGATCGACACCGGCATGCAACAGAGCTTCGGAATCGGTGCTCATCACAGGACGGCCATCACTTGCTCCCGGGGAATCAACGCCACCAGCACAGAGTTCATGTTGCGACGTGTTCGCCAATGCAGCTCCCCCCAACAGACGGTTCCCCGTACGCGAGATCGACTCATCACATAACACGATCGCCGCCGATCCTGACCCGATTGTCAGCGATGCGAAATCGAGTTTGATCGACTTTCTGGTCACCGATGGATCACGCAGCAACTTTGCGATCGTTCCTTCAACAAGCGGACGTCCCACTTCGGTTCCGACAACAATCCCTGCTTTGATGCGGCCGAGTTCGATCATGTCCGCAATCATCAACATGCCATTCAGCAACCCCAGACAGGCGTTACTGACATCCAGCACCAGTGCCTCTGCCGGAAGTCCAGCTGCATGATGCACGCCGGCAGCTGTCGCAGGTTCCATCTGATCGCGACAAACGGACCCGTGGATCAATGCCCCGCAGTTTGCTGGATCCAGTCCGGAAACCTGAAGTGCCTTCCGAACGGTCTGACCGCTGATCATTCCCGGCAGTGTTCGTGGAGGAAAGAATCTCCGCTCCCGGATCCCCGACATCAGTTCCAGACGCCCGGCAGGCAGTCCCAATCGCTCATACACCGGTGCAAGCTGGTTCTCAATTTCAGCAGAAGTGACAACATCCGGTGGCAGTGTCGTGACGAACGCGTCAACGCAAACTCGTTGATACTTCATAATTCGAGTTGATTCCGAAATGGTTACTTACAGTCTCTTGGGAGAACGCGCCCTGACTTGATCCGACCTATGAGAACAGGTTCAGACGGTCATGGTCCAAATCGCTCAACCACCGGGTGCTACTTGTCGACGCATGCGACCTGAGTCGGGCCTGCCCTTCAAATTTGATTGGCGGCACACATGGTAGAGCAAACAGAACGAATATAAAAACAAAATGCCTGCCGCAGAGAGACTCTGCGGCAGGCACATTCAGGTCTTACACGTCAAAATCAGTCGAGGCTGGGAGGTGGATGACCGTGCGACCGTGAACCCGAAGGTGAACCCGGGTGACTGGAGCAAGCGGATTTCAAAAACCTGCAACCTGAATCAATGAGTTCGAGAGATCAACAAAACGCTGATAACCCGAACACTTTCACCAGATAAGACGAGAGATCCAAACGCTGTCGATGCAAAACAACGACAGCAAAAACGGAACTAGACAGCTGCTGTTTCAATGATCTTTGCGGTCGACAACATTGATTCAATCGCTGCAATTTCTGCATATTGGCCACGGCGACGCTGGTCGACTTCTTCGGTGAATTCTGCAGGATCAAGTGCTACAGAACTACGAACGAAACGGAGCCCGCGAAGGAGGAGTTCTTGCTGTTTGCGTGTGAGTTGAATATTCAATTCTGCCATCTCAGTAATCTTCCATATCACGACACCGCCGAAAAACCTCCAACATTTCATCCGTGGCTCTGTTGGTATGGCAAGTGTCGGTCAATTCAAACCGCCGAATCCGTCAGCGGCATGGATAATAAAGTTCGTCTTCTTTTAATCGTACGCAGGAGGTGCAAAGCTTTGTGATCAATTGTTGCCGAGTTGTATTCCAAATATCCAGCAAAATCTGCCGTTCAACTCCTAACCGCTTCAATCTTTCCATTTGCTGAAGCCCGCAGCATCCCATTCTGGAAGGCTTCTGCCATTGCCTTCGGGATTTCAGACTCAGCGAGCACCACCTTCGACCGATTCTCTTGTGTTCTTGCCTGCATTTCTTGTTCCGTTGCCACCGCTTCTGCTCGCCGTTGTTCGGCGTGAGCACGGGCAACGCGCATATCTGCTTCTGCCTGATCAGCTTGCAATCTTGCGCCGACATTTGCTCCCACTTCAATATCAGCGATATCGATGGAAACGATTTCGTACGCAGTCTGGGAATCCAGGCTTTTCCGGAGTACTGCCTGAGCAATCAATGCAGGATTTGCAAGCACTTGCTTGTGGGTGTCGCAGTTGCCGATCGCCGACACGATCCCCTCCCCAACTCGTGCAATCACAGTGTCTTCCGTCGCCCCGCCGATCAACTGACTCAAGTTCGTACGGACGGTAACTCGCGCACGTGCCTTCAATTGAATTCCGTCCTTAGCGACGCCGTCCAGAGTCATTCGCCCATGCCGGATGTCTGGACAGTCAATCACTTTGGGGTCGACGCTTGTCCGCACGGCCTCAAGAACGTCACGACCAGCAAGGTCGATCGCTGCTGCTGTGTCCCAGTCCAAGGGAATCTGAGCTCGGTGTGCGGCGATCAACGCTCGAACAATCCGTGGGACATTCCCGCCCGCAAGATAGTGACAGGTGAGGCTTCTGGTCGGAATATCTGTAATCCCCGCCTGAACCGCGGTGATCTTCGCATCAACGATTGTATTGGGGTTCACCTTCTGTAACCCCATGGCAACCAGTGCGAAAGGACCGATTCCAGCACGGGAGAAGAACGCACGAATCCACAAACTAAAATAGCTGCCGACGAAATAGATCACCATCAAGGTGAAGATCACCAGGAAAAAGATCCCGATGAGAATCGCCAGAAATGCGGGAGTTATTTCTGCTGCCAGGAGCTGCATTCCCGACGTGATGCCGTTTCCCACATTCCGCTCCTTAATAGTGACCTTGAAATTCTCTTGACACAATTTTGCGATTGTGATTGTAAAAAATTCTCACTGAATAACAACGTATCAACGCCAGGTCCCCGTCAAATCAGCTCGATCTGGGGGCCTTCTCTCCCCAAATCTCATTGGAAATTCGACGAATCAATGAGGTGCGCCCATGATTTGACCATCGCAGATGACACGCGAAACCCAGATATTCGTCAATTTCGATATCTCCGATCTCTGCGAAAAATCCCGTAGAATTAAAAATCGCGTTTGAGATCTCCGATCTGTTGGTATTCTGAATGGAAGCAAGATGGTCTCTCCAACTCTCAAGGCGGGATTCGCGCCACAGGCGCCAGCCACTCGGCATCTTTAGAATCACCCCACAATTTGTGCTGCCAGTTCTCGCTTGGCCTTGATGCATTGGAAGGCGGAAATTCATCCCCCGTCACAACGACGCCAGACCATCAATACTCAATTCACGTGATTCATTCCGATTGCGCTCAATTTAAAAGGAAAGACGATGACGACCAGGGTTCTAAACAGGGATACCCCGCAAATTGCAAATGAGGTCGCCGAACACAATCACGAGGACATCTGTGGGTCTTGCCACTGCGAGCCACACGAAATTGAACGTGCGGTGCTTCGAGAATTGCTCACCATTGCTGATGTCAAATTCAGTTCGCTACAGGTCCATCGCACAGCCAACAGCATCTGTCTGTCAGGCGTGGTCCGCGTTCCTGATAGCAGAAAAGTTCCCGAGATCGAGCATGCCGCATGTCGAGCGGCTGGCCTTCTCCATGTTGTGAATTGTCTCGTGATGCGAACACTGGAATCAGAGAACAAGCACGAAGGCCGAGGAAGCATTCCCCAGTACTGAGCGTTCCCGAGGTTGTGTTCGCGATCATTCGCAGGTTGGTAGAGGAACTCCCCAAACTCGTTTTCCCGCAATGGACTGTCGCTTCAGACCGGAGCGCGCATGAGGCGCTGTCGTCGCGATGCCGTCCGGGAAGATCGATCAGTAAGAAATCGAACCGTCACAATTCTTGCATCAGCTTAAAAGCAATCGAGCTATCCGCGTTGAATCATCCAGGTTCCGAAGATCAGTAGCATTGCCCCGAAGATTCGCAATCCAGATATTGAGTGCTGTGGTAATCCGAACAGTCCCCAATGTTCGACCAGCAGCGCAACGATCAATTGGCCTACAACGCTCGCGGCCAGAACGTTCGCTGGTCCAATGATCGGGATGAGCATCAGCACCGCCGTCACATAGATGCAACCGATCAACCCGCCCGTGTAAAGATACCAGGCAACTGACCCGTCGGTGGGGATTCTGGGAAGAGATCCGTGCATCCCGAAATAGATCAGCACGAGAATGATTGTGCCGCTCAGAAACGAGATCAGCGCTGCCAGTAAGGGGTTCCCTAATACGATTCCGAGGCGGCCGTTGACAATCCCCTGTATTGGAATCAACCCCGCCACCAGAGCGGCAATGACCATCAGCAACCAAACGGGCATAGTAAACTCAACATCCAGTTTCATTCAGACCGGTTCGGTCTCTTGAGCGGCCGCATCCACCAGACGGAATCGTAATCCCGCTCGCCAGAAACCGCTACACCGCCCTGAAACTGGGTCAAGTCCTGGTGGCGATCTGAGAAAAGCTGAAGTCCGGCTTCTGCATTCCCGCTTCCGCCTGATGCACCAATTGTGCCATTTCCCAGGCACTCACATAGTGATAACGAAAGCCGGGATGCTGTTGATGGAACTGCTGAAGTTCCTCATGAAATTTCTGCATCGGCCGCCCGAGCATGGTGTCGATGTTCCCATTCTTGCACCCATGTGTGTGCAATTTGATGAATCGCCAGTTCGGTTGCCCGACAACATGAACTCCAGCTTGCATCCAGAGTTTCAGTCGTCGCAGATCTGCAGGACGGCCTTCATGCAGATCTGAGTTTTCTGTTCGCGGAATAATTCCACAACGTCGGCGATTCCAGTCAGGAACCAATGCTCCCTGAACCAACAACAGATGATCCGCCGGTGCAGACTTGCCAACTTGTGCAAGGGTTCCGGTATTGTGCGACTTGCGCTGACCGGGAATATCCTTGGCGTAATAGATGGAGTTGATGATCTTCGTCTGAGTCGCACTGGGTGCCGATGGCAATGTGAAATCGGCGTAGCACCCTGTCGCTTTCAGGACAGTCAATTCCTGATCGACACCGCAGAGGTGACCATCCGGGCGTGAATTGCAGAGTGCCCAGTTTCCGTGAATGAACCCGTAAACGATCTCTCCTGTTACCGGATCACGTCGTAGCAATCCGTGTCGAAAAAACAGGGTGTCACGAAACTCTTCCAACTTCTCCTGAAGCTGTTGAGCAGTGTCATTGTCGTGGTGCAGGTGGATATCGACGTCAACCAGATTGGAGTCGACCAATGGACGAATATCATCCATGTACTCAGGGCGATATTCATCCTGAGGGAAGAAGAACGTGTACTTCGGTGCGCGGCCGTTGACGTCCGTAAAATGACCAAACATTCGCGGATACTCATCTCGCCAGCGATGAACTCGCGAGATGGCCAACTCATCACTGGCACCATAGCAGCGTGGCTCCCAGTGATCGCAAATCGCAATAAAGACATCGACTTCATCATCCGGCTTCCACGTCAGGCGCGGAGTCGTCGGGAAGACATAACTTCCCACCCAACGATGCATCTGCCGTGATCGAATTGCGAGAAGATAAAACGCAACCGCCACAACAATCAGGATGACAACCGTTGCCAGTTCAATTTCTTGAAAGAGTGTCATGGATTGTTCCCTGACCTTTCTGTCAGCTCAGACAATCCACTGGTTCCAAGAACACCGGCGTCGTCCAGACCAATAAACTGATCCAGTGTCTCTGCCAATTGCTTCGCGCTCTCATTTCGCTCAAATTGAGAAATGTCCCAGACGGCGTCTGAAAACCGTTCGCCACAGCGATACAGTTCGAGCGACATCAACAAGCGATCCGCAATCCCGGAGACATCACCGGGACGGCAAAGAGTCGTCCCGGGTAAGTTCTGCACCAGATCCCAGACATCTCCTTGCGGGGCGACCACAAAGATCGGACGCCGGGCGGCCATGTATTCGAACGTCTTTGCATTAATGATTCGCTGAGCCTTCGGCAGGTCGCTATTCAACATCAGCAACGCATCTGCTGACCGCATCAAGCTGATTGCCTCATCATGCGAGACGAATGGCTTTTTGGTCACCGTCACAACGGTGCCATTGAGACGATCGAGAATCGCTTCCTGATCCGGGGTGCGGCGCCCTGCCAGAAAGAGTTCTAACGACGACGCCAGAATCGGGTGCGAGTCGCAAATTCTCAGTAAGGCTTCGACGACGGGTTCAATCGAATTCAGATTCCAAAGTGTTCCGATGAACGCGAGACGAAACTTGTTCGCTGTGCTGGCAAGGCGTCCTGACGCTCCTGGTACTTCCACAGGATAATCATCTGGATCAAACCCGTTATAGATGTATCCAACAGCCGCACCAGAACCGTTATCGCGAGCAAACTGTTCAATGGCGCCAGCGCTGGAAGGCGAGGTCGCTAACAAGTAATCCGCCTGATGAACAACCGACGCATGCTGACGAGCCTGAATCAGGTTGGCAAAACGCCCTTGATTCTTGTTCTCCCAATACGCATTGCTGATATCCCATTCGTCTCGATAATCAAGAATGAGCGGCAGCCCCGTTTTACGGCTCAACTTCGCTCCGAGCAGGAATGACGAGAACGGTGGTCCCGTCGCAATGATGACATCGTGTGGCACCTCGTTCAGCAGACGCAACCCGGCACGATACGCATGCGGATGCCACAACACCTGTGAGTCCGGCTGCAAAATCGTATTCGCAGTATCCCGTGCAATCTTCTTCGCAGTTCGAATCAGAAAATGGCTTTTGGCCTTGTGATTGCTCCCCCCGGAGACGGACGACTTCAAGGCATAGCTTGGTTCGTACGTTTTCGCGCGACGAATAATCGTTCCGGGTGGAATGTCTCGGATCAGACTTTCATCCTGTAACGGAACAGAGGCATTTGAGACGGTCAGGACTGAAGAATTCCAGCCATGTCGCGGAAGATACTTCACGAACTTGCTGACGCGCTGCACTCCCACCCCGCCGGTTGGAGGGAACAGGTACGACACAAACAGAACTCGTGGTAGTGGATTCGAAAACACGCTGATGATCTTTTCTGCCCTGCCCCGCCTGCGCAATACCGCATACGACACAGGAATCACATGACCAATGACAAATTCCTGACAAGCTCCCTGCTTTTCCAACTCTCCGGCAACGCTCCGTCTGCCGTTTGAACCTACCTCTGATCTCTCCCTGCATTGACCAACCTCGGCCCAACCGTATCGGCCAATGGCTGCTTTCGATCGGTCCTCAGCAGCGATCTGAACAAAGAGACTGTTTCCTGAGCACTGTCTTCCCAGGTCGATGGCTGATAGGCAGCGGCAGCGAGCTTTGCTTCTTCCGCCAACATCGATTGAACCGCGTCAGCAAAGGCACCTGGATTTCGAGGAGGCACAAAACAGGTTGCCTCTGGAAACGCGATCTCGCGAACACTCCCAATATCGGTCGAGACAAACGGTGTTCCACATGCCAGAGATTCTCGCAGGACATTCGGCAGTCCTTCTGAATCACTGGTTAATACAGTCAGATCTGCAGCCCGATACCAGTTTCCAATCTGATCATGCCCCACGGCACCATGAAACCGAATGACATCATCGAGCTGGCGACTTTGGGCGAGTTGCTGCAACGGAGCTTTTAGTGGGCCACTGCCCAAAAGATGTAACTGGAATCGCAGTCCCCGCTCTTTCAGCAGAGCCACTGCGTCAAACAACACAGGCAAAGCTTTGATTTCAACAACACGTCCCACCCACAGCAGGTGCGCGAGCTTGTCATCCAGATTCAATCGCTTTCTGGCATCTCTCCGAGTGAGTTGATGATCAAAGAGATGTTCATCGACTCCCTGATAAATGGTGTGTACTTTCGATTCCGGCACTCCCAGTTCGACTGTTTTCTTGCGCAGTCCATTGCTGACAGTGATCACCGCATCGCTGGCATTCAGCACTTCGCGAACGCGCACTCCTCGCCCAGGGAGATGCGGAAGAATCAAGACGTCTGATCCTCCAACAATGACAGCCGAAGGGACGTTAGCAATCGCTGCAGCTCGTCGAGCGACATCGCCATCCGGGTGAGCCCAATAGCTCAGCACAGCATCAGGCTGAAACGTTTTCAGAGTCTTCTGAACCACCTTCTTCACAGACCACCACATCTGGTCGCCATAAGCGCTTTGCCAGACCCGTGGGGTGTACCAGTAGGTGGGATACTGAACCGGGATCCCACGAGACACCATCTCTTCCGGGACCGCGAATGACTTCTTCCCTCTGCGGGAGTAAACCTCGGTAAAGAATCGAGGCGAAATGACAGAGACCTCGTGCTGACGGCTCAACGCCCGCACCAATGCTGAGTTATAAGTCCCTCTGGTTGGGGAAGCGGAGTCCGGAAATGTCGTGCTGATAAACAGGAGTCGCATCGCACCAACTTAAAATGACAGACCTCAACAAGCCACATCCGCCAAAACAATCGGCACCGACGGAGTAACCGCCACAACCAACACGTTTCAACGGCTCGGCCTTATGGAATCGCAATGGCCTTTCAGAAACATAGCACGCCAATTGCGCACCAATTATTTCTTTTTCGAAAGGAACCTGAGTGAAGAGCATTCCTAAGCTAATCAGCAACGATGATTTAAGAAAGGACGAATTCGTCACTTCCTATCAAACCGAATCGGTTAGTTCGATCAAAACGATGGAACGAATTTACCAGATGAAATCCAGAGCGGGATCTAAACGGACTTCGCCAGAGCATCAAGCGTTTTTGCAGTTGGTGTCCACTTGAGGCAGCGTTTCGCTTTCTCGTTCGAGTAGCGTACCGGCTTCCAGATGGCATCGCTCTTATAGCGAGTGATGACCGCAGGAAGTTGGCCTCCTGACCACTTCGAATACATCTCATAGAGCGAAGACATCGGACCGATCATCGGACGAGGCACCCAGACAGATCGCAATCGATGTCCATTCTTCTTCAACAGTCGGACAATCTGCTTTCCGGATGGTAAATCGTCATCCACGACATTGAAGATTTCACCTTCAATCTCAGGAGTTACCCCGGCGAGAGCAATGGCCTTGGCGCAGTTCTCAACATAGGTGTACGGAAGCCTGTGCCCTCCTCCCATCCGTAGCAGAACCGGCCCAAAAGAGAGGCCAACACGACTCGTCAACAGAGGCCGCCCCGGTCCATAGATCACCCCGGGACGAACAACTACGATCGGCAGTCCCCACTTCTCTCGGGCTTCCCAGGCAACTTCTTCCTGACGGATCTTGCTGAAGGTGTAAGGGTCTCGCAACTCAGGATGAGGGTCCACTGGAGTCGATTCATCCAATGTGCCCCAGCGACGAATCTGGTTCGTTCCATAGACTCCCAGGGAACTGACCAGCACAAACCGTTTCACCATGGCCATTGCCGACGCTTCCAGCAATGTTCTGGTCGGAATCACGGTGTTCGCAAACATCGTGGAAGGGCTTCCTGCTAACGCTGCAGCAAGGTGATAAACAACATCTGCACCCTGAAGTGCTTCGTCGAGTGAAGCCCGATCAGCAACATCTCCATAGACAAACTGGATGCGTGCAGACTGCTCGTCATTCAGAAGCGAATTCAATTCAGTCAGGTCAGTAGATCGACGCACAAGGCAGCGCACGTTCAGTCCACGCCCCACCAGATCAAGGATCAGGCGGCGTCCGAGAAATCCGGCTCCCCCAGTGACAAATGCAGTTTGAGACATCACTTTAACTTCAACAGGAATGACTTCGATCAATCAACTTACAATCAGGTGTTCAGCAGGAAAACTGATGGTCACGCTGAGAAGCAGCGTCATCATTCGTCAAGCGATCTGCGTTCTCGCAATGAGCAACAATCCTGTCCAACAACAGGGTGACCCGATACGCCTCTTCATGTGGGATCGGCATCTCGCCTTCTCCACGAATGGCAGCATAGAACCGTTCAAACAACGTCTTCATGCCGGCAAAGTAATGAATATCCGCACGAGCAAATCGGGTCACATTATTCGCGAGGTTCCAGACTGAACTGAGAAACTGTTGCCAGGGAGATTCGAGCTTCGCAAACGCTCCCGGCAATTTTGCGAGACGTAAGAACCGCACTGTTTGAGCATCGAAGTCGATATCGAGATACCCTTTCGTGCCGTAAATTCGGGTGATACGCACCGGTGGCATCAATGTCGAGAAGGTCAAACTCCCGGTCTGACGTTCTCCTTGAAATGACACACTGAGTTCCGTCGGCAAGGGAAAGGAACCGCGAGCACGCCATCCCCCAATGATCGCTGGCTGTTCGTCTTCGAGCAGATCGGTGATGCGATACAGAGGATGCGAGATCGTATTCTGAAACAGCCCGCCAGGCAGTTTCCGCACCCAATGATCAGGGTTTGCCGAAACGAGGGAACCATACTTGCCATCAATGGGATAACCGAGAATGGATTCCACATGCCGGACAGGTCCAATCAGTCCTCGCTCAATCCACTGTTTGGCTTTCAACCAGACTGGATCGAAAAGCTGATCATGCCCCACACATACGAATCGCTGATTCACATCCGCAGCAGCGAGCACCTGACTGGCTTCAATTGCGTTCAGTGTGAATGGCTTTTCGAGATAGACATGGACTCCGGCATTCACAAGCTGAATCGCCAGAGACGCATGCGTATGAGCCGGTGTCGTGACATGCACAACGTCCGGTTGCGTCTTATCCAGCATCCGCTCCATGCTGGTAAAATATTGAGGAATTCCAAACCGGCGTGCAGCCTGCCATGCGAGATCTTCCTGCACATCACAGACAGCCACGACTTCGGCACTTCGAATCTTCAGCAACTGCGCGAGGTGAGCGTCAGCAATCTGCCCACACCCCACCAGAGCAATACGAATTCGTGAAGGAACACTCATGGAATCAGCTCATTGTGAGCAAGAAGACGTTGCGAATTCTGGAAGTACCGGATGACTCATCGAACCTGCCTTAAAACTGATTGAGATAGCACTCTCGATAGAGGCTCTCATAGTTTTTCACCATTGTCCGAGCACTGAAATGCTGTTCCGCCCGTGCTCTGGCCGCATCGGCATATGTCGGCCATAAGGGATGTTCATCCAGCATCCGGCAAATCGCGTCGGCAAGTGCCTCTGGATTTTGCGAAGGAACAAGTTTTCCGGTTTCTCCTTCGACAACAATCTCCGGGTTCCCTCCAACCCTGGTGGTCACGATCGGCAAGCCAACAGCCATCGCTTCCAGCAACGTCAGAGAAATTCCTTCTGTCTTCGAAGACGACACAAAGAAGCCCGCCGTTTTCAACAACTCTGAGACATCTTTCCGTTCACCGAGAAACTCGATGTGCGAGCGAATCCCAAGTTCATCAGCCAGCTTTTCTAAAGGCTGACGCTCACTTCCGTCTCCGACAAGCAACAACTTGAATCGAGGTTCATATGCAATGACGTGTGGCAACGCACGAAATAGCGTTGCATAGTCTTTCTCAGGCGATAATCGGGCGACGGAAATCGCAATCGGTTCCAGACGCGGTCCATGGAATGCAAATCGATCCAGATCGATTCCGTTCCAGATGGTGATCATGTTCTTTGCATTGGGACGATCCTGTCCGCGACACAAATTCGTTGCGTCTTCAGAAACTCCCACGACTCGGGAAGCGAGACGATTGGCAATGCGAAACTGCCAGAGACTCTTCCACCCTGATCCGCATCCTCGGCCGTGCTGCGTGTTGATGACAGTTTGCACACCGGCCCAGCGAGCCGCAATCGCACCATAGAAATGAGGATAGGTATTGTGTGTATGAACAACGTCGATATTCCGTTCCCGGAAAATCGAACGCAGAGATTTCAGCGCTGCGATCTTTCCGGTCTTCGGCATGCCGAGTGTCTGTACCTCGAAACCGGCTGCACGCAGATCGTCTGCTGGTGGCCCCAGATCCGCCAGAGAAACAAAAGTCAGTTCGACATTCTTCGGGTTATGAAAACGGCCAAACTCGACTAATAACCGTTCCAGCCCACCAGTTTTCAATGTCATGCTGACATGACAGATTTTCAATGGGGCGGCCAATGCAGAAGTGTCTTGCTGCTCTGCTGATGATCCTGCTTCCGATTTCAGAATTTGCGCTACCACGTTGATTCCCTGACACCATCGAGAGTCTTCAACTCTACGACGAAGAATTTGATCGTCGAATTCGATGCTTGATTGCCCGCATGACGTCCAGGAATCGAAATTTCCAATTCGGTCTCGACCACGTCAGCCAGCACAGATCAGCAACCTGATTCGAAAGGTTGTCTTTGTGCCGTTTATCTCCGACGAGAAAATCATAAGCCGAATATCCGCGGCGCATCGCATCTCCCATACAAAGGTAATGCGAAATCAGGCCCGGGCTGGGCTTTTCTTCGAACGAAGCAAAACCAGAGAGATAATCGAGCAGACGATTACGATCATTCAGCAAGAAGAGGCAGCCAATTGTCTCATCCTGCTGGCGTACCCGAAATAAAACGGCCTTGTTTTCGAGAAACAATCGCAGACTTGCTTCTGCCTGAAATTTCAGAAACCGGGGGTTGGCGAATGCTCCCGGCTGCCCGATCGATTGCCAGCGAGCCTGATGCAACTGAATCAGTTCATGAAAGATATCTTCGGCCTGATCTGCGTTCTCCGCCCATTCGCAAGTCAGATCGCCGTATTGCTTCAGTCGCCTTCTGAGATTGGATCGTGTGCTCCGGCCCAACTGATCAATGACTTCGGTTCCCGCTTTTCGCGTCGCGTCGAAATCAAAGTAGCGGCTTTCACGATGTCGCACCTGAGCACCCGGCATGTGCTTCAGCCACGGTTCCAGATCCGTATCCGAGAATCCATCCAATCGCAACTGTTCCCAGCGATGGTCCGTGTTCAACAGCGAAACCAGACCGGCAATGAACTCATCGCGATACGCTGGCTCGACCAGAATTCGATTGTACTCGACGCAGACACTCCCGTTCGGTTCCCCGGCTGTTCCGATATGAACCGTATTCACATGGAATGGGCCTTCCTTCTGATGAATGCCCTCGGTCAAAAGGCACATTCCACGAACGGCGCCATTGGATTCGAAGACAACGACCTGATAAGGGATCACATCGCTATAGCTCTTCAGCCAGCTTTCAATCCATACCGAAGAATTCGCGACCGACGTTTCCCCAATGCGTTGCTCAAGTCTGCGCCAAAGTACAAGTGATTCATGTACCTGGACAAACGAGAGCGTTCGCCATTTCAGGGAATGCACAACCATATCCGGTCGAACAACCAGTTTCTTTGTTTGAGAGATCATCATACAGATCCGGCTACAGCCTCCATCTCGCCGAGATTCGTGCCTTGAGTCTGGCTTGTCTTACGTTCGAGCAGGGAAATCACCGCTCGCACGCTTAACAACACTGTGCCTCCGCCGATGGTCACGAGCAACAACGCTCCCCATCCAGACTCAGGTGTATATCTCACAGCAACATCACAAAATAAAATCAACGCCACCTGAGCAGGCAACTGTGGAGCAACCACGACTCTCCATAGCTCCTTCTTACACAATCCAAGAGTTCGAATTGCATAAGGAAGTAACACTGCAATCTCAACCAAGTACAACGGAACAATCGTACCCCACGCGACCCCAATTATCCCGAAATACTGAATAAGAATGAGTGATAGAACGAGATTAACAGCCGCTTCTAATAAATCGATCCACGCCTGTACTCGAACCTGCCCTGCACCGAGAAGCGCCTTTCGAACAATCACCATCGGAAGCGATATTAATTGTGACGCGACAAGCAGTACCATCACCGAATGACTATCGGCATACTGCTTCCCGATCCATGTCCGAATCAGCAAATCTCCAAAATAAAAGGTCCCGATTAAAAAGCCTCCGGACAGAAGGAAAGAGACCCCCATCCCTTGATGCACGAGCCGAGCCAACCCTGCACGATCTCCGCGTGCATAAAGTTCACCGGCACGGGGAAGCACGGCCTCTCCGATCTGAGCGATCGGAATCTGAACCATCTGCGCGATTCTCAAGCCAATCTGATACGGAACGACCGCCAAAGGCCCAAGAATCAAACCAATTATGACCGTATCCGTGAAGTAAATTAAATACTCAGCAAGCAACGCGATTGCATTAAATGCGCTAAATCCAGCACATTCATAAAACACGCTTCGACGTGCATGCCATGGAGCGATCGATAACTGCGGTAATTGGCGGTAAGCGAACAGTGCACTTGCGAGGTGTTCTACCACTGTCGTCACAAAGAAGATCATCCCTAATGTAATCAGTCCATAACGCTGATCAACACAAAGGAGTGTTAACGCGAGGCGAACAATCCCCATAACAACATCGATCGCACGCTTCACATCCAGACGCTGTGTCCCCACCAGGACACCGCCATAGACACTGGCAATCATCCCCATCCCAATCGTCGCTCCGACAATCAGAATCGAGATTTGAATCTCACCGACAGGTAACTCTCCCCATTTCCCAAGCGAAGGGGCGTACCAGGCGAATAGCAGAGTGAACAGAACAACGAGCGATGCCGTTCCGCAGTAGACAAGCTGAATCGTACTGACAACCGCGTTGAGCTTCTGCCAATCTTTCCGCGCAGAGAGATCCGCAACGTACCGACAGATCGTGGCGCCGAAGCCGGCATAAACCATTGACGAATAGCCGGCGATGGCGTTGATGAACACCCACGCCCCGTACTGAGCCTCTCCAACTGTCCCGAGGATATACGGCATCATGAAGAAGCCGATAATCACGGTAAACAGATGGGCTCCCCATCCGGCGATGACATTTCTTCTTACACTCATCGTGTCACCACAACAGGGATCGAGGTGACATTCGTAGACCGTCCAAGCGATCGAGAAAGTGTCCGGGGGAGATTCAAGACCGGGACCGGCAGATAGGTCGCCAGCCAATAGCCGAGATTCTTCGCGGTGGGGCGGTCTTTCAACAAAGCGCGAAAGTATTTCCTCGCGAGCGGAAGTTCACGTTCCCAGAACAAGGCTCCTGAGTATTCTTCAAGCAATGCGGCTCGTTTGTCCGTCACCATTTTCGCTGGAAGCTGAAAACGCTCGGCCAGCAGGTCCATATTCAGCAGTTCCGCCTTGATCACTTTGGGAGTCTGCTGTGACAAACTGTTTTCCGCTGGTGTGTAGACGGTCAGTTCTTCACGAACAGTAACGATGCGCTTCCCAGTCGAAGCCATTCGCAACCAAAGGTTGTAATCTTCCGCCCCGATCAAGGCGCGATCTTCACCAAATCCTCCGACTGACTCGAAGACGGATTTATTGAAAACGACTGTTGAAGTGCCGATGTGGTTATGTTCCCACAACACATCAAAGTTGAGTTCGCGTTCTGTCCTGAAACGGTCCTGCAGTGTGTAAGTGTGAATGATTGCGACGTCATCCAAAATACATGACGCTTGCTTCGCAATCTTCTCCGGGAGCCAGGCATCGTCGGAGTCCAGCAAGGCAATCCAGTCTCCAGTCGAGACACGGACGCCATGATTTCTGGCAGCAGCGGGCCCGGCATTCGCTTGTTTCAGGTATTGAACCCTGGTTCCAAACGCACGCACAACATCCCCTGTCCCGTCTCGCGAGCCATCATCGACCACGATGACTTCGTGAAGAGGATGCGTCTGAGCTAAGACACTCTCCAGCGTGCGCGCAATCGTCTTCTCTGCGTTATATGCAGGAATAACAACGCTGATTTTAGGAGCAGACATTCTCTCGTCCCCTGACTTTCACAACTTCACAGACCGTCTGACTCAACACGAATGGCACCAGCACAATCAGACTCAATTCAACTTGAACCAGCCCATTTCAAACGCATCCACACTGAATCACTGTTCGTTGACAACACCGTTTATCCCCAGCGGGCGAACAACCGCACGAACACGTATGTCACCATCAACAACCCCACACTCCCTGCAAGCCACGGCTTCATGACTCGCGGAGAGAGTCGCAATAACGGCTTCGGATTCGGGCGGTAAAAGCCAATCAGGTTGATATACGAGGCTGCCAAACCGGCCACCATGTAGGTCGGTGGAACGTAACAACGGGAAAGCGAATACATCCCCATGCACCACTCGGCGAGAATGGCTGCCAGGTAGGGAAGGAACCGTCGCAGTGCCGGGTCATGAATCTCGAACTTGTTGGTCCGGATCAGGTAGATCGTAAAGGCTGGCAGAAAAAAGCAGCCCATGAACAATGTTCCGCCAAAGAACCCGAGTTCAACGAACGAGTGAACAAAGGAATTGTGGGCGACGTGTTCTCCCAGTGTCGGGTAGACCCCTTCTCCAATCCCAAAGAAGAATTTGCTTCCCTGAATGGCAGACAGCCCTTCAGCCCAAAGCTGGATTCGCTGCTGTCCTGTTCCGGACGACACATCAATATTCGCCGCTCGACCAAGAACAACTGGAGCCGCAATCGCTCCGAGAACTCCTAGAACGATAGCGACTTTTTGACCGTACTTCGTCACAAGCCAGGCCATTCCCCCAACTCCGGCCGCGAGCAATCCCCCGCGAGAGTAGGTGTAAACCATTGCAATGGCGTTAATGCACAATGGAATGAGCCACAGGTAGCGGACTCCGACCAGTTTGGGATCAGTTAGAAAGTACACCGAGATAATGCTGGTCGCGACAATCAGGAGAGAGATGTCATTGGGATCATGGAAAACCCCTAAACCACACAGGCGAAAGAACCAAATCTCCTCGCCGTAGGCGTCCACCCCGTCACGGTCAGGAATATGGCGCAGAATTTTTCGTTCACTTGGATCAAGTCCACGTTCCTGATCCAGAACGACCAGAAATTCTGGATTCCCCTGCCACTCTTTGACGAACGCTCGATAGTCGACGACGCTGAATGCGACCATCACAGTGGCAAAAATTGCCGTCGACATCAAAAAATATCGAAATCGCTGGGGAGTCGTCATCACCGACACGAGGACCAGGTAATACAGGATCACCTTGGCCATGTTGGTCAGCACCACATCCAGTTCATGGAAATTTCCGGTGAACAGGCGTGAGGTTAAAATGGCGACCAACATGCCGACAGCACACAGGTTCACCGGTTGCTGCATCATGGTTCGCCAGCGCAGCTGGTTGTAGAGGTCCTGAATCCCGAAGACCATCGCACCAAGGATGCACGGCAGATACAGCTGCAAATCACCGAGCGCAGGCATGACCTCCTGCGGTCGCATGAACAGCATTGCGTTTGCGCACAGAAACAGAATGTAGGCGACCACTCCGCAGCCCCGATGGATAACAGACGTCCAGTAGGGGACAAAGACTCAGTCAGGCGCGAAGTTCCCCAATTTCCCTGCGCTACTCAACTATGGAGTCGACAAGAATTGGGGGCCTGAAGAATTCGGAGATTTGATGCAGAAAAGCACCTTGTAAAAATTCACGATCTCTGCCAAATCTGCGTATACGGCATTTTTGTTAAAATCAACAAATTACACCGATTCAGAAATCGGAGTTGCCATAAACACGATGGTTTGCGTAAATACGGACTAGGTCAGGTGAATTTCGACAGAAGGGGGTGATTTGCTTCTCTGGGGAGAGAAACAGATCACCGCGATCCGATGCGTTCTTGTCAGATCGGAACGGACACCTGTTGAACACAAGGGATTAAGCTGAAGTGAGTACACGGTTTACGAATCGTCACTAGTAACGATTCAGCCTGTACGTGCCTTGTGAAGCAAACAGATTGCATGGAATGAACTCGAAATCCGGAAGCGAAGCAACTCCTAAACGATCGTCTCAAGGGCAATTGATCCTGTATCACGGGATGAAATTGTCCACGATGGTGAAGCTGTTTGCATTGAAACCCAGTTTGCGTCCCTCCCGAATCATTCGCCTCGGGCTGATGCCATTCTGGGGCGTTTACAATTCCTTCTGGGCAGGAATCGAGAATTTTTTCTACGCGAAAAAAATTCGTGAAACAGAACTGGCCGGACCTCCAATCTTCATCCTCGGATATTGGCGTAGTGGCACCACGTTGCTGCATACCCTGATGACTCAGGATTCGCGTTTCAATTTTCCGAATCTCTACCAGACCGTCTTCCCGTGGCACTTCCTCTGCACAGAGAAAGTTTTCACGTCAATGACAGGGTGGATGGTTCCCAAGTCGCGCCCGATGGACAACATGGAAGTCCACTGGAACGTCCCGCAGGAAGATGAATTCGCAATTTGCACAATGTGTTTGATTTCCCCATACACATTGCCATTGCGGCCATTTGATCAGGAAGAATGGACACGATCTTTTCACATTGATGACCTCTCGCCAGAGGATCGGAAAACGTGGGAAGACAGCATTCTCCACTTCATGAAGAAGCTGACCCTGCGGTCTCCAAAGCCTCTGGTCATGAAGTCCCCTTCTCACACTTACCGTGTGAAGGCACTGCTGAAGCTCTTCCCAGACGCGAAGTTCATTCACATTGCCCGTCACCCGTTCGACGTGTTCAATTCGACGTTGCACCTGCGTTCAACCATGATTGAAGAGAATACACTTGGAAGTTCGTTTCACCCGAACGCCGAGGAAAGTGTCCTCGAAACCTTCATGGGAGCGTACCGGACTTACGAAGCAGAGCGCGACCTGATTCCGCCAGAGAATCTGACAGAAGTGAAGTACGAGAATCTGTCTCAGAATCCGATGGCTGAAATCGAACGGATCTACAAAGAGCTTCAGCTCGGTGACTTCGAGTTTGTCCGCAAGACTCTCGAAAAGAAACTTGTGAACCACAAGGATTACAAGAAGAACCGATTCGGCCGTGATCCTCACTGGCAGCAACGTGTTTACGAATACTGCAAAGAGTTCTATGACCGCTTTGGTTATGTGAGCCCTGATCAGGAAAAGGAAACCGCCGCAGCATAAGTCAGGCCGCGTGCAGGTGATCATCACTCCGAAAGCCGAATTCTGTGAACCAGGATTCGGCTTTTCGCGTTTTTGAAAGTTGATAGACGGATGGAAGACAACCTGTCACCATGCAGTCAGTCGAGTGAGGAAATCCCTGAGTGAGACTCACTCGAAGCAGGATCGATGCGTCATTTCATGTTCCTCCGCAGAGCGGTGTTGCTCTTGAGGAAGAGTTTTGTTTCGCGGCAGAGTAATCACCATGTCCTTGTGCCTTGTCACCGGTGGTGCCGGATTCATTGGTAGTCACCTGTCTGAACAGCTCCTCCAGCTCGGGCACCGAGTGAAAGTGCTGGACGATTTCTCGACCGGGCGAGCCGACAACCTCGCAGCGATCAAAGACCATCCAAATCTGACGTTGATCAATGGATCGATCACCGACCAGCGATTGGTGATGGACTCCGTACAAGGGGTCGACACAATTTATCACCTTGCCGCAGCCGTCGGGGTGAAGCTGGTCGCCGAAGATCCGGTCCGCACGATTGAAACAAACATTTACCCGACCGAGTTTCTGCTGAAGCTCGCGGTTCAAACCGGCTGCCGTTTCTTCCTCGCCTCCACGAGTGAAGTCTATGGCAAGAATCCCAAAGAACGCTGGAACGAAAACGACGACCTGCACTTTGGCCCGACGTCACGTCCTCGCTGGGCTTATGGGTGTTCCAAAGCAATCGATGAATTCCTGTCTCTCGCCTATTTCAACAAGTACCAGCTTCCAGTCACCATCGGGCGTTTCTTTAACGTTGTCGGCCCACGACAAGTTGGCAATTATGGAATGGTGATCCCCAGATTCGTCACTCAGGCTCTCGCTGGCGGCCCGGTTGTCGTCTATGACGATGGGCAACAAGTCCGCTGCTTCGCACATGTGAAAGAAGTCGTCGACTGCGTCATTGGCCTGACGGAATCAGATAAGGCTGTCGGAAAGATCTTCAACATCGGCAGCGATCAGGACGTATCGATCGAACAGTTGGCGAAAGAAGTGATCCAACGAGTCGACCCGAAAATCCCGATTCAGTACCTTGGCTACCAGCAAGCGTATGGCGAAGACTTCGAGGACGTTCGCCGACGAGTCCCGGATGTCTCGCGACTCTATGAGACACTCGGGCGTAAACCGTCATTGAAACTGGCTGACATTCTGGATGACATCATTGCCTGGAAACGCTCACAGCAACCCAGCTAACAAGCTCCAGACGATCCCTTAAACGCTCTCACTCGGCCTGTATGCAACACCGCGTAAAAACAGTGGACTCTGGTCTAACACCATTGCCCATTCAGCATCACTCGCTGAACGGAGCCAGTGAACAAACAACGCTGCGGATCGTTCACTCCAGATTCCGGGAGTGAAATGAGAACAAGATTCGCGAGCAAACCAGGTTCAATTCGTCCCTGATCTTCCCATCCCAAGGCGTCAGCAGCATCAGCGGTCGCCATTCGGAGGAGTTCAGAAGCATCGATCTCCGGGAACCGACCTGCGAGAAATAACAGCTCATTCCACAGACTTAAGTCGGGATTTGAAGCCCTGCTGTCTGTTCCTAGCGTCACACGAATTCCGAGACGCTTCATCTCTTGCCAGGGATGTTCACCTGTCTGCATCGCCGCATGAGTTCGTGGGCAATATGCCACGGACATTTGTGAATGACGCGCCATGAACTCCATCTCATCCGAGGTCAGCAGATTACCGTGAGCCACGATAACGCGAGGCAATTCTGCCAGACATTCGAGGTAATTCAACGGTCGAGTCTGTCGAGGAATCACACCGTCGCGCCAGATTCCCATGCTGGAAAACAGGTCGGCCAGCGGCCCTGTGCCGTTCTCCAACAGTTCAATCTCCGCAGGGGATTCAGCGAGATGCATCGCCACAGGGACACTTGCGTCCGCTGCAAGTTCACACAGCCCCTCAAACAGTTTTGGATGCAGCGAATACGGAGCATGAGGACTCAACCCGACTTGAAGACGCTGCCCTCCCGGAGTTCGCCTTGAATGAGAAGAGGCTTGTTCAAGAAACAGACGCGCCGCATCAAGCTGGGGATCAATCGCCTCTTGTCGCAGTCCCAGAAACTCACGCAATACGAGCAGCGACTGTGATGATGGCGACAAATCAGGATCAAAGATCCAGTCTGATGTCGCAATCTCGGCAAGCCCTGAAGTCCCGGTCGAACTGGTCTCCTGCAGGCCTTGTTGAACGGATGCGAGCGGCCCGACATTGCGCTGTCGTTGCTCTGCGATCACAGTGCGAATCCAGTTTGCAAACTCACGACGTGGTTCGAGCGGGATAGAAAGTTTGCTGAATTCGAGATGGGTGTGCGTATTGATCAAGCCAGGGATGACGGCAATGTTCCCGAGTTGAATCACCTCCGCCTGTGCGTCATCGCTCGGACCAGATCCGATCCGGTCCCCATCAATCACAATTTCCGCGTGTTCCACCGGAGGATTTGTTCCGTCGAACAACCATCTGGCTTTCAAAATCGTTCTGCTCATCAGCAACTTTAATCCGCAGCAGGCGCGGCTCCCACGACGTCAGCATCAGGAATCAGACGCAGTTGTTCGTTGTACGTTCGCAACTCGATCCGTTGGTGCTCCAGGTTCACATAAACGTACGAGAACCCACCGGATTCACTGGGAATCCCCTGATCGATCACGATTTTCCCTGTTGCTTTATCGACCGCAACAACCTTCAATCGATGGAAATAATGCTCACCGGAATGCTCAGAGACATCGGCCACCAGCAACACGACAGGACTATCTGAAAAATCCTGAGTCAACAACTTCAATGGCCAACTTCGAGGCGGTCTGTTCTTGTTGCTTAACGAAGTCAACGGCTGAACCTGAGTTTGAGGATTCAACGTCCACTTCAATTCCCCGGCACGATCAAAACAGAGAACAGCACCCGTGGCAGGGACTCCCTGAATCCCCAGGTAGCCCGCCGACGATTCACGGTTCTCTATCACGATATAGAACCTGTCACGTTCGGAAATGACATGGACAGGCGACTGACTTCCGTTGCGATAGTCCTTGAGATTTGCGAGCAGCCGCTCACTTCCATCTCGCAAATCGATCATCATGAGATCGTCATCTTCGGACCGCCATAACAGCAGTTCAGCACTTGGAGACGAAATCCAGGATCGAACCGTAAGTTCGCGAGACCAGACTTCGCCACCTGACTTAGACACCCGTTGCAGAGTCGCCGTCGAGCCACCAGGGACTGGACGCTGAATCACAATCAGGTCGCCATCCAGAATTGAAATCGTTCTGGACAACAGTGGAGTCAACTCCTTCGACGGAAGAATCGCTCCGTCAACTTCGCGACGCAATTCCCGACGTTCCGTCCCGGAGACCAGAAATTCGCCTGCCCCAAACGCGTGAGCGAACGCACGTTCCGGAGCGTTCGTGTCTCGCCAAAGTTCCTCGCCGGTCAATGGATCAAGTGCCACCCAGTCACGGCACAGCAACAACAATGTTCGCTGAGTTCCCGTCACAAGAAAGCCTGCCTGATCACGATTGGCATAATACTGGCGCGTCGCCAGAAACTGTGTCGCAGGCAACATGGCATCGCTGTGCTGGGACGGAATGACCGCCAGCCGTGCCATGACAGAGGGACGCAACTCGGGACTCCAACTCCAGGCAATTCGCTGTGTTGTCCAGTCGAGAGATTGAATCACTCCCTGATGAACCATCAACGCTGATGCCCCCTGCAGACGCACAACGGCGCCAGACTGATGATTCAGCTCCGAATCCCCTCGAAACGGGTACGACCCGAGGAATTCGCCCGTGATCCGATTCTCAATTCGAAACCGATCATGCTTCTGGTCGGCAAGGAATCGCAGTGACTGCAACTGTGTCTGCCCTTTCCCCAACTCCTTGATACTGATCAGAGATGATTCGTCGCCTGCCAGCCCTTCACGTTCAATACGCCATGCTCCCTTCCAGAAGGAAGCAACGGACTTGCTTTTCAGATGCTCTTGAGCCTGAGCCACTCCAGCCGTGGCCAATGCCAACGACGACTGACGGTCCGGGAGAACAGCATCCGGAAGCTTCTCCAACCGTTCCCAGACGGCCAGTGCATCCTGATACCAACCAAGGTCAACAAGTTGAGTCGCCTGCAATCGCAATGCCTGTGGCAGGAAATCGGCATGGCCACTGTCAATGACCCGTTGTGATCGAATGAGTACCGAAGATGGGCGATTCGCCAGATGATCCGCCTGCGCAATATTCAATTCCAACTGCAATCCCAGCGGATGGAACATGAACGCACGCGCCCACCGATCCAGAACCAGTTCTCGATCAACCGGAAGGCGTGCAATTCGGGCAGCCACTTCAGCATCAAACGCCTCTTTCGACGCAGCGTCAGAGAGCTGTTGATACAGATTCTGAAAGCGTGGTCCTACCCAGCCATCAATGCGAACAGTTCGAGTCTCTTCCCGAATCACATCACTGGGGCCAGCCTGTTCAAGTACGTCCAGCAGAATCTTCAAACTGTGTTCGAGATCTCCATTCGCAGCAAGATGGTCCGCCAGCAGTCGTTGATAACGAGGAATCTGGTTGAGACTCGTCGCAACTTTATGAAGCTGCAACAGCGTGGCATCGTGGTGATCCCCTTCGCTTTTCAACTTGGCAGATAATCCCTGAAACTGCAGTTCTTCAATCTCATTTGAGAACTCCTCAGGCAAAGGCATCGGCGATTGTGATGTCGCCTCAAGCATATTCAGTGCGGTCTCCCAGTTTCCTGCGGACAACTGCTGTCTCGCCGACAAGATCGCTTGCTGAACTAATGCCAGTGGTCCTGAATCAGGAGTTCCCTGCGGGGCGTTCGCAGGAAAGGCAGCAATCTCGTCGTATGACAGACACAGCAATACATCATGATCTAACGTCAGATTTCCCAAGGCGCTCTTTGAGTCGACAAGCGTTGTTGTCATCTCGATCGATGCCGTTTCAAGATCGATCTGCAACAAATTCCGCGTTTCGACAGGGAGAAAGAGCTTCTGGTTGACGATGAGTCCTCGCCCGGTCGGCGCGTGCAGAAGCGGCAATGTCCAGGCGACTTTCCCGCCTCCTGAAACCTTCAATGCAGAGACAGCTTCGGTCCCCACGAGAATCGCAAAATCATTCCACACCCCGGCCAGATAGAGTGTCGTACCGCTCGGGCGTTCCTGCTTAGAGTGACTCCAGAGTGTCTTGCCGGTCTGAAGATCCAGGCAATAAATCATCGGATGGGTGATCCCGAATTCGTCTGGAAACTCTGGCGGTGTGAACAAAACGTGTCCTGAAGTCACAACCGGAATTGCATTCTGCCAGCGACGGTTAATCTGCTGGACTGACTGAGCAGGAGAATTGCCGCGATACCCGCGACGCTGATCAATTCGCGGAGAATATCGAGCCGCCCAACGCAACCGACGAGTCGCCTGATCCACCGCCAGAAACCATCCGCAATTGGTCGGACAGAGAATCAATCCTTCTGCGATCACCGGGCGACATGGCCAGTGTCGGCGAACCGCATCGACTCCAATCTGACGTCCGGGATTTGCCAATGGTTGAGACCATTCAACTTCACCGGTTCTGGCATTCAGGCAAAACAGCTGGACTTCCCCATTCTGTTCACCAATTGAGTACAGCATCCCTCCAGATGGAGTCGGTGGACCGAAGAAGAACGTCCCGGAAAGCGGCCGTGAAAACGGTTCTTCAATTCGGGTGCCGCCAATCCGCCAGAGTGTTTGACCGGTCTGAAGATCGTAAGCCGCAAGTTCGTTTGTTGACCAGATATTCTCTGGCGTTTCACCCGACTGTGATTCATCCCAGGCATAGACTGGAGCCGTCATTAACGCCTCTCCAGTCGACTCAACCGAGAAAACTCGCATCCCGTCACTGGTCAGACCACCATAGACCTCGTCCCGATAAATCAAGCTCGCAATCGGATGGTTTTCGAACAGGGCTTCCCGGTAAGCGAACCCATCTGCGAAGCCGAGATTCAAAACGTGCTGAGGATCGTCCAGATCGATATCCTCATCAGATGCTTCCCTTCGAGTCAGCATCACTTCAGGACTGTCCGGAGTGCGATGCTCCCATAACAGGTGCCCTGTTTTGCTGTCGCGAGCCTGCAAACTGCGCAGCGTGCGATAGACAACAATTCCATTCACAGTGAGTGGCTGAATCGTCGGCAATAACGCCCTGCCCTGTGCTCGCATATCTTCTGCGAGTTCTTCAATGCAGGCCTTCACATTGTATCGTTCAATTAAAGGCTGAGACCAAACTCGGGCGAACACCGGATTCGGAGCGGCCGCACTCACCTGAGGATCAGCGATGGAGAAGAAAGCACCGGCATTCAGACTCGAAGTTCCTGCCGGGATGTTGCCGGTTGCCCCCAGTCGGGCAATCTGGTCCAGCAATTCTTTGTTCTGCAGTTTCTCTGCAACCTGTAATGCCGTGCCGGTTCGTCCACACCGAGCCAGCGCCAGCGCGTATTGTGTCTCCAACTCCGGAGTCACTTCTGCAGGAGCCAACGCAATGAGCCGTTCCCATGCGGAAGCCGCCTGCCCGTACATTCCCTGATCTCGCCAGAGTTGTGCGAGAGTCCGAAGTGCGGTGCGTCCTGCTGGCGTGTGGCCATAGCGCATCGCCACTTCCTGAAGTTCGTCCTGATCGAGATTCGTCATTGCCTGCTGCAACTGACGGTCAGCAACAGCGGAGAATTTGCTCAAATAGTTTCGGCGTCCCTCTTCCGGAAGTGATGTCACCAGTTGATCCACTTCCTTCAGAAGCGAGCGGTACACCCGATTGGGACCAATTTCGAACGCGTCGGCTGGCTGGCTGAGAAGGAACTGAAACTGGTCAGTCACATCGTGCCAACGTCCTTCCTCGATCAACTCTTTCACAGTCTTGAGTTGCCTGGCCTGCTCTGGACGTTGAATCAATCGCAGATCCAACGGGTCACGGCCTGACTTTTGGCGAGAAAGCTCATCACCAACATCGCGAATTCCACGATCAAGGTTCTTGAAGAGCGACTCAAGCGGATTCGACGGCTCATCGTCAGCGCAGACGATCTCTGGTTGCAGCAATCCGAAAACAGCGAGCGCCACTCCCAACAGGAATCCGAGCGGACGGTGACATGAACAGTTCAATCGTCCCGGTGGACTTGTAAGAGTCTTGTTCTTGATGCTGCTCATTCGTCGCGATCCCATCCGTTGAGAACATGATCGGCACATGTCCAAGCAAGTCATGTTGAGCTCAGAAGTCCTCTGATCAAAGAGGAACTTTCACTCTCCAGATACCCGCATACGACACATTTTAGATTTCGCCGAGACGTCCCATTGATTGTCGCCGGAAGTTTGACAGACGTCAAAGTGGAACGGAATCGAAATTTCCTCAACGTACAACTTGGTCGAGAAATGTGTGTTTAGCCGGGAATGACCAACAACCTGATTTCCCGGATTTTCTCATCGCGGACTTGGCACAAGACAACGGGAAGAAGAATCGAAATTTCCGATTGAGATCTGGAGCACCTGACGCATTTGAGAGAAAGGTCTACAATAGGACCAACTGGAAGCCGATCCCGTGCCTGTCTGAATCAGAAAGCGCCTCCGTGTTGACAACTCCCGCCCCATTGCGTCTGTTCGGTGCCAATCTGCTCAATACAAAACAGCCTCAACGTTTTTTCGTTGCAGTCGTGCTGTTCTCTTCGATCTTTGCCTCTTCGCTGCAAATGTCGGTTCTTCACGCCGAGGACGCCACTAAGAAAAAGCAGGAAGCCCCGAAGAGTGAATCCCTGTTTGACGGAAAGACACTCGGGCATTGGGTCCGCGGCGATTACGGAGACGAAGGCCAAATCAGCGTCGAGAACGAATCGCTGATCATTGGCAAAGGACGCCCGATCACTGCCGCGGTCTGGAAAGGACCAGAGCTTCCAAAATCAAATTATGAACTCACCTTTGAAGCCCAGCGAATCGAAGGGAACGACTTCTTCGCAGCTGCCACCTTCCCTTACCAGAAAAGTGCCTGCACGCTGGTTCTCGGAGGTTGGGGAGGCGGGCTGATTGGTCTGTCCAGCTTGAACGGGATCGACGCTTCTGAAAATCCGACGACGGGTTACAAAGAGTTCAAACAAGGACAGTGGTACAAGATCAAGATTCGGGTGACTGACGATCGAATCGTCTGCTCCATTGACGGAGAAGTCATTGCCGATGTCTCAACAGAAGAAAACGAGATCGATGTCCGCATTGAGATGGTCGGATGTCGACCGTTGGGTTTCGCCAGTTACCGCACAAAAGGTGCAGTTCGAAAGATTGAACTGACCCGACTGGCCGCCCCGGAAAAGAAGTAAATCAGGAAGCCCTCCTGAGCTGAATTCGTCCCTGCGGTCTCGACCCGTGGTTCTGGGAGCACAACACTGTTCCCCCCAGCCGTCGGGTCGCCCTGCCCACTATCTCAATCTCACGGGTCTCCAGAGCCTGAACTTCGTCACGAAGTCAGCTTTTCAGAGACCTCGTTTCAGAAGCCACATTTCGACACTGCTCCTTACTGACTGCGATAACGCAGCGACAACAATGAACACGGCAAGCATGACAACTGGTGAGTCTCCGAAGATCCGAGGCGTCGCGTTCGACCTCGATGGGTTGATGTTGAACACGGAAGAAGTTTTTCACCTGACAGGGAAAGAACTTGCGATTCGCCGAGGAAAAGAGGCAACACCCGCACTCTTCCACGCCATGATGGGCCGTCGTGCTCACGAGGCGTTTCAGGCAATGATTGAGATTCTTGGTCTCAGCGACACCGTTCCTGATCTTGCCGCAGAATCAGGAGAAATTTTTGAGAGTCTGCTCGACGAACACCTCACACCGATGCCGGGGCTGTTTGAACTACTCGACTTGCTCGACGAAAAAGAGATTCCACGCGCGGTCGCAACCAGTTCTGATCGTAAGTACCTCACAAGAATGCTCTGCCGGTTCGATCTGCTGCCGAGGTTCAATTTCACGCTCTCAGCAGAAGATGTTCTGCACGGAAAACCGAATCCCGAGATCTATCTCACGGCAGCCCGACGCCTTGAAGTTTCTCCAGCCGAAATGCTGGTCATGGAAGACAGTGAGAACGGAGCAAAAGCGGCCGTCGCTTCTGGCGCCTATGCAGTCGCCGTTCCGCATCAGCACAGCCAGCACCATACGTTTCTCGGAGTCAAAGGCATCGCAACCAGCCTGAAAGATCCACTGATCACAGGGCTTTTTGCCTGATTTCAGTTTCACGCTCCATCAAGCAACGGCCACCAGACTTCACTCGGGAGCAACCCACACATGAGTTCCGACACCTCACTCAACGATCGACCAGTTCTGCGAGTCTGCTCCTTTGAGAGCCGTCGCCGCGAGGAGATGGAGAAGCTCATTGAAAAGTCACGCGGGATTCCGACCGTCGCTCCCTCCATGAAGGAGATCCCCCTTACAGACAATGGAAAGGCGTTCGAATTCGCCAATGAACTCCTGAACAACACGATTGATGCTGTTGTGTTCATGACCGGAGTCGGCGCCGAAGCACTGATGGAAGCGTTGGCGACCCAGGGTCTCGCCCAGCAGGTTCAAGACAAGCTCAAGACGACGACCACCATCGCTCGTGGTCCCAAACCAGTTGCAGCACTCTCCAAGATGGGGATTCGTGTCACAATTCGCGCCCCGGAACCGAACACCTGGCAAGACATGACCAGCGAAATCGTGAAGCAGAATCTCGATCTCGCCGGAAAGCGGATTGCCGTTCAGGAATACGGCGAACCGAGCCATGATTTCTACCAATGGTTGCAGGAACACGGTGCCGAGGTCATCCCCGTCCCTGTTTACAAATGGGCATTGCCAGACGACCTCGCCCCATTGGAAGAATCCATTCGTAAGACGATCGCAGGGGAATTTGAGATCCTGCTCTGGACGAGTGCCCAGCAGATCAACCACGTTCTGGAAGTTGCAGAACGCATGCAACTCAAAGACGAATGGCTTGCCGCTGCACAAACCTGTGTCATTGGCAGCATCGGCCCCACTGCTTCCGAACGTCTTCGCGGGTTTCAACTGCCTCCAGATCTGGAACCATCTCACCCGAAGATGGCGCACCTGATCCGCGAATCGATCGCAGTTGCACCTGCAGTTCTGAGCAGCAAACGCTCAAATTGAAGCCAGTACGTTCACACAAAAGCACAGCTCCATTCAGGTTACAGAGGAATTACGCGAACTGAGTAAACATTCACACTCTGACTGCCTCGAACGTCTCCTGACCTGTCATGAATCAACACAATTTATTATGTTGATTCAGAAATCAGGTCCACCTGCCGACTCGATTACTGCAGACTCAGGAGAGAAACAATGGCAATCCGCTTGTCATCGCCACGCTGGCAAATCCTGGTTGGAGCCACATTTCTTATTCTGTTTTCAACCACAGTGAGTCGGGCCGTTGAAGAGTGGAAGTCCGGCATCGTCTGGAAGAAGCCGGAAGTTGTCACCCCCGGGACCCACGGTGGCCCTCCATCAGATGCAATCGTCCTCTTCGACGGCACGAACCTTGACGCCTGGACCGGAGTAAAAGACTGGAAGCTGGTTGACGGATACGGAATTTCCGGCAGCAAAATCACCACAAAACAAGCGTTCGGTGACTGTCAACTGCATCTGGAGTTTGCAACGCCCAAGAAGATTGAAGGCGACGGTCAGGGACGCGGAAATAATGGCGTCTTTTTTATGGGCGCCTACGAACTTCAGATTCTGGATTCGTTCAACAACGAAACCTACTACGACGGACAATGTGGGTCGGTCTATAAGCAACAGCCTCCTCTGGTCAATGCATCACGCGGCCCAGGTGAATGGCAAACCTACGACATCGTTTTCCGGGCACCACGTTTCAATTCAGACGGAACACTCAAATCCGCTGCCGCAATCACCGCTTTCCAGAACGGCGTGCTCATTCAGAACGACTTTGAACTCAAAGGGGGAACCTTTTGGCATAAGCCACCTGAATACTCGGCACATCCGGAACGCGTTCCCTTGACTCTGTATCATCACAGCAATCCGGTCCAGTTCCGCAACATCTGGATTCGTGATCTGATGCCCAAAACCGAGGCTCCCGGTAATTAATTCGCAACCAGTGTCGAGAGTTTCAGCACTGGAGCGTCGGGCAACTGGCACGCAGCAACAAGTCGGCCGGATGTCACAATGAATGCCACATTTTGTGAACGTTCGGTCAAACTGACGGAAGTCTGGGCCCGTAGGCTTCCGTCGCAATGTGCCGTGTCATACACTGACATCCGCATTTTGAGTGAATTGTTCACCCACTCGCCGCAATCGATTTCGCAGCTTCAGGTACCGTTCAGCAATGGCCATTCTCGTAGACAAGACGACGAAGATCATTACTCAGGGAATCACTGGCAAAGCGGGTTTGTTTCACTCGCAAAAATGTCGTGAATACGCCGAAGAACATCGCCCAGGCGAAAGTGTTCTCGTTGGCGGTGTCACACCTGGAAAAGGTGGCGAAACCGTCGATGGATTCCCGGTTTTCGATTCAGTCGAAGAAGCCGTCCGCAAAGCTGGTGCGAACACCTCTCTGATCTTCGTACCACCTCCATTCTGTGCTGACGCCATCATGGAAGCGGCTGACGCTGGAATCCGCCTGATCGTTGCGATCACCGAAGGAATTCCAGTTCTGGACATGGTCAAAGTGAAGACTTTCCTGTCGTCACGTCCAAACGTCCGACTCATCGGGCCAAACTGCCCCGGCGTGATCACACCAGGAATCGCCAAAATCGGCATCATGCCCGGCTACATTCACAAGAAAGGGACCGTTGGATTGATCTCCAAATCCGGGACCTTGACTTACGAAGCCGCATGGCAGCTCGGCAACATTGGCATGGGCCAGAGCACTGCAGTCGGAATCGGTGGGGACCCGATCATCGGAACCACTTTCATCGACGTGCTCGAAATGTTCCAGAACGATCCAGAGACCGAGTCGATTCTCCTCATCGGGGAAATCGGCGGCGACGCAGAAATCAAAGCTGCTGAATACATCAAGCAGAACGTCACCAAGCCAGTCGCTGCATTCATCGCAGGACAGACTGCTCCTCCAGGAAAGCGAATGGGCCACGCTGGTGCCATCATCTCCGGTGGAAGTGGAACCGCTGAAGAAAAGATCGCCGCCCTCGAAGCTGCTGGCGTTGTCGTCGCACGCAGCCCAGGCGAAATGGGTACCGCTCTTGCTAAAGCAATCGCCGGCGCCAAGTAAGACATAGCTTGCGGCCAAGTTGAACAGTGATCCTGACAGCAGACAATGCTGTCAGGATTTTTTTATGCGCGGCTTCAATTTCAACACGCGCGATCTCGGTCTGACGCTTCCTTCTCCCCAAGCTTCCATCCGCGATTCCCACAGGCGCATAAAAAAATCGCGGCCCCATTCAGGAGCCGCGATTTCTAAGTGAGACGCACACTCATCAGGCACCCTGTCAGACACTATGTGCCTGATTCGACCACTGTCGATTCCAACTCACCTGCTGTCGCGAGAGCATCTTTCCCCAATCGGGCACAGAAGTCTCCAAAGCTTTCTCCATCTTCTCGTGTATCGCGATACTGCGCGAGAATCGGTGACAACGTGGAAACGATCTCTTCCTGCGGAACCATGTCCTTGAACAGGAAGTTCAATCGGGTTCCAAGTGGGCTTCCGCCGAGGTAAAGCGTGTATTTGCCGCGAGCCTTACCAACGATTCCGATCTCCGGAACATAAGGTCGGGCGCAACCGTTTGGACAGCCGGTCATGTGCAATGTGATCCGCTGATCCTTCAGGCCGAGTTGTTCCATCGCCACATCGAGTTCATCGATGATGCTCGGCAAAATGCGTTCTGACTCGGTCACAGCCAGTCCACACATTGGCAGTGCCGGGCACGCAATCGACTGACGGCGAACGAATGACCACTCTTCAGCCAGCTTCACACCATGACTTCGCATCATGGCTTCAATTTCAGCTGTGTCCTTCGGATCGATGTCACATACCAGCACCGACTGCAAAGCAGTCAGTCGTGCAGGGACAGGGAACTTCGTGAAGAACTCGCGGAAGAATGACTTCAGGCGGACCTCGTCATTGTCCAGCAGACGACCGTTCTCAACATTGATGCCGAGGAACAGTTTGCCGTCCCCCTGCTCATGCCAGCCGATGTGGTCATCGACACCGGTCACGTCTGTTGGATGCGGGTCGGCAAGAGGACCGCCGTAGTACTCTTCGACCTTTTCTTTGAACTTGGCAACGCCCCAGTTATGCACCACGTACTTCAGGCGAGCCAGTTTTCGCTCTGAGCGGTTTCCGAAATCGCGTTGTACTTTCACAATCGCTTCAGAAACAGCAACCACCTGATCGACAGGCACATAGCAGAGTCGCTTACCAACCGCAGGGAACGTATCTTTTTTCGCTGGTGTCACTCCCATCCCGCCACCGACGAGGACGTTGTAACCAACGATATTTTTGTTCTCAACAACAGCGATCAGTCCCAAATCCTGGGTGTAGACATCGATGCAGTTGTCATCCGGCAGCGTAAGTCCAAATTTGAACTTACGTGGCAGGTAGGTTTTGCCATAAATCGGCTCTTCGTGAACCTCCTCCAGCAATGTCGAATTTTCGCCGTCCTTCAACCAGACTTCGAAATAGGCAGTCGACTTAGGACGAAAATGACGGGTCAATTCATCCGCCATGTCCTGCAATTGCTGATGGGCCGGGCTGTTTTTGATTGGCGCGGGACAAGCCACGACGTTACGAACCACATCCCCGCAAGCTGCAATTGTTGTCAGTTTGCAATGGTTGATCGCATAAATCGCAGACTTCAGGTCCGTTTTCGGAACCCCGTGCAGCTGGAAGCCCTGACGGTCTGTAATACGAAGCACGCCGTTCCCGAACTCTTCGCACATGTCGAGGTGCGCGACAAACTGCTCAGCGGACAGGCGACCACCGGGAATTTTCGTCCGAATCATGAACCCAAAGTCTTTGTGACCTGAGGTTCGAGTGTCGCGATTATCCTGCTGATAAGTCCCGTGAAACTTCAGCAATCCGCCGTTATCTTCGCCGACGGTTGGTTCACTATTGGCCAAATCTTCGAGAATCGTCCCACGGAGGAAATCGCTTTCCCCTTTGACGTGCTCCATTTTGCTCAGTTTGTCGTCTGACATAGCTACGACCACATCCTTCATTTCATTAAACAACGACGAACAGTGTGCAAAACGAACAAGATGCAACCTGTACGCTGTCTCCTTGTGCGGGACCACAATCCAGCTGGTAAACTGGTCCCTCAAGGACAATTACGAATCATTCAGGGTAGCAATTTTCAGGCGAGGGTGTCGAGACGACCCTGACTTCTGAAAATGCATTATCTTCCTCATTATTGTAGACGTGTCGGATGGTAATATCCCGTCACATCATTGCGATTCTGTCCAACTCTTGAACTCACTGCAAATTGCCAGTTCTTTCCCAAATCATAGAAATCAAGAACCACTGATGACTCAACAGACAACTTGCCCGGTCTGCAAGAAAGTTCTCCCTCCAGAAATCGACGGAAACTCTTACCTGTTCCCATTTTGCTGCACGCGATGCAAGCAGGTCGACCTCTATAAGTGGCTCTCCGGGGACTACGCCGTGATTGAGAAACTCACTCCGGACAGACTTGAAGGAACACAACCTGAAGACGTATCTCCAGAGTCCGATCGCTAGAAACAGGTTCGCGCGATCAGCTGGTCGCGCAGAAACCTTACTCGATGGGATTTCTTAAATCCCCATGGGCCAGATACTCCATGATTCCGAGAATTGCTCTGACTGCCTCCCAACTAGCTTTCGCTTCAGCAGGAGGTCTCTCCCACTGTGGCGTCCCCCCAGTGCTGCACAGACAAGCCTGGCCGCAATGGCCCCCAGTTTCGCTCACATGAGTTCTGCGTGTCAGCAATATTGGTCGTCAATCTGACAGGACTCCACGTTCTTCGCCGGCACGTGTTGTAGTTCCACTTCGCAACAAACAGTCGTTTGCGAACCGTCAGTCTCATCTCCTTTTTGCTCGATTGAATTCGTTCAAAGCCGCTCACAACTCGTTCGCTAGCGACAGAATCTGCGGTATTCACTCGGTATTTCCATGTGATTTTGTGAATTCTTGTGCGAGTACTGCCAATCGTTCTTGATTTGCCGTAGCCGAAGACGAACATCAACACATTCATGGACGTCACCGTCAAACCACTTCATGATGAAGCGTGTCTCTACGCTGCGAAATTGGTCTCCCCGGAGAGTACGACAAAACACTGTGACCTACGAAAAGCTGCATCGAAGGAAGCGCGATTGTTCACCTGCCTTCCATGCTCAACCGTACGTGCAGAATTTGTTTGACCGACTCAAGCCATTTCGCAAGAATGCAGCAAACACATCGGCAAACGCCAATACAACACCAGCTGCCATTCACCCAAGGCAAGTCAGTCTGAACTTCTCATTCTCCCAAACTGAGTTTTACAGTTCGAATTGAAGAAGTTTCCCCATGCTTCTCACGTGAGACCATGGTCAGGCTGACAGGCCCGAATCCCAAGCGACCCAATCCAGCACGCACAGGTAAGCACAACGAATTTGAATACTGAAGTTACAGGAGGCGCCACCATGACAGGATGGAATCAAATACCCGAAACAAACACACTGCCAACGCCAGAACAAGAACTCGCATTGGCCCGGCTGGAACAGCGAATTTCGCATCAAACCGCAGGTCGAATTCACAACCTGCGTGTTCAGGCTGTCGGGGAAGGAATCCTGCTCAGCGGTCGAACAAACACGTACTACGCAAAACAGCTTGCAACTCAAATCGCGCTGGATGCTGACAGTTCGCTGCTCCTGAAAAACTCGATCGAAGTCGTTTAGGGTCCCCTGCTCCGTCAAGACCCGCTTGTGCCTCACCGAATCTGAATACACAAGTTCGCACCTGTCGCCGGGGAAACCTGAAGTGACTGGTGCGATTTTGTTTAGTGGCATGAACTTCCGGCTAAGCAGAAACATGCAGCCTCGCTCCTGACCAGAGGGCTACAGCGCGGTCACGTTAGATCCCTACCACCTAGCGCACATTCTCAGTGCGACCGGCAAATGCTCCCCACCTGAACACGACAAACTTCGTCCCCCACTTCAGTATTTCCCGTTCTTCCATAGAATACGAGCATGCCTAAAATCCATACCTATCTGCTGCCGTCGCTGGCCGGCGACGTTGATCTGTCAAACGCAACCTGCGTTGTGATCGACATTCTCCGTGCATCAACAACGATTGTGCATGCATTGGCGAACGGTGCATCGGCAGTGTTCCCCTGTCTGAACGTTGACGAAGCGCTTCAGCTGGCGCACCAATATCCGCCAGACGATCGGATTCTTGGGGGAGAGCGGCATGGGCAACTGATTCCCGGGTTTGATCTGGACAATTCCCCCTTCAGCTACAGCACTGAAGCTGTGCATAGAAAGCCAGTTCTATTCACCACAACAAACGGAACCAAAGCTCTGTGGCAGTGCCGCACTGCGAAGCAGATTCTGATCGGGGCATTTGTGAATCAACTCGCTCTCACCAGAGCAATTGAACACATGAGCCTTGATGTTCATCTCTTCTGTGCCGGAACTGATGGCCAACTCACTTCAGAAGACATTCTGTTCGCCGGCTTTCTGACTCACCAGCTGTTGACCTCTGAAGTGATGACCTGGGAAATCGGAAACCTGCAGGCTCAATTGGCCGCAGACTTCTATCAGGTGAGTGGCTCAACACCAGAATCATTCAAGAAGACGTTTGAGGAGGGTCTCGGGGCCCAAAATCTCTTCGAATTGGGAATGGACCGCGATATCGCCCGATCAATGGAGAAAGATGTATTTGCATGCGTTCCACACTGGAACCCAGAGAACAAGTCGTTGACTCCGCTGCACGCCAGCTGCGTGGAAAATTAATAATGCAACAGTTGAAGACGCGACTTTGCTTCTTCACAGAGCATTCCCAGACCTGACAGCACCTCTTCCGGAACGCAGAAACCGGTCAGGATGCGTTCAATGGACAGCTTGGCTCCCCAGACACGTTCAGCGATCACCTGACGAGTCGCAAAACTGGGAAGTCGAATGAGGGCAGTCGCAGCCAGAGGAAAATCTCTCGACTCTGTATTCGCCTTTCAGACTGCAAATTTGCTATCCTGTTCGGCTTTCATTGCCGTACCTTGAGCGGGGTTCGACTCCGTTTGAGATCAGGGCGAATGATTGTGCCAGGGTGGCCGATCCATTGGATTTGAAAGCGGATTCAGTTTCATGTCGATCATCGTTCAGAAATTCGGTGGCACCAGTGTTGCCACCGCCGACAAGATTCGTGCAGCTGCTGCCAGAGCCGTTGCAGCCAAACGCGCCGGCCATCAGGTCGTGATGGTTGTCTCCGCCCGAGGTCACAAGACGGATGAGCTCGTTCGTCTTGCAGAAGAAATGTCAGATCGTCCGGCAAGCCGTGAAATGGACATGCTGCTCTCCACCGGGGAGCAAGAATCAGTTGCACTCGTTGCAATGGGAATTCATGGACTCGGAGAAAAGGCCGTCAGCTTGACCGGCGGACAGATCGGCATCATCACCGACTCGACATTCTCCAAAGCCCGAATTCAGTCCATTTCGACCGAGCGAATCAAAGCTCACCTGGACGCTGGAGAAATCGTTGTCGCCTGTGGATTCCAAGGGATCGACGGCGCCTCCAACATCACAACTCTTGGCCGTGGGGGAAGCGACACCACAGCAACTGCTCTTGCTGCAGCTTTACAGGCTGAAGAATGCCAGATCTATACAGACGTTGAGGGCGTGTTCACCACGGACCCCCGCGCCGTTTTGAATGCTCGCAAAATCGACGAGATCTCTTATGACGAAATGCTGGAACTCGCGAGCCTCGGTGCTGGCGTCATGCATTCCCGATCAATTGAGTTTGCGAAGAAGTTCCGCGTACCGTTGCGAGTTCGTCCATCCTTCAGCGATTCACTTGGAACACTGATCTCAAACCGCACTGAAGATCGGGTTGTCACCGGGCTGGCACTCGCCAAAAACGAAGCGCGCGTCACACTGGCTGACCTGCCGGATCAACCAGGAGTCATGGCAACCATCTTCAGCCAGATGTCTGCCCATAAGATTCCGATCGACATGGTCGTGCAGAACGTCGCTGTCAGTGGAAAAGCAGAAGTCACCTTCACCGTACCTGAAGGCGATCTCGCCGAAACACTCACAGCCGCTGAACTCGCAGTGAAAGCGTTGGGAGCCGGGTTCGTCCGAAGCGGAACACACGTTTCCAAGATTTCGGCAGTCGGAAACGGAATGCTGACACACTCTGGTGTTGCAGCCCAGATGTTCAAGTCACTGTCAGACGAAGGCATCAATCTGGAAATGATCACAACCAGCGAGATCAAGATCTCTGCACTGGTCGATCGAAGCCGAAGCCAGGATGCCCTGCTTGCTGTCCACAAAGGCTTCTCGCTGGAAGAGGGAACCGCTGTTGTCCCATCCATCGGGTCCGCCGGAGTGGCCGCAACAAGAGCCACAATGAAGGAAAGCAGCGACATTCTGGAAGCAGTCGTCAGCAAACTGGCGAGCATGGAAGACATCGTTGTCAGTGAAGTGTTGCTGGACGATTCTCAGTCGCTCGTCACACTGAACAATGCTCCAGACCTGCCGGGGATCTGCACCAAGCTGTTCACCGCCGTCAGCAACGCGAATGTCATGGTCGACATGATTGTTCAGAACGTAAGCCACAGCGGACAGGCACAGATCTCTTTCACCGTTCCACGATCACAACTGGCTCAGTGCACAGCAGTGCTCGATCAGTTGCTCATTGAATGGCCGCAAGCCAGCATCAACACCGAACCGAATATCGCCAAACTCAGCGTCGCAGGAATTGGACTGCGAACCCACACTGCAGTCGGCGATCGCCTGTTCCGTTCTCTGGCAGATGCAGGCGTGAACATTCAGATGATCAACACGAGCGAGATCCGCACGAGTGTTGTTGTTGACCTGAATCAGGGACCAAAGGCCTATGACGCATTAAAGATTGCGTTCAAGCTTGTTTAGACCAGTCCAGTCGAGGTGAGGAGATTCTCAAGTAACACCTGAGACCTCGCTTCGAATCGTAAAAACAAAAAAGGCCGTCCAATGATTTGGACGGCCTTTTTATTTCAGGTCATAACAGATTGCTGAACGCGATCTGCATGCAACTTCAAATTATGCCTGCACTGCTGGAACAGCAGCGGGGAACATCTCAAGAAACTTGCGGGGGTTGGAACTCGTGAGCCGAACGATGTCCGCGTCACTCAATTTCAATTCATTCTTCAGGTTCAATGCCATCTGAGACATGATTGTCCCGGACCCGACAAGGTGGCTATGGTCGTCCGCACGCGGAACCCCATCAGCACCGACATTGACCCAACGATCACCAAGCTGGAATCGACCTGGCCCACACCCGGCTGCAGAGATGGCATCTGTCACGATGACCACCCGTTCCAGACCAGTGACTTTCAGATAGTTCCGCATCGCAAAAAACGGAATATGTGCACCGTCAGCGATCAGGCCAATCCAGAGATGTTCGCTCAGAGAGAGAACGCGCTGAATAATGTTATCGTGACGATCCTGAAGCATCGGGCACCCGTTCCCCAGATGGGTGAACATCACCAAACCGGCATCGATGGACGCCTTCAACTGGTCATAACTCGCGTTGGTATGACCGGCTGAAACAATCAAACCCTGATCCGCCAGAAAACGGGTCACGGTCTGGTTTGCATCCATTTCTGGAGCCAGTGTCACCAGACGTACCAACCCGTTTCCAGCTTCCAGAATTCGCTCCATCCCATCGATGTAAGCAGGCTGTGCATGAGCCACTGGATGCGCTCCAACATACCCACGCTCCGGGCTGATAAATGGGCCTTCAATATGAAGCCCCCAGATCAGCCGTTGAGCCAGCGGATCCTGTTCACGCAACTCGACCAATCGCTGAATTCGATTGCTCAGAGTCTCGATGCTATCCGTGATAAAAGTCGCGAGGATGCCATCAACCTTGTCACGCTGCAACGCCTGACAACACCGATGCAACTCTTCGCCAGTCAGGTGATCTGAGTTGAAATCAACACCGGCGTAACCATTAATCTGTAAATCAACGAATCCAGGCATATGTCCCTCTTACGCTATTCAAACCTAATCAGCGCGTGTCAATTCCTGTGCAGCAGGAGGATCAATGAATAACGTTGCCGCTGGATGTTGCTGCAGAATTGATCCCGGCACTTCTGGAGTGACAGGCCCTTCAACCGAGTTCTTTACCGCAGTTGCCTTACGAGCGTCAGGCACACTGCAGATCAGATTACGAGATTTCAGAATCTGGCGAACAGACATACTGATCGCCTGCTTCGGAACGTCGTCCAATGTCGGGAACCAACCCTCACCGAGCTGTTGCAGACGGCAAGCTTCATCCAGGTTCACGACCAGATATGGTACTTCAGTTTCGAAGTCTGCCGGTGGGTCATTGAACGCAATATGAGCGTTTTCTCCAATTCCCATGAACGCGACGTCGATGCTTTCTCGTGATATCAGCTCACCAAGCCGCTCACATTCCGCGTATGGGTCCTCAGCGTCAGCCTGAACTTCGTGGAACGCTTTCAGCGGAACCAGATCGACAAAACGCTCGTGCAGGAACTTCCGGAACGATGCCGGGTGAGTGACTGGCAATCCAATGTACTCATCGAGGTGAAACGCCGTGACACGGGTCCAGTCGATGTCAGTCTCTTTTAACAATGCAGACAGTGTCTCAAACTGAGAGGCACCGGTTGCGACGATGATGTTGGCACTTCCCTGCTGCGCAAGTGCTTCTCGCAATTTTGCGGCTCCTGCAGCGGCAGCACGCTGACCAAGATCAACAGAGTCCTTGCAGAGGACAAGTTCCATATCAATTTCTTTTCTGAGCAAAGTGAAAAATACTTTTCGAGCCTGATCAGCCCGATTTGGACGAGGAGCAAACCTGATCGACATAATATCGCAAGCGAATCACTTGCGTACTCTCAAACTTCTCCTGCAGGTTCACAAGCAATTCTCAGAGCGAACGGAATCCCGCCCTTGCCGCAGATCCTCATCGCCTGACCGAATAACAACACAGTCAAGGATAAGAAGTGCATCCGCCTGTGAAAAGCACAAGGATGAATAATGGCACAACACCGAGCGAGAAAGCTCAGAGAAGAGAAGAAAGGCAAGCCCTTTGTCCCGCGCTACATCCGTGCAGCGCAAACGGGACAAAAGGCTGGCAGTCCGGCCAGGGAAGGAGCCAACAGGCCGACTGCCGGACAAGTCGCAGCTCATCCTCGCTGCCATATCCGCAAGCCCGGTAGCAAGCGGAGACTCAAAAAATGACTTAACTACAGTATTTCTCAGGCATTACGGAACCACACAGGCGCGTAACAGCCCGAACACGTTCCTTGCCTTTGCGGGACACCTGGAGAATCAGGTCCGCAATCACATCCGCGCCTGAACCCCTTGTCAGGCGGTTGACATCATGACACCGCACGCTGCCAGACTCATTCTGGAAACGAAAGACGACTCCTGCCGCCTTGAGTACGGTCGAGAGCGCTATAATAACGCTTACGCAACTGTCGGGGATTTCATGCAAGCTGCGCACGATCATTTCCTCAGGTGGTTGCGGTAATTTTCCACAACTCCCAAGTCCCCACACGCAGGACAAGGTATTCGGAAATCGGCACAGGTCAAGCGCGAGCTGAAGTCGAAAACGGATTGCAAAGTGGAGACGTGACGCAGACCAATGCGCCCATTGGGATTGGAAGTTTTTTTATTTTTTGTCTGAGTTTGGCACCCAATCGCGCGTTGACCGGCATTCCGATCCGAATCTCTGTTCTTTCAGGAATTTGAAATAGAGTCGCGAATAGACTTCAGCAACAGAATCCCACGT